>NZ_WIXR01000006.1:30054-130892 GCF_019425585.1 Burkholderia sp. COPS | reverse complement strand
GCCGCGCGGCGAAGCCGGCGTTGGCGACGAGATGATCGAGCCCGCCGAAGCGCGTGGCGGCGGCATCGACGAGCGACGCGGCCACGCCGGGCTCGCCGAGATCGCCGGTGAGCGTGACGCACTCCGCGCCGGCCGCCGTGCACGCGCGGGCGACTTCGGCGAGCCGCGCGCGTGCCGCTTCGTCCGCGCCGCGTGCGTGCAGCGCCANNGCCACGCGCAGCGCACGTCGCCCGGATCGCGCCGATCCCCGAGCCGGCGCCGGTGATCAGCGCGATCCGGGCGACGTGCGCTGCGCGTGGCCTCACGCGGCGACCTTGTCGCTGTCGTTCACGCGCTCGACGTTGATCGTGCCGACGTGGAACGCGGCCAGCGACTCGCGGTGCGCGATGCTGACGATCGCGGCCTTCGGCAGCCGTTCGGCGAACAGGTGGTACAGGCGCGCCTCGTTGTCGGCGTCGAGCGCGCTCGTCGCTTCGTCGAGGAACAGGAAGTCGGGTTTGTGCAGCAGCACGCGCGCGCCGGCAAGGCGCTGCTGTTCGCCCGGCGACAGCACGCGGGTCCAGTGCGCGGTCTCGTCGAGGCGCTCGGCATAATCGTCGAGGCGGCATGCGCGCAGCGCGTCGCGACAGGCTTCGTCGCTGAACGCGTCGGCTGTCGCCGGATAGGTGAGCGCGGCCTTCAGCGTGCCGATCGGCAGATAGCTCGTTTGCGGCACGAACATCATCCGCGCGCCGACCGGCGCATCGATCGCGCCGTCGCCGAACGGCCAGAGCCCCGCGAGCGCGCGCATGAACGTGCTCTTGCCGGAACCCGACTTGCCGATCACGAGCCAGCGCGAGCCGGGCTCGATCGTGACGCTGCCGATGTTCGCGAGCGCGTTGCCGTTCGGGAGCGCGAGCTTGAGCGACGACGTCGACAGCTTCGCGGCGTCGACGTAATGCAGGTTGATGCCGCCGTGCTCGGTCGCGGGCGACAGGCTTTCCTTCAGGTGCGACGTGCCCATCACGCGCTTGAATTCGCGCAGACGGTTGACGGTGGCGCGCCACTCGACGAGGGTCGAGTAACTGTTGATGAACCACGAGAACGAATCGCTGACGGTACCGAACGCGGACGAGATCTGCATCAGCACGCCGAACGAGAACGCGCCCGCGAAATAGCGCGGCGCGGCGACGACGAGCGGGAAGATGATCGCGATCTGCCCGTAGAAGCTCAGCACGAAAGTGAGCCGCTTCGTGTACTTCATCACGCGCCACCAGTTGTCGCGGATGCGCATGAAGAGGTTTTGCGCGTTGCCGGTCTCGGTCTTCTCGCCGTCGTAGAACGCGATCTGCTCGGCGTTCTCGCGCACGCGGATCAGCCCGAAGCGGAAGTCGGCCTCGACGCGCTGCTGCTGGTAGTTGATCGACACGAGCGGGTGGCCGACCTTCTGGATGATCAGCGAGCCGACCACCGCGTACAGCGCCGCCGCCCACACCATGTAGCCGGGGATCGTGATCGGCGTCGCGCCGAGCGAGAGCGTCAGCGCGCCGGCGAGCGACCACAGGATCGTGATGAACGACACGAGCGTGACGACCGTCGACAGCAGGTCGAGCGACAGCGCGAGCGTGGTCGTCGAGAACGACTGAAGGTCGTCGGTGATCCGCTGGTCGGGGTTGTCGGCGAGACGGTCACGTTCGATCCGGTAGAACGCGCGATCGCCGAGCCACTGGCCGAGAAAACGGTCGGTGAGCCACTGGCGCCAGCGGAAGCCGAGCATCTGCCGCAGGTAGCGGCCGTACACGGCGAGGATGATGAACGCGAACGCGAGCGCGGAGAACTGCATCAGCAGGTTCGGGAAGTCGTGGACGTCCTTCGACTGCAGCGCGTTGTAGAACTCCGCGTTCCACTTGTTGAGCCGGACGTTGATCCAGACCACGCAGAGGTTGATCGCGATGATCGCGACCAGCAGGCCCCATGCGATTTTCCATTCGGACGATACCCAGTAGGGCTTGATGAGGCTCCATGCGGATACCGGGCGCTCGTCCTGCGGCGCGTCGGAGGCGGAGCGGACGGGATCGATCGATTGGGTCATGTGCTTCCTGATGAGTAGCCGGCGCGCGGGCCGGGCGAAGCCGGGCGCGCGCCGCGATACGGCATGCCGGGACGCGGCGCCGACTGACGGCGGGCGTCCGGATGGTCGCCCGCGTGTCTTAAACGGCACTTAAGGCCGGCGGTGACGCGGCAACCGGCCGCTCGTGCGGCCGGCCTGCGGGCATTGTGCCAGAGCGGCGCGGCACGACGGCGAATTTGCCGCAAGGGGGACAGTTTGCGGCGCTTTCCGCTTTTATGGTCTAATGGCCGACGACGAAACAGGGGTGCTTTGTAGCGCGGCCGGCGGATGTTCCGGGCAGCGCAATGAGGCTGAGAAAGACCCTTCGCACCCGATCCGGGTAATACCGGCGAGGGAAGTTTCTGATCCCGCCGGGTCGCGCTGGCTGCCATCCCACATGGTCAGCGCCCGAGTCCCGCCCGGCCGGCCTTTGCTGCCGGTTTCGTCCTTTTGGGTACGCGCATTGCGCGTTACGGAAGGAATGATGACCGCACAATCTTCAGTCTTTTGCATGGTTCCCGGCCCGATGTCGCGTGCGTTCGCATGCGGCGGCGCGTGCGCGTCGACGTTCGTCGGGCGCGCCCGCGCGGAGGGGGCGCGATGAACGTCCGGGACACCCACCCCGATTTCGCGGTGCTCGGCGGCGGCCTCGTCGGCCGCCTGATCGCATGGCGGCTCGCAGGCGACGGCCATCGCGTCGCGCTTTACGAGCGCGGCGGCCCGGACGGCGAGCAGTCGGCCGCGTGGATCGCGGCCGCCATGCTCGCACCGCTCGCGGAAGCGGCGAGCGCGGAGCTGCTGATCACCGAGCTCGGCGCCGCGTCGCTCGCGCGCTGGCCGCAGTGGCTCGCGGAACTGCCCGAACCCGTCTTCTTCCAGCATCACGGCACGCTCGTCGTCTGGCATCACGCGGACCGCGCGGAGGCGCCGCTGTTCGAGCGGCGCGTGCGCGCGAACGCGCCGGCCGGCCTGTTCGACAGCGGTTTCGTGACTCTCGCCGGCGCGCAGGTCGACGCGGCCGAGCCGGTGCTCGCGGGCCGCTTCGCGCGCGGCCTGCTGCTGCCGAACGAAGGCCAGCTCGACAATCGCCAGGCGCTGCGCGCGCTCGCGGCCGGCCTCGCCGAGCGCGGCGTCGACCTGCACTGGCACGTCACGATCGACGATGCGAACCTGCCTGCCGCGCATTTCACGATCGATTGCCGCGGGCTCGGCGCGAAACCCGCGCTGCCCGCGTTGCGCGGCATCCGCGGCGAAGTCGCGCGCGTGCACGCGCCCGGCATCGGGCTCACCCGGCCCGTGCGGCTGCTGCATCCGCGCTACCCGCTCTACATCGCACCGAAGCAGGACGATCTCTACGTGATCGGCGCGACCGAGGTGGAGGGCGAGGACATGTCGCCCGTCAGCGTGCGCTCCGCGCTCGAACTGCTGAGCGCGGCGTTCTCCGTGCATCCGGCGTTCGGCGAGGCGCGCATCCTGGAACTCAATGCGCAGTGCCGGCCGACGCTGCCCGATCATCGCCCGGCGGTGATCTGGGATGGTGCGTCGACGCTCGCCGTCAACGGCCTGTACCGGCACGGCTTCATGATCGCGCCGGAAGTCGCGCACGCGGCCGTCGCGCTTGCCGAAGCCGCGCTCGGCGGCGTGTTCGGCGATACCGACGCGTTCGCCGCGTGGCGCGACGCCGAGCGCTGGCCGACGCTCCTTCATCACCGCAACGACGCGCGCCAGCCGGCCTGACGCGCACCGCCGACCGAATTCGACGAGCCTCATGGACATCCAGATCAACCAACAGAACCTGACGTTGCCCGACGGCGCAACGGTGGCCGACGCGCTCGCCGCGTACGGCGCGCGTCCGCCGTACGCGGTCGCGCTGAACGGCAACTTCGTCGCGCGCACGCAGCACGCGGCGCGCGCACTCGCGGCGGGCGACAAGCTCGACGTCGTGCACCCGGTCGCGGGCGGCTGAGCGCCGCCGGTTCGTCCCCCGCTCTTTCAGGAAAACGACATGACGTCCCTCACCTCCGCCGACGCGCTGACGCTGTACGGCGAAACCTTCGCAAGCCGCGTGCTGATCGGCACGTCGCGCTATCCGTCGCTGCAGTCGCTGTCCGATTCGATCGCCGCGTCGCGCCCCGGGATGGTGACGGTGGCGCTGCGCCGCCAGATGACGGGCGGCACGGCCGAAGCCGGCTTCTTCGACCTGCTCAAGCGCCACGCGGTGCCGCTCTTGCCGAACACGGCCGGCTGCCAGACCGTCGCCGAAGCCGTGACGACCGCGCACATGGCGCGCGAGGTGTTCGGCACCGACTGGATCAAGCTCGAGCTGATCGGCGACGACTACACGCTGCAGCCCGACCCGGTCGGCCTGATCGAGGCGGCCGCGCAACTGGTCAAGGACGGTTTCAAGGTGCTGCCGTACTGCACCGAGGATCTCGTGATCGGCCGGCGGCTGCTCGACGCCGGCTGCGAGGCGCTGATGCCGTGGGGCGCGCCGATCGGCACCGGCAAGGGCGTCGTGAACCCGTACGGGCTGCGCGTGCTGCGCGAGCGCCTGCCGGACGTGCCGCTGATCGTCGACGCCGGGCTCGGCGTGCCGTCGCACGCGTGCCAGGTGATGGAATGGGGCTTCGACGGCGTGTTGCTGAACACCGCCGTGTCGCAGGCCACGCACCCGGAGATCATGGCGCGTGCGTTCGCGCAGGGCGTCGAGGCCGGCCGTGCCGCGTATCTCGCCGGGCCGATGGACGCGCGCGAGACCGCGCACGCCAGCACGCCGGTCGTCGGGATGCCGTTCTGGCACCAGGACGGGGGCGGCGCATGAGCGTGCGTTTCGCCGATGCATTCTGGCCGCCGGCCGACGAACTGGCCGAAGCGGCCGAACGGATTCGCGCCCGGCTGGGCGACTGGCCGAGCGCCGCCGCGCCGTGGCGGCTTTGCGTCGCGGTGCCCGACGCGCCGGCCGACGGCGACGTGCTGATCGTATCGGCCGGCGACCGCGCCGCGCAGGCGCGCGCGTCGGCCGCGTCGCGGCCCGCGGCGCCGGGCGCGGTCGCGATCGAATTCGACGAGCAGGGGGCGGTGCTGCACGCGGCGGGCGCGCGCTACGCGCTCGACGCCGCGCACCCGCTCGCGGACGACTGGATTGCCGCGCTCGCCGCGTTCCTCGACTGCGGCTTTGCGCCGGTCGACGCGCTGGTGCTGGCGCTGGCCTGGCGCGACGGCGACGAAACGCGCGCCGCCGATGCGTGGCCGGTCGACGCCGCGCGGTTTCCGCGTGTCGCCGGGCTGCCGGCCGCGCCGGAGCCCGCGTTCGCGCCGTGCCCCGCGCAGCTCGGCCTCTATCCGGTCGTGCCGGACGCCGAATGGGTCGAGCGCGTGCTCGATTGCGGTGTGCGGACCGTGCAACTGCGCGTGAAAGGCGCGACGCCGGACACGTTGCGGCGGGAAATCGCACGTGCGGTCGCGGCCGGGCGCCGCCATCCCGATGCGCGCGTGTTCATCAACGATCACTGGCAGATCGCCGTGGAAGAGGGGGCGTACGGCGTTCATCTGGGCCAGGAAGACCTCGAAACGGCCGATCTGGCCGCGATCGCGCGCGCAGGCCTGCGGCTCGGACTTTCGAGCCACGGTTATTACGAAATGTTGCGCGCATTGCACGAGCGCCCGAGCTACCTCGCGCTCGGCCCCGTGTTTGCGACCGCGACCAAGGCCGTCGCCGCGCCGCCGCAGGGCCTGGCGCGGATTGCCCGCTATGCGCGCTTCGCGGGGGCGCGGGCGCCGCTCGTCGCGATCGGCGGGGTGGGGCTCGACGCGCTGCCGGCCGTGCTGGCGACGGGTGTCGGCAGTGTCGCGGTGGTCAGTGCGGTGACGGGCGCGGCCGACTATCGGGCTGCCGTTGTTGCATTGCAGCAATGTTTTCCCGGACAATTTGACAATCATTGACCGCAGGGCACGGAACGGCGTCACGACATCATTCCAATGCAGGCCCTATAATTCGGCGTTCTGCGTAAAAGGACTGTCAGCTCCGTGAGCCCCACTCCTACCGAGACCCTGCTGGAACTTCGCGACGTCGACTTTGGCTACGGCGACCGCCTCGTCCTGTCCAACCTGAACCTGCGCTTCGGGCGTGGGCAGGTCGTCGCGGTCATGGGCGGGTCGGGTTGCGGCAAGACGACCGTGCTGCGCCTGATCGGCGGCCTCGTGCGTGCGCGCCGCGGCCAGGTGCTGTTCGACGGCGCCGATGTCGGCGCGCAAACGCGCGACGGCCTGTATGCGCTGCGCCGCAAGATGGGCATGCTGTTCCAGTTCGGCGCGTTGTTCACCGACATGTCGGTGTTCGAGAACGTCGCGTTCGCGCTGCGCGAGCATACCGACCTGCCCGAAGACCTGATCCGCGACCTCGTGCTGATGAAGCTCAACGCGGTCGGCCTGCGCGGCGCGCGCGACCTGATGCCGTCCGAGGTGTCGGGCGGGATGGCGCGCCGCATCGCGCTGGCGCGCGCGATCGCGCTCGATCCGCAGCTCATCATGTACGACGAGCCGTTCGCCGGCCTCGATCCGATCTCGCTCGGCATCACCGCGAACCTGATCCGCACGCTGAACCAGGCGCTGGGTGCCACGTCGATCCTGGTCACGCACGACGTGCCGGAATCGTTCGCGATCGCCGACTACGTGTATTTCCTGGCCAACGGCGGCGTGCTCGCGCAGGGTACGCCCGACGAGCTGCGCGCGTCGACCGATCCGAGCGTGCGACAGTTCATCGACGGCGCGCCGGACGGCCCGTTCAAATTTCATTACACGAGCCCGCCGCTGGCGGCGGATTTCGGGCTCGGCGGAGGGCGCGCATGATCAGCGCGATCGGACGTTACGTCATCGGCGGCCTCGAGCGCGCGGGCTACGGCACGCGGCTGTTCGTGCGCCTCGTGCTGGAATTCTTCCCGCTGCTGCGCCGGCCGCGGCTGGTCACGAAGCAGATCCACTTCCTCGGCAACTATTCGTTCGTGATCATCGCCGTGTCGGGGCTGTTCGTCGGCTTCGTGCTCGGCCTGCAGGGGTACTACACGCTGAACCGCTACGGTTCCGAGCAGGCGCTCGGCCTGCTGGTCGCGCTGTCGCTCGTGCGCGAGCTCGGGCCGGTCGTCACCGCGCTGCTGTTCGCGGGCCGCGCGGGCACGTCGCTCACGGCCGAGATCGGTCTGATGAAAGCCGGCGAGCAGCTCACCGCGCTCGAGATGATGGCGGTGGACCCGATCAAGAACGTGATCGCGCCGCGCCTGTGGGCGGGCATCATCGCGATGCCGCTCCTGGCCGCGATCTTCAATGCGGTCGGCGTGCTCGGCGGTTACTTCGTCGGTGTCGTGCTGATCGGCGTCGATCCGGGTGCGTTCTGGTCGCAGATGCAGGGCGGGGTCCAGGTCTGGGCCGACGTTGGCAACGGCGTGATCAAGAGCATCGTGTTCGGGTTCGCCGTGACCTTCATTGCACTGTTTCAAGGGTATGAAGCGAAGCCCACGCCCGAGGGCGTGTCGCGCGCGACGACCAAGACGGTCGTGTTCGCGTCGCTCGCCGTACTCGGCCTCGATTTCCTGCTGACCGCGCTGATGTTCAGCTAAGCCTCAGCCAAGCCAAATTTTGGGATGACGATGAAAAAGACTGCTCTCGACTTCTGGGTCGGCCTGTTCGTGGTGGTGGGCTTCCTTGCGGTGCTGTTCCTGGCGCTGAAGGTCGGCAACATGAGCTCGTTTTCGTTTCAGCCGACCTACTCGGTGAAGATGAAATTCGACAATATCGGCGGGCTGAAGCCGCGCGCGGCCGTGAAGAGCGCGGGCGTCGTGGTCGGCCGCGTGAAGGCGATCGGTTTCGACACGAACACGTACCAGGCGCTTGTCACGATCGATGTCGACGGCCAGTATCAGTTCCCGAAGGATTCGTCGGCGAAGATCCTGACGTCGGGCCTGCTCGGCGAGCAATATATCGGCCTCGATCCGGGCGGCGACACCGAAATGCTGAAGTCGGGCGATACGATCACGATGACGCAATCGGCGATCGTCCTCGAGAACCTGATCGGCCAGTTCCTTTACAGCAAGGCCGCCGATGCGGGCGGCGCGAAGCCGGCAGCCGGCGCGCCGGCCGCGCCTGCACCGGTGGCGGTGCCGGCGTCGGCGGTGTCCGCTGCGCCCGCCGCGTCCGGTGCCGCGGCCCAATAACCACACGAGAGATTAGAAGAGGGTAATGACCATGCAGACGATCCGCATCAGGCACGCCGCGCTGGCGATAGCGGCAGTCGCCGCGTTGAGCGGCTGCGCGACCGTGCAGACGCCGACCAAGGGCGATCCGCTCGAAGGCTTTAACCGGACGATGTACAAGTTCAACGACACGGTCGATACGTATGCGCTGAAGCCGGTCGCGAAGGGCTACCAGTACGTGGTGCCGCAGCCGGTTCGCGACAGCGTGACGAACTTCTTCTCGAACATCGGCGACGTCTACATCGCGGCGAACAACATCGTGCAGCTGCGGATCGCGGACGGCGTCGGCGACATCATGCGCGTCGTGATCAATACGGTGTTCGGCGTCGGCGGCCTGTTCGACGTCGCGACGATCGCGAAGCTGCCGAAGCACACGGCCGACTTCGGGATCACGATGGGCCGCTACGGTATGCCGTCGGGCCCGTATCTGGTGCTGCCGCTGCTCGGCCCGAGCACGCTGCGCGACACGGCCGGCCTGGGCGTCGACTACGTCGGCAACCCGCTCACCTACGTGAAGCCGGATGGCCTGAGCTGGGGCCTGTTCGGCGTCAACCTCGTCAACACGCGTTCGAACCTGCTCGGCGCGGGCGACGTGCTGGATGCCGCGGCACTCGACAAGTATTCGTTCGTGCGTAACGCGTACCTGCAGCGCCGCCAGATGCTGATCAGCAACGCGCGCGGCGAGGCGGCCGCGACGTCGAGCAACGACGCGCTGCCGAAGTACGACCTGCCGGACGACGGCGCGGCACCGGCGGCAGCCGGCGCGGCCGGAACGGCGGGCGCGGCAGCGGTGGGCGGCGCGACGGCGCAGGCAGGCGCATCGGGCGCGGCCGAATCGCCGAACCCGGCCAGCGAGACGAACGTGCCGCCGATGCAGGTGGCGCCGCCGTCGCCGGGCGGGTTCCGCTTCCCGAGTATTCGTCTGCACTGACGGATTTACATTCGTTACAGCCAGAAACGATTCAGTCGGTAGCGTGCGCGAACTTGCGCGTAAGCTACCTGCTCCAACCTTCGCATCGACTTATTCATGCAGGTCACTATGATGAAAAAACTGTTCCTGATCCCCGTTTTCGCGGCGCTGTTCTCGTTCGGCAGCGCAGCCCACGCGCAAGTCGACCAGTCGAACCCGCAGGCGCTGATCAAGACGGCGACGCAGCAGGTGCTCGACGAAGTCAAGCAGCAGACGATCAAGCAGGGCGACACCAACCGCATCATCTCGATCGTCAACAAGGACATCCTGCCGTACACGGATTTCCGCCGCACCACGCAGCTCGCGATGGGCCGCAACTGGCGCACGGCGACGGCCGAACAGCAGCAGCAGGTTCAGGAGCAGTTCAAGCTGCTGCTGATCCGCACGTATTCGGGCGCGCTGGCGCAGTTGAAGCCGGACCAGCAGATCCAGTACCCGCCGTTCCGTGCCGATTCGGCCGATACCGACGTCGTGGTCAAGACGGTCGCGATGAACAACGGCCAGCCGGTCCAGATCGACTACCGCCTGTACAAGACGGCGAACGGCTGGAAGGTGTATGACCTGAACGTGCTCGGCGCATGGCTGATCCAGACGTACCAGCAGCAGTTCAACGAGAAGATCCAGCAAAGCGGCGTGGACGGCCTGATCCAGTTCCTCACGCAGCGCAACCAGCAACTTGCCGCCGGCAAGCAAGCGTCGTGAGCGGTTTCGAAGCCGGCTCCTCGCTGACCGTCGCGAGCGCGAAGTCCGCGCTCGCGGACGGTCTTGCGCGCATCGGCGCGGGCGCGACCGCCGTCGATTGCGCGGCGCTGACGCAGTTCGACTCGTCCGCGCTCGCCGTGCTGCTCGCATGGCAACGTGCCGCCAAGGCGCGCGGCGCGACCCTCGACATCCTCAATCTCCCCCCGAAGCTCGCCAGCCTCGCGCGCGCCTACGGCGTCGACGCGCTCATCGAAGGCACCGGGCGACATTGACCCTGTCCGACCGGAGCCTGCCGCGCCAGCCGGCGCGCGCACGCTTCAGGCCGCGTGCCTCCGGCACCGGCTCCACCAGCCGGTTTGCCCTATAATCAAGCGTTTTGCGGGGCAGCCAATCGGCGTCCGGCCCCCATTTTCATTCGCAGCAAGCACAGAATAGGCGTCGCGGCCCTTGCGCCGCGCACAGTCATGTCAGCCATAGAAATCCGTCACGTCAAGAAGCGCTACAAATCGCTTCAGGCGCTCAAGGGCGTCAGCCTGTCGGTCGAGGAAGGCGAGTTTTTCGGTCTGCTCGGCCCCAACGGCGCAGGCAAGACCACGCTCATCAGTATCCTCGCCGGGCTCGCCCGGGCCGACGAAGGCAGTATCTCGGTGCGCGGTCACGACGTCGTCAAGGACTTCCGTGGCGCGCGCCGCGCGCTCGGTGTCGTGCCGCAGGAACTCGTGTTCGACCCGTTCTTCACCGTCCGCGAGACGCTGCGGATCCAGTCCGGCTATTTCGGGCTGCGCCGCAACGACGACTGGATCGACGAGGTGATGGCCAATCTCGACCTCACCGAGAAAGCCGACGCGAACATGCGCGCGCTGTCCGGCGGGATGAAGCGCCGCGTGCTGGTCGCGCAGGCGCTCGTGCACCGGCCGCCCGTGATCGTGCTCGACGAGCCGACCGCCGGCGTCGACGTCGAGCTGCGCCAGACGCTGTGGAAATTCATCTCGCGCCTGAACCGCGAAGGTCACACGATCGTGCTGACCACCCACTACCTCGAGGAAGCCGAGTCGCTGTGCGACCGCATCGCGATGCTGCGCCGTGGCGAAGTCGTCGCGCTCGACCGCACCGACGCGCTGCTGCGCCGCTTCGCCGGGCTGCAGCTGTACCTGCGGCTGGCAACGGGCGCGCTGCCCACCGAGCTGCGCGGGCTGGAGACCGATCCGGCCGCGCGCGCGCCGGGCGAGCACCTGCTGCGCCTGACGAGCTACGACGATGTCGAGCGGATCCTCGCGCAATGCCGCGCGGCGGGCTGCACATTCGACGAGATCGAGGTCCGCAAGGCCGACCTCGAAGACGTGTTCGTCCAGGTGATGAACGGGGCCGAGGTGATCGAGGGACTGGCATGAGCGGGTTTCAAACGCTGTTCTACAAGGAGCTGCTGCGTTTCTGGAAGGTGTCGTTCCAGACGGTGCTCGCGCCGATCGTGACGGCGCTGCTGTACCTGACGATCTTCGGCCACGCGCTGTCGGGCCGCGTCGAGGTCTATCCGGGCGTCGAGTACGTGAGTTTTCTCGTACCGGGCCTCGTGATGATGAGCGTGTTGCAGAATGCGTTCGCGAACAGCTCGTCGTCGCTGATCCAGTCGAAGATCACCGGCAATCTCGTGTTCATGCTGCTGCCGCCGCTGTCGTACCGCGACATCTTCGGCGCGTACGTGCTCGCGTCCGTGGTGCGCGGCCTCGCGGTCGGCACGGGCGTGTTCGTCGTGACGATCTGGTTTATCCCGATGCATTTCGCGGCGCCGCTGTTCATCATTGCGTTCGCGCTGCTCGGCTCGGCGATCCTCGGCACGCTCGGCCTGATCGCCGGGATCTGGGCCGAGAAGTTCGACCAGCTCGCCGCGTTCCAGAACTTCCTGATCATGCCGCTGACGTTCCTGTCCGGCGTGTTCTATTCGACGCATTCGCTGCCGCCCGTGTGGCGCGAGATCTCGCGTCTCAATCCGTTTTTCTACATGATCGACGGCTTCCGTTTCGGGTTCTTCGGCGCGTCCGACATCAACCCGTTCGCGAGCCTCGCGATCGTCACCGGTTTCTTCGTGCTGCTCGCGCTGATCGCGATGCGGCTGCTCGCGACCGGCTACAAACTGCGTCATTGATATCGACAGGCAGCGGCCGCCATCCAGGCGGCGCGCGCCGACAGGAGCCTTACACCATGTTGCCGACTCCCGAACAGGTCAAGCAATACATCGCCGGCGGTCTCGCCTGCACGCATCTGGAAGTCGAAGGCGACGGCCAGCATTTCTTCGCGACGATCGTGTCGGCGGCCTTCGAAGGCAAGCGCCCGATCCAGCGGCACCAGCTCGTCTACGCGGCGCTCGGCGATCGCATGAAGCAGGAAATTCACGCGCTCAGCATGAAGACGCTGACGCCCGCCGAATGGCAGAACGCATAACCGGAACTCACTGAGTGCAAGTCACCGTCAACGAGCGCGACGCCGTCCAGAGCGTCGCCACGGCACACCCGGCCGCCAACGGGGAATCGCATGGCCATGGGATGGACAAGCTCGTGATCGAAGGCGGCCACCGCCTGTCGGGCGAGATCGTCGTGTCGGGCGCGAAGAATGCCGCGCTGCCGATCCTGTGCGCGGGGCTGCTCACCGCCGATCCGGTCGACCTCGACAATGTGCCGAACCTGAAAGACGTGCGCACCACGCTGAAGGTGCTGAACCAGATGGGCGTGAAGAGCGAGACCGACGGCTGCCGCGTGCAGCTCGACGCGTCGCGCGTCGACAACCTCGTGGCGCCGTACGAGCTCGTCAAGACAATGCGCGCGTCGATCCTCGTGCTCGGGCCGCTGCTCGCACGCTTCGGCGAGGCGAAGGTGTCGCTGCCGGGCGGCTGCGCGATCGGCGCGCGGCCGGTCGACCAGCACATCAAGGGCCTGCAGGCGATGGGCGCCGAGATCAGCATCGAGCACGGCTTCATCGAAGCGCGTGCGAAGCGGCTGAAGGGCGCGCGCATCGTGACCGACATGATCACGGTGACGGGCACCGAGAACCTGCTGATGGCCGCGACGCTGGCAGACGGCGAGACGGTGATCGAAAACGCGGCGCGCGAGCCGGAAGTGAGCGATCTCGCACACTTGCTGGTCGCGATGGGCGCGAAAATCGACGGCATCGGCACCGATCGCCTCGTGATCCAGGGCGTCGAGCGGCTGCACGGCGCGCGCCATTCGGTGATCCCCGACCGCATCGAGGCCGGCACGTTCCTGTGCGCGGTCGCGGCGGCGGGCGGCGACGTGATGCTGACGGGCGTGCGCCCGCACATCCTCGACGCGGTGATCGACAAGCTGCGCGAAGCCGGCATGTCGATCGAGGAAGGCGACAGCTGGCTGCGCGTGAAGATGGACCGCCGGCCGTCGGCGGTCACGATCCGCACGTCGGAATACCCGGCGTTCCCGACCGACATGCAGGCGCAGTTCATGGCCCTCAATACGGTCGCGACGGGTACCGCGCAGGTCGTCGAAACCATTTTCGAGAACCGCTTCATGCACGTGCAGGAGTTGAACCGGCTCGGCGCGAACATCACGATCGACGGCAACACCGCGCTCGTGACGGGCGTCGAGAAGCTGTCGGGCGCGAACGTGATGGCGACCGACCTGCGTGCGTCGGCGAGCCTCGTGATCGCCGGGCTGCGTGCCGACGGCGAAACGCTCGTCGACCGCATTTATCACCTGGACCGCGGCTACGACCGCATGGAAGCCAAACTGACCGCTGTCGGCGCGAACGTGCGCCGCCTTTCCGGGAGCCAAGCATGACCGCGCCGCTGACCCCGCCGTTGACCCTTGCGTTGTCGAAGGGCCGGATTTTCGAGGAAACCCTGCCGTTGCTCGCCGCCGCCGGCGTGCAGGTGACGGAGGATCCGGAAACGTCGCGCAAGCTGATCCTGCCGACGACGAACCCGGACCTGCGCGTGATCATCGTGCGCGCGAGCGACGTGCCGACCTATGTCGAATACGGCGCGGCCGATTTCGGCGTGGCCGGCAAGGACGTGCTGGTCGAGCACGGCGGCTCGGGCCTGTACCAGCCGATCGACCTGAACATTGCGCGCTGCCGGATGTCGGTGGCCGTATCGGCCGGCTTCGATTACGCGAGCGCCGTGCGCCAGGGCGCGCGGCTGCGCGTCGCGACGAAGTACGTCGAAACGGCGCGCGAACACTTTGCCGCGAAGGGCGTGCACGTCGACCTGATCAAGCTGTACGGCTCGATGGAACTCGCACCGCTGGTGGGGCTGGCCGATGCGATCGTCGACCTCGTCAGCTCGGGCGGCACGCTGAAGGCGAACAATCTGGTCGAGGTCGAGGAGATCATGGCGATCTCGTCGCGCCTCGTCGTGAACCAGGCTGCGCTGAAGTTGAAGCGCACGGCACTCAAGCCGATCCTCGACGCGTTCGAACGCGCGTCGCAGAATGGCGGTTGAGCGCATCACCGTAACGGAACTCCCATGTCCATCACCATCCGCAAGCTCGATTCGACGAGCGAAGGCTTCGGCGCCGAGCTGCGCGCGCTGCTCGCATTCGAGGCAAGCGAAGACGCGGCGATCGAGCAATCGGTCGCGCAGATCCTCGCCGACGTGAAGTCGCGCGGCGACGCCGCGGTGCTCGAATACACGAACCGCTTCGACCGGCTGAGCGCGAACAGCGTCGCCGCGCTGGAGCTGCCGCAGGACGCGCTGCAGACGGCGCTCGACGGCCTCGCGCCGAAGGCGCGCGCGGCGCTGGAAGCGGCGGCCGCGCGGGTGCGCGCGTACCACGAGAAGCAGAAGATCGAGTGCGGCACGCATAGCTGGCAGTACACGGAAAGCGACGGCACGGTGCTCGGCCAGAAGATCACGCCGCTCGACCGCGTCGGCCTGTACGTGCCGGGCGGCAAGGCGGCGTATCCGTCGTCGGTGCTGATGAACGCGATTCCCGCGCGCGTCGCGGGCGTCGGCGAGATCGTGATGGTTGTGCCGACGCCGGACGGCGTGAAGAACGACCTCGTGCTCGCCGCGGCGCTGCTCGGCGGCGTCGATCGCGTGTTCACGATCGGCGGCGCGCAAGCGGTCGGCGCGCTCGCGTACGGCACGGCGACGGTGCCGGCCGTCGACAAGATCTGCGGCCCCGGCAATGCGTACGTCGCGTCGGCGAAGCGCCGCGTGTTCGGCACGGTCGGCATCGACATGATCGCCGGGCCGTCGGAAATCCTCGTGCTGTGCGACGGCACGACCGACCCGAACTGGGTCGCGATGGATCTCTTCTCGCAGGCCGAGCACGACGAGCTCGCGCAGTCGATCCTGCTGTGTCCGGACGGTGCGTTCCTCGAGCGCGTCGAGAAGGCGATCAACGAGCTGCTGCCGTCGATGCCGCGCCAGGACGTGATCCGCGCGTCGCTCGAAGGCCGCGGCGCGCTGATCAAGGTGCGCGACATGGCCGAAGCCTGCCGGATCGCGAACGACATCGCGCCCGAGCACCTGGAAATTTCCGCGCTGGAGCCGCAGCAATGGGGCCAGCAGATCCGCCATGCGGGCGCGATCTTCCTCGGCCGCTACACGAGCGAGAGCCTCGGCGACTACTGCGCGGGCCCGAACCACGTGCTGCCGACGTCGCGCACCGCGCGTTTCTCGTCGCCGCTCGGCGTGTACGACTTCATCAAGCGCTCGAGCCTGATCGAGGTCAGCGCCGAAGGCGCGCAGACGCTCGGCGAGATCGCATCCGAACTCGCGTATGGCGAGGGGCTGCAGGCGCACGCGAAGAGCGCCGAATTCCGGATGAAGAACTGAGCGCACGCAGCGCGGGGCCGGGGCAGGCGCGGATGTGCCGCCCGGCCCGCACCCCGAAGGCCGGGGCTGGAGACACCTGTGCAGGGCGGCGGCCTCCGCCTTGCCGATCATTTGACGCCGGCGCGACGCACGCCGGCTTGAGATCATGACGACGCCACAAGACATCATTCGCCGCGACGTGCTCGCGATGACGAGCTATCCGGTGCCGGACGCGAGCGGGTTCGTGAAGCTCGACGCGATGGAGAACCCGTACCCGCTGCCCGAACCGCTCGCCGCGGCGCTCGGCGAGCGTCTCGCGCAGGTCGCGCTGAACCGCTACCCGGCGCCGCGCCCGGCCGCGCTGATCGACAAGCTGCGCCACGCGATGGGCGTGCCGGCCGCCTGCGACGTGCTGCTCGGCAACGGCTCGGACGAAATCATCAGCATGATGTCGGTGGCCTGCGCGAAGCCGGGCGCGAAGGTGCTCGCGCCGGTGCCGGGCTTCGTGATGTACGAACTGTCCGCCAAGCTCGCGCAGCTCGAATTCGTCGGCGTGCCGCTGAAGGCCGACCTGACGCTCGACGTCGACGCGATGCTCGCGGCGATCGCCGAGCATCGTCCGGCGCTCGTCTATCTCGCCTATCCGAACAACCCGACCGGCACGCTGTACGACGATGCCGACATCGAACGGATCGTCGCGGCCGCGCGGCACAGCCTGATCGTGATCGACGAGGCGTACCAGCCGTTCGCCGGGCGCTCATGGCTGCCGCGCGCCGCCGAATTCGACAACGTCGTCGTGATGCGCACGGTGTCGAAGCTCGGCCTCGCGGGCATCCGCCTCGGTTATCTGGTCGGTTCGCCCGCATGGCTGACCGAATTCGACAAGGTGCGCCCGCCGTACAACATCAACGTGCTGACCCAGGCGACCGCCGATTTCCTGCTCGACCACCTCGGCGTGCTCGACGCGCAGGCGGCCGATCTGCGGGCGGAACGCGCGCGTCTCGCGCAGGCCGTGGCCGCGCTGCCGGGCGCGACGGTGTTCCCGAGCGCCGGCAATTTCCTGCTGGTGCGGGTGCCGGACGCGGCCGCCGTGTTCGACGCGCTGCTCACCGAGCGGGTTTTGGTCAAAAACGTGAGTAAAATGCATCCGTTGCTGGCTGAATGCGTGCGGCTCACCGTCGGTTCTCCCGACGAAAACGCGCGCCTGCTAGCCGCTTTGAAACTCGCGCTGCCCGGTTGAGCCTGCGGGCGCCGGGGCGCGAAACGATCAATCCCCATTTACATCGACTCAGTCAAGGAATTGCCATGCGTGTGGCGGAAGTCGTTCGCAATACCAGCGAAACGCAGATCCGTGTGAAGCTCAATCTCGACGGCACGGGCCAGCAGAAGCTGGCTACCGGCGTGCCGTTCCTCGACCATATGCTCGACCAGATCGCTCGACACGGTCTGGTCGATCTCGAGGTTGAAGCGCATGGCGATACGCATATCGACGACCACCACACGGTCGAGGATGTCGGCATCACGCTCGGGCAGGCCGTCGCGAAGGCGATCGGCGACCGCAAGGGCATCCGTCGCTACGGCCATTCGTACGTGCCGCTCGACGAGGCGCTGTCGCGCGTCGTGATCGACTTCTCCGGCCGGCCGGGCCTCGAATTCCACGTGCCGTTCACGCGTGCGCGGATCGGCACGTTCGACGTCGACCTGTCGATCGAGTTCTTCCGCGGTTTCGTGAACCACGCGGGCGTCACGCTGCACATCGACAACCTGCGCGGGATCAACGCGCACCATCAGCTCGAGACCGTGTTCAAGGCCTTCGGCCGTGCGCTGCGCGCGGCGGTGGAGCTGGACGAGCGTGCGGCGGGGCAGATCCCGTCGACGAAGGGCAGCCTCTGAACCTGAACTGACCGGACGGAGCGTCAAGGACAACCTCACGGCTTCGGCGCGCGGCGCCGGCTTGCGATGGATCTGCTCAAATCGTTCATTTCGCTGCTGGCGCTGATCAACCCGATCGGCGCGGTGCCGTTCTTCCTGAGCCTGACGGCGCAGCAGACGGACCTCGAGCGGCGGCGTACGATCCGGATCGCGTCGGTGTCGGTGTTCTGCGTGATGACGGTGACGGCGCTGCTCGGGCAGCAGATCATCGACTTCTTCGGCATTTCGGTCGGGTCGCTCGAGGTGGGCGGCGGGATCATCATGCTGCTGATGGCGATCAACATGCTGAACGCGCAGATCGGCAATACGCGATCGACCCCGGAGGAGCGCCACGAGGCCGAGCTGAAGGACAACATCGCGGTCGTGCCGCTGGCGATTCCGCTGCTCACGGGCCCCGGCTCGATCAGCACGGTCATCATCTACGCGGCGAACTCGCGTCACTGGTATGAACGGGCCGGGCTGGTCGCGATCGGCGCGGTCCTGGCTTTTCTGTGTTTCGTCGCGATGCGGCTCGCCGAGCCGATCGCGAACTGGATCGGCCGCACGGGCATCAACATCGCCACGCGGCTGATGGGTCTGATGCTGTCGGCGCTGGCGGTGGAATTCATCGTCAATGGACTGAGGGCGCTACTGCCTGCACTGAGATGAAAACTTCGATTGCGATTGTGGATTATGGGATGGGCAACCTGCGCTCGGTCGCGCAGGCGCTCAAGAAGGCCGAACCGGCCGCCGACGTGGCGATCGTCGACACGCCGGCCGCGATCCGTGCGGCCGACCGTGTCGTGCTGCCCGGCCAGGGCGCGATGCCCGACTGCATGCGCTGCCTCGGCGAGTCGGGCCTGCAGGAGGCCGTGATCGAGGCCTCGCGCACGAAGCCGCTGCTCGGCGTGTGCGTCGGCGAGCAGATGCTGTTCGACTGGAGCGCGGAAGGCGACACGAAGGGCCTCGGCCTGTTGCCCGGCAAGGTCGTGCGTTTCGAACTCGACGGCCGCCTGCAGGACGACGGCTCGCGCTTCAAGGTGCCGCAGATGGGCTGGAACCGCGTGCGCCAGTCGCAGCCGCATCCGCTGTGGGACGGCGTGCCCGACGACGCGTATTTCTACTTCGTGCACAGCTACTACGTGACGCCGGACAACCCGGCGCATACGGTCGGCGAAACGGCCTACGGCGCGCCGTTTACGTCCGCGGTCGCGCGGGACAACCTCTTCGCGACCCAATTCCACCCCGAGAAAAGCGCGGAGGTCGGGTTGCGTCTGTATCGCAACTTCGTACACTGGAAACCGTGAACGTCGCGTGCGTGCCACAGTCGGCGGGCCGCAGAGGCCCGTCTTACGGGGCTCGCGCGCCTAAGCGCCGAAAGAGTTGTACTAAACTAGCGAGACGGCGCGGTACCGGATTGGCCGGTACGCGCCGGATTCTTTTCTTCTTCCACGACGACACCCGATTGCTATGTTGCTGATTCCGGCCATCGATCTCAAAGACGGTCAGTGTGTGCGCCTCAAACAGGGCGACATGGACCAGGCCACGATTTTCTCCGAGGACCCGGCGGCGATGGCCCGCAAGTGGGTCGATCTCGGCGCCCGGCGGCTCCATCTGGTCGACCTGAACGGCGCATTCGCCGGCAAGCCGAAGAATCTCGAGGCGATCGAAGCGATCCTCGACGAAGTCGGCGATGAAATCCCCGTACAGCTCGGCGGCGGCATCCGCAGCCTCGAGACGATCGAGAAGTATCTCGACGCGGGCCTGTCCTACGTGATCATCGGCACCGCGGCCGTGAAGGATCCGGGTTTCCTGCAGGACGCGTGCACCGCGTTCGCGGGCAACATCATCGTCGGGCTGGACGCGAAGGACGGCAAGGTCGCGACCGACGGCTGGAGCAAGCTCACGGGCCACGAAGTGGTCGATCTCGCGAAGAAGTTCGAGGACTACGGCGTCGAATCGATCGTCTACACGGACATCGGCCGCGACGGGATGCTGCAGGGCATCAACATCGAGGCGACCGTGAAGCTCGCGCAGGCGGTCGGCATCCCGGTGATTGCCAGCGGCGGCCTGTCGAACCTCACGGACATCGAGAATCTGTGCGAAGTGGAAGAGCACGGCGTCGAGGGCGTGATCTGCGGCCGTGCGATCTACTCCGGCGATCTCGATTTCGCGGCCGCGCAAAAGCGCGCGGACGAACTGAACGGCGAACTCGACAACGCGTAAGCGCGGTTGTCCCGCTCGCCGGGGCTGCCAGCAGGCGGCCCCACCGGAAGCCTCGCGCGAGGCTTTCCGCAACCGGCCGTCCCATCGCGGCATTTGGCGCAACATCATGGCTCTAGCTAAACGCATCATCCCCTGCCTGGACGTGACTGCCGGGCGTGTCGTCAAGGGCGTCAACTTCGTCGAACTGCGCGATGCCGGCGACCCCGTCGAGATCGCCCGCCGCTACGACGACCAGGGCGCCGACGAATTGACGTTCCTCGACATCACCGCGACGTCCGACCAGCGCGACCTGATCCTGCCGATCATCGAAGCCGTCGCGTCGCAGGTCTTCATTCCGCTGACCGTCGGCGGCGGCGTGCGCGCCGTCGAGGACGTGCGGCGCCTGCTGAACGCGGGCGCGGACAAGGTCAGCATGAATTCGTCGGCGGTCGCGAACCCGCAGCTCGTGCGCGACGCGGCCGACAAGTACGGCTCGCAGTGCATCGTCGTCGCGATCGACGCGAAGCGCGTGTCGGCCGACGACGAGACGCCGCGCTGGGAAGTCTTCACGCACGGCGGCCGCAAGAACACGGGCCTCGACGCGATCGAATGGGCGCGCAAGATGGCCGAGCTCGGCGCGGGCGAGATCCTGCTCACGAGCATGGATCGCGACGGCACCAAGTCGGGCTTCGACCTCGCGCTCACGCGCGGCGTGTCGGACGCGGTGCCGGTGCCGGTGATCGCGTCGGGCGGTGTCGGCTCGCTGCAGCACCTGGCCGACGGCATCAAGGACGGCCGCGCCGATGCGGTGCTGGCCGCGAGCATCTTCCACTACGGCGAGCACACGGTCGGCGAGGCGAAGCGCTTCATGGCCGACCAGGGCATCCCGGTGAGGCTGTGATGAATACGGAAACGAATGCATTGCCCGCGTGGCTCGACAAGGTCCGCTGGGACGACAACGGCCTCGTGCCGGTGATCGCGCAGGAGGCGTCGACGAACGACGTGCTGATGTTCGCGTGGATGAACCGCGAGGCGCTCGCGAAGACGATCGAGACGCACCGCGCGGTCTACTATTCGCGTTCGCGCAAGCGCCTGTGGTTCAAGGGCGAGGAGTCTGGCCACGTGCAGCACGTGCACGAAGTGCGGCTCGATTGCGACGAGGACGTCGTGCTGCTGAAGGTCGAGCAGGTGTCGGGCATCGCGTGCCACACCGGCCGGCATTCGTGCTTCTTCCAGAAATTCGAAGGCACCGTCGACAGCGGCGACTGGGTCGCGGTCGAGCCGGTGCTGAAAGATCCCGAACACATCTACAAATGACGCAATCGACCGAAGACACGCTGCTGCGCCTCGCGGCCGTGATCGATAGCCGCAAGGGCGGCGACCCCGATCAATCGTACGTATCGCGCCTGTTCCACAAGGGCGACGACGCGGTGCTGAAGAAGATCGGCGAAGAGGCGACGGAAGTCGTGCTGGCCGCGAAGGACGTGCGCCAGGGCGGCGCGCCGACCGCGCTGGTCGGCGAGGTGGCCGACCTGTGGTTCCACTGCCTCGTGATGCTGTCGCATTTCGACCTGAGCCCGGCCGACGTGATCGCCGAGCTCGAGCGCCGCGAAGGGCTGTCGGGGATCGAGGAGAAGGCCCTGCGCAAGCGTCGTGAGCGCGAGGAAAACGGCGGGTGACGGACCCGTGTCGCGGGATGGCCACAGTGCGGTAAGCTGTAAGAATTGTCATCTAACGGGGGTAGCATCATGACCGATACGCCAAGTCAGTTTCCGCCGCCGTCGGTGCCGGGGGCCGCGGACGCCGAACGCCTGAACGGGCTGCGCACGTTGACTCACGTGCTCTACGGCCTCTACGCGTTTCATTGGCTCACGGGTGGCGTCACGGGCATCATCGCGATCATCATCAACTACGTGAAGCGCGACGATGTGGCCGGCACGCCGTATGCCGCCCACTTCGAGTGGCAGATCCGCACGTTCTGGCGCGCGCTGATCGCGTACGTGATCGGGTTCGCGCTGATGTTCGTGGTGATCGGATTCGCAGTGATGTTTGTCACATGGATCTGGACGCTGTACCGTATCATCAAGGGTTGGCTGTACCTGAACGACAACAAGCCGCTCGATCCGCAGGCCTGGTTCTGACCGGCCGCGCTCGGGCGTCTGCAGGAGCAACATGAGTCACGATCCGAATTGCCTGTTCTGCAAGATCGCGGCAGGCGAGATCCCGAGCACGAAGGTGCACGAGGATGACGAATTCGTCGCGTTCCGCGACATCCGCCCGGCGGCCGAGACGCACGTGCTCGTGATTCCGCGCCAGCACCTGCCGACGCTGTCGGCGGCGAGCGAGGCCGATGCGCCGATGCTCGGCCGGCTGATGCTGCTCGTCTCGCGTCTCGCCGGCCAGCTCGGCGTCGCCTATACGGGTGGCGAAACCGGTTTCCGTACTGTGATCAATACAGGCCCGGGCGGCGGGCAGGAGGTCTACCACCTGCACGCGCATATCCTGGCCGGCCCGCGCCCCTGGCAGCGGATGGGTTGACGGCGCGGGGCGTTTCCCCGCATCGATAGTCGAAGCCGGCACGTTGCCGGCGATTTGCGCCGCGTAGCGGCGTGGTTGAGGAGAGGTTTCATCATGGGTGGATTGAGCATTTGGCACTGGCTGATCGTGCTGCTGATCGTCGCGCTGGTTTTCGGTACGAAGAAGCTGCGCAATATCGGCAACGATCTCGGCAGCGCCGTGAAGGGTTTCAAGGACGGCATGAAGGACGGTGAAGCACCGGCTGACGCGCAGCAACTGCCGCGCTCGGGCTCGGTCGACGTCAACGCGAAGGAAACGACGCGTTCCGATTCGAACAAGGCGTAACGCCGGCACGCTGACAGGCATTCGCGATGCTGGATCTCGGTCTTTCGAAGATGGCGCTGATCGGCGTCGTCGCGCTCGTGGTGCTCGGCCCCGAGCGCCTGCCGCGCGTCGCGCGTACGGCAGGCGCATTGTTCGGCCGCGCGCAGCGGTACATCAACGACGTGAAGGCCGAGGTCTCGCGCGAAATCGAACTCGACGCGCTGCGGACGATGAAGACCGATTTCGAATCGGCCGCGCGCAATGTCGAGACGACGATTCACGACAACCTGCGCGAGCACGAAAAGGAACTGAACGACACGTGGCATTCCGCGGTTGGCGGCCTTGACGAAGCGTCGGGCAGCACCGGGTCCCATGATTCCGACACGCCCGCGGCGCCGTCGTGGCGCGGCAGTACGGCCGCGCTCGCGCCCAAGCGCCGCAACTGGCGCGTCAAGCAGGCGGCTGCGCCTGCCTGGTACAAGCGCGCGACCACCCGCCGCACGCACGTGCAGTCGGGCGCCGCGCGCGTCGCGCGCCACCAGCCGGCCAGCCTGCGCCGGCCGACGCGCTTCTTCTGAGCCGAGCGCATGCTCGCTCGTCAATCCTACCGAGGGCCGGTGTGAGCGACCCCCAGCAGAACCCGGGCGACGCCCCGGAAGAAACTTTCATTTCCCATCTCGTCGAGCTTCGCGATCGCATCATTCGCGCGGGGGCGGCCGTGATCGTCGTGTTCCTCGGGCTCGTCTACTGGGCGCCCGACATCTTCCGGCTGCTTGCGCGGCCGCTGATGGAGAACCTGCCGAAAGACGGCAAGATGATCGTCACCGACGTCACCGGTTCGTTCTTCGTGCCGATGAAGGTCACGATGCTCGTCGCACTGGTGATCGCGCTGCCGATCGTGCTGTACCAGATCTGGGCGTTCGTCGCGCCGGGGCTGTACCAGCACGAGAAAAAGCTGGTCGCGCCGCTCGTCGGCAGCAGCTACTTCCTGTTCCTGTGCGGGATGGCATTCGCGTACTTCCTCGTGTTCCCGACGATCTTCCGCGTGATGGCGCACTACAACGCGCCGCTCGGGGCGGAAATGACCACCGACATCGACAACTACCTGAGCTTCGTGCTCGGGATGTTCATCGCGTTCGGGGTCACGTTCGAGGTGCCGATCGTCGTCGTGCTGCTCGTCCGGATGGGCGTGCTGTCGCTGAAGAAGCTCAAGGAGATGCGGCCGTACGTGATCGTCGGCGCGTTCATCGTCGCGGCGGTCGTCACGCCGCCGGACGTATTCTCGCAACTGATGCTCGCGTTGCCGCTCATCGTGCTGTTCGAGATCGGGCTGCTGGCCGCGCGGTTCTTCGTGCCGAAGAAGCTGGCCGAGGAAGGCGAGGCGGGGAACGGCGAAGCCGCCGGCTGATGGCGGCGCGCCGGGCGATGCACGGCAGGCGGGTTTCCGGCCAGGCCTGAGCGGCCGGGTCGCATGGCCGGCCGGAGCGCGTGCGGCAAGGCCGGCGTCCCGGCAACGAAGGTCTTTCGATGCAAAGCAAAAGGGCAGCCAGGAGGCTGCCCTTTTTCGTTTCCGGCGGGAGTTCGGCACGCGGCCGTGTGCCGCCCGCCCGACGTCATTCGGTATCGCTGTCCTGCTCGTCGAGCGTCTGCTTCGGCGGTGGCGGGCGCTTGCCGATCACGACGTTCATGTCGAACTCCTTGCCCTTGCGGACGACGTGCACCTTGGTCGGCGTGCCCGGCTTGATCTGCGCGACCGTGTTCAACAGCTTCGTCGTGTCGGTGATGTCCTCGCCGTTGACCGAGACCAGGATATCGCCCGGCTTGATGCCGGCCTTGTCGGCCGGGCCGCCCTGCAGCACGCCGGCGACGATCGCGCCCGATTTCTGCTGAAGCCCGAACGATTCGGCGATCTCCGGCGTGACGTCCTGCGGCTCGACGCCGATCCAGCCGCGCGTGACCGAGCCCGTCGTGATGATGCTTTCGAGCACCGTGCGCGCGGTCGACACGGGAATCGCGAAACCGATGCCGAGCGAGCCGCCCGAGCGCGAGTAGATCGCGGTGTTGATGCCGAGCAGGTTGCCGTTCACGTCGACCAGTGCGCCGCCCGAGTTGCCGGGGTTGATCGGCGCGTCGGTCTGGATGAAGTTCTCGAACGTGTTGATGCCGAGGTGGTTGCGGCCCAGTGCGCTGATGATCCCCATCGTGACGGTCTGGCCGACGCCGAACGGGTTGCCGATCGCGAGGACGACGTCGCCGACCCGCGACTGGTCGGAGCGGCCGAGCGTGATCGTCGGCAGGTTCGTCATGTTGATCTTCAGCACGGCGAGGTCGGTTTCGGGATCGCTGCCGATCACCTTCGCGGTGGCCGTGCGCCCGTCGGCGAGCGCGACCTCGATCTGGTCGGCGCCATCCACGACGTGCTGGTTCGTTAGAATGTAACCTTCTGGGCTCACGATAACGCCCGAGCCGAGGTTGGCGGCTGGTTCGTCCTGCTGCTTGCGGGCGTTGCGGTCGCCGAAGAAGTAGCGGAACAGCGGATCTTTCGCGCGCGGATCGGGCGGCAGCGAGCCGTCCTTGCTGGAGAAGACGTTGACGACGGCCGGCATCGCCTTCTGCGCGGCTTCCGCGTACGACGTGGTCGCCGGCGCGCCGCCGATGCCCGGCGCGACTTCCCGCAACGCAACGATCGGCGTGGCGAGCTGCTTGCCGAGCTGTCCTTGCCGTTGCAGCCATTGCGGCTTGAGCGTCACGACGATGAACATCAGCGCGAGCAGCACGGTAACCGCCTGCGCGAAGAACAGCCAGAAGCGTCTAAGCATCTGAATGGATTAGAGGTTTATATGGATCGGATCGAACTTGAATTGTACTTGAACAATACCCTTGAAACCGCGCGCTTCAAGGACTATTGCCCGAACGGCCTGCAGGTCGAGGGGCGTCGCAAGATCGAGAAGATCGCCACCGGCGTGACGGCGTCGGTCGCGTTTCTTGAAGCCGCGCTCGAATGGGGTGCGGATGCCGTGCTCGTCCATCACGGCTATTTCTGGCGCAACGAGCCGCCGCAGATCACGGGCCGCAAGTATCAGCGCCTGAAGCTGCTGCTCGCGAACGACCTGAACCTGTTCGCGTTCCACCTGCCGCTCGACGCGCATCCCGAATTCGGCAACAACGCGCAGCTCGGCGAGCGGCTCGGGCTGATCGGCGAGCAGCGTTTCGGCGAAGGCGAGCTCGGCTGGATGGCCACGCTGCCGATGCCCGTCTCGCTCGAGCACTTCGTCGCGAAGGTCGAGCGCACGCTCGGCCGCACGCCGCTCGTGCTCGGCGATCCGGACATGCAGCTGCGGCGCATCGCGTGGTGCACGGGCGCCGCGCAGAGTTATTTCGACGCGGCGATCGATGCCGGCGCGGACGTGTTCCTGACCGGCGAGGTGTCCGAACACGTGACGCACACGGCCGCGGAGAGCGGCGTCGCGTTCGTTGCGGCAGGGCACCATGCGACCGAACGCTACGGAATCCAGGCACTCGGCACCCACTTGTCCGAAGAATTCGGTATCGAACACCTTTTTATCGATATTCATAACCCGGTCTGAGTGCCGGATTTGCGGCAGCGCATCGAAATTTCTCAATGTAGCGGATGCTTAATAGTGAAATGATTTAATCGCTCCGATAGTGGGGGGAAACCCTTAACTATCAATCACTTCGAAGGGATTTTCATCTCCGGGCCTTGTAAATGGCGACTCCATTCGAGCAAACTAGCGGCGGAATGGAAAGTCGTGACGGAAAATCCAACTCAGAAGTGGGGCGTGTGATGCGAGACAAGGAAGAGAAACGCGTCGACAGCGGCCGCCGTACCTGGCTGATTGCGACATCCGTAGCAGGTGGCGTAGGAGGCGTAGCCACCGTCATACCTTTCGCGGCGTCGCTTGCGCCGTCCGCGAAAGCGAAAGCGGCCGGAGCACCGGTCGAGGTCGACATCAGCGGGCTGAAGCCCGGTGAAATGGTGACCGTGCCGTGGCGCGGCAAGCCGGTGTGGATCCTGAACCGCACCGACTCGATGCTTGCCGACGTGGTCAAGGCCGACAAGGAAGTGGCCGATCCGACCACCGAAAAGCCCTATACGATGCCGTTGCCCGCGTATTGTGCGAACGAATATCGCTCGCGGGCCGATCGCAAGAACATTCTCGTCGTGATGGCCGTGTGTACGCACCTCGGCTGCACGCCAAGCCAGCGCTTCACGCCGGGTCCGCAGCCGAACCTGCCGGACGACTGGCCGGGCGGTTTCCTCTGCCCGTGCCACGGTTCGACCTACGACCTCGCCGGCCGTGTGTTCAAGAACAAGCCGGCGCCTCAGAATCTCGACATCCCGCCCTACATGTTCACGTCGGCGACGACCCTCGTGATCGGCAAGGACGAGAAAGGAGAAGCGTGATGGCCGACAACAAGGAAGTCTCCACGACAGGTCTCACCGGCTGGATCGATCAGCGCTTCCCGCTCACGTCCACCTGGAAAAAGCACGTTTCCGAGTACTACGCGCCGAAGAACTTCAACTTCTGGTACTTCTTCGGCTCCCTCGCGCTGCTGGTGCTCGTCAACCAGATCGTCACCGGCATCTTCCTGACGATGAACTACAAGCCCGACTCGACGCTCGCGTTTGCGTCGGTCGAGTACATCATGCGCGAGGTGCCGTGGGGCTGGCTGATCCGCTACATGCACTCCACGGGCGCGTCGATGTTCTTCGTGGTCGTCTACCTGCACATGTTCCGCGGGCTGCTTTACGGGTCGTACCGCAAGCCGCGCGAGCTCGTGTGGATCTTCGGCTGCGCGATCTTCCTGTGCCTGATGGCTGAGGCGTTCTTCGGTTACCTGCTGCCGTGGGGCCAGATGTCGTTCTGGGGCGCCCAGGTGATCGTGAACCTGTTCTCGGCCATCCCGTTCGTCGGCCCCGACCTGTCGCTGTGGATTCGCGGCGACTACGTCGTGTCGGACGTCACGCTGAACCGCTTCTTCGCGTTCCACGTGATCGCGATCCCGCTCGTGCTGGTCGGCCTCGTCGTCGCCCACCTGGTTGCGCTGCACGAAGTCGGGTCGAACAACCCGGACGGCATCGAGATCAAGGCGAAGAAGGACGAGAACGGCGTTCCGCTCGACGGCATCCCGTTCCACCCGTACTACTCGGTGCACGATTTCCTCGGCGTGTGCGTGTTCCTGATGGTGTTCGCACTGATCGTGTTCTTCTCGCCGGAGATGGGCGGCTACTTCCTCGAGGCGAACAACTTCGTCCCGGCGAACCCGTTGCAGACGCCGCCCGAGATCGCGCCGGTCTGGTACTTCACCGCGTTCTACGCGATGCTGCGCGCGACCACCGACCCGTTCAAGATCGTCCTGATGATCGTCATCGCGCTGCTCGGCGTGCTCGCGCTGATCCGCGCGCGCGGCAAGTGGAAGGCCGGGCTGCCGGTGCTGGCCGCGGCGATCGTCGTCTTCATGTACCTGACGGAGTCGAAGTTCTGGGGCGTCGTCGTGATGGGTTCGGCGGTGATCACGCTGTTCTTCCTGCCGTGGCTCGACCGCAGCCCGGTGAAGTCGATCCGCTACCGGCCGCTGTTCCACAAGGTGTTCCTCGGGATCTTCGTCGCGGCGTTCCTGACCCTCGCGTTCCTCGGCACGCGGCCACCATCGCCGGCGGCCACGTTGATCGCGCAGTGTTGCGCGCTGATCTACTTCGCGTTCTTCCTCGGCATGCCCGTCTGGACGCCGCTTGGCACGTTCAAGCAGCCGCCGGAGCGGGTGCGCTTCAAGCCCCATTAACGTGAGCGAGGAGAGAACGACATGAAGAAACTGCTTTCGACACTCGCGCTGATCGGGGCGACCGCGTGTGCGCTGCTGGTGGCGCCGGCGGTGCGGGCGGAAGGTAATTTTCCGCTCGACCGGGCGCCCGATAACACGGAAAATCTCGTTTCGCTTCAGCACGGCGCGCAATTGTTTGTAAACTATTGCCTGAACTGCCACAGCGCGAACCTGATGCGCTACAACCGTCTGACGGATCTGGGCATATCCCAGAAGGAGATCGAAAAGAATCTCCTGTTCACGACCGACAAGGTCGGCAACACGATGTCCGTCGCGATGCGGCCTGAAGACGCGAAGAACTGGCTCGGCACCTCGCCGCCCGACCTGTCGGTCGAGGAGCGCGCGCGCGGCCGCGACTGGCTGTATACGTATCTGCGCAGCTTCTACCGCGACGATACGCGGCCGACCGGCTGGAACAACGCGGTGTTCGAGAACGTCGGCATGCCCCATGTACTGTGGCAGCTGCAGGGGCAGCGCACCGCCAAATTCGAAGACAAGACGGACGAGGAGACGGGCGAGAAGGTCCATACGCTCGTCGGCTTCCAGCAGGTCACGCCGGGGACACTGTCCGCGGTGGATTATGATGCTGCGGTTGCCGACCTGGTGGCGTACATGACCTGGATGTCCGAGCCGGCTCAGCAGACCCGCAAACGCCTCGGCGTGTGGGTGCTGATCTTTCTCGGTGTCCTGACTTTCCTGGCCTGGCGGCTCAATGCCGCGTACTGGAAAGATATCAAGTAATCACGCCTGACCGGCGTGGGGCCGGCGCAAGGTGGAACCCCGGAAGGAGGTTCGCCGCGTGCCGGCCCTCGGCTTTTTTGAGGAAACGCAAACATGATGGTTCTGTATTCCGGCACAACTTGCCCGTTCTCCCAGCGTTGCCGGCTGGTGCTGTTCGAGAAGGGCATGGACTTCGAAATCCGTGACGTCGACCTGTTCAACAAGCCGGAAGACATTTCGGTGATGAACCCGTACGGTCAGGTGCCGATCCTGGTCGAGCGCGACCTGATTCTGTACGAATCGAACATCATCAACGAGTACATCGACGAGCGCTTCCCGCACCCGCAACTGATGCCGGCCGACCCCGTGCAGCGCGCACGTGCACGCCTGTTCCTGCTCAACTTCGAGAAGGAACTGTTCGTCCACGTCAGCACGCTCGAGAACGAGAAGGGCAAGGCAGCGGAGAAGAATCACGAGAAGGCACGCCTCGCGATCCGCGATCGCCTGACGCAGCTCGCGCCGATCTTCGTGAAGAACAAGTACATGCTCGGCGAAGAGTTCTCGATGCTCGACGTCGCGATCGCGCCGCTGCTGTGGCGTCTGGATCACTACGGCATCGAGTTGTCGAAGAACGCCGCGCCGCTGATGAAGTACGCCGAACGGATCTTCAGCCGTCCGGCCTATATCGAAGCACTGACGCCGTCCGAAAAGGTCATGCGTCGTTGATGATGCAATGAAGGCAAGACGGGGAGGGCGGCGCGGCGTGCCGCGCGCCCGCTCCGGGTTCGAGGATTGTGATGCAAGAGATTTCAACGAAGCCTTATCTGCTGCGCGCGCTGTACGAGTGGTGCACCGATAACGGTTACACACCGCATATCGCGGTGAGGGTCGACAACTCGACGCGCGTGCCGCGTCAGTTCGTGCGTGACGGCGAGATCGTGCTCAACATCAGCTTCGAGGCGACGAGCCAGTTGCAGATGGGCAACGAGTGGATCGAGTTCACGGCCCGGTTCTCCGGGAAGGCGCACAAGATCGAGATTCCGGTTGCCAACGTGCTCGCGATCTATGCGCGCGAGAACGGGCAGGGGATGGCGTTCCAGGTCGATGCGGTTGCGGGCGAAGGCGAGGATTCGGGCGCGTTCGACGAAGAAGCCGCGCAGGCGGATGACGCGCAGCGCGACGAGTCGCCTGCTGTGTTGACGCCGGTTGCCGACCGCGGCGCGAACGAGGAACCCTCCGAAGGCGCCGACGAACCGCCGAAAACCGACGGCGATGGCGACGGTTCGAAAGGTGGCAACAGACCTCGCCTCAAGATCGTGAAATGAGGTAGAATCTCGCGCTACGCCGGCTTAGCTCATCTGGTAGAGCAGTTGATTTGTAATCATCAGGTGGCGGGTTCGAGTCCTGCAGCCGGCACCATATCTGACAAGGGGTTACGCGATGTTTGCGTAGCCCCTTCGCGTTTCCAATTCCCCCTCGGCATTTCCAATCTGCATTGGCGAACAGGCTTGTTCAGCTACGTGATGTGTAGCCGTCGTTCTTATTCCAGCGCCACTTCAGGGTGAAAGTTGCGTAGGTAGCGCAGCTTGCCGCCGTTTAGTGCAGTGCAAGCAGGCAGTCGGGCGACGCCATGCCGTCGTCGTATTGTCGAGAAACCTCAAAGCGATGAGCCTGTAGATACGTCAGCAAGTCGCTCTTCGCCCAGTGCGGGATCGGGAGTAAATAGACGCGGCCATCGCCGTCAGTGGCCCCGATGTGAGTGGCGTCCGCTTGGCCTCGTATCACCAAGCGAAGTTGCCGGTCGCGGTTGCCTTGGCCATTGGTTTCCAGAAGTTCGCCAGGCAGCAGTCGTAGCGATTCAGGAGCCCGAACCGATCATCGGGTGGTTCAACCATTCGACCGAACCAAGTCGCGCGAATCGGGACGCAATCCGCCGGCCACGTATTGGTGGACGTTGCGCGCCACTGCGCGTTGCCGCCAACTTCAACGACCTCGCGCACCATCCGGAGAACGTCTTCGAATAGCTCTCGGGCTTTCGGATAGGCGTCGCCGCGGCTCGACCACATGACCGTCAATCGATCCCAGTATCGACGCAGCAGATACTGGCAAGCGAGCGAATCTTTGCCGCTGGAAATTGCAGGCAAAGCCGGTGCTCGTTCGCTCCATTTCGTCGCGCGCGGCGTTGGCCAGAAACTCCATTCGACTAACCGTGCTCACGGAGCCGGATACAAGGCGCTTCCGTCGCATTGTCTCGATGTCTGTTCCCAGTACTGCGAATGCTCTATATATCGAAACATGGAGAGTGCTGCGGCGGGACCGATGACCGGTGTGGTCACCGCGAGGGCGAGCGGAAAGATCGAACTTCAACAAATCATTCCGCCGCAGATCACATAGCCGATCGGTACATCCATGAAATCAGGGGCCAGATAGTGTCTTTTGTTTTGTCGGACTTTCTCCTACAGTAGCGGGGCCTCGGGCCTGCTGGCCCGCCGGGCAGAACCTGAGAAGGAATGAACAAAAAATGAGTTTCGCTCCGAATGGCGGTCCTCCGACCGGGCTCGGCGGCAGCCCGCTGGGCGCCTTGACGTCGATTGGCAGTGCATTGGGCGGCCTCGGCGGCTCGCTCGCTTCCAGTGTCGCCGGACAGCTTGGCCCGCTCGCGGGGCTGGCCGGGCACGTCGACACCGTCCAGCGCGCGATGCAGCTCGCGCAGACCGGCTTCTCGCTGATGGAGAAGACGCCCGGCGCGATCGCCGAGGCGATCAACGGCGCCGCCAACCCCGCGCGCCTGACCCAGCTCAACCGCTACGTGACGCTCGATACGCCGCTCGGCCCGGATGTGCTGCTGGTCAGCGCCGCTGTCGTCGACGAGCACGTGAACCGGTTGCCCGAGATCCACCTCGACCTGCTGTCCCATCGCCACGACCTTCGCCCGGAAGACCTGATCGGCCAGCAGGTCAAGATCCGGTTCGACCAGCAGGCGCGCCTGTCGACGCTCGAGCGTGTCGTCGCATCGGGTACCGGCGACAACGATCGTTACTTCGACGGCTACGTTGCGTCGTTCGACCGCGCGGGCAACCCCGGGAACGTCACGCAGTATCACCTGACGGCGGTGCCGTGGTTCTGGTTCCTGACGCGCTCGACCGACTGCCGGATCTTCCAGAACAAGACCGCGCAGGACATCCTCACCGAGATCTTCCAGGAGCACGGTTTTTCCGACTTCGTGTTCGATATCCGGACGAGCCAGAAGCCGCTCGAGTATGTCGTGATGTACCAGGAGAGCTACTACAACTTCTGCGCGCGGCTGATGGAGCAGGAGGGGCTCGTCTGGACGCACCGCTACGAGAAGGACAAGCACATCCTGGTGATCGGCGATTCGAACCTGCTGTTCCGCCCGATCGACGGGCTCGCCACGGTGCCGTTCGCGGCCACCGAGGCGAGTGAGGACAGCGGGATCGATCAGTTGCACGAAGGCCGGCGCTTCGGCGTCGGCAAGGTCACGTTCCGCGACTTCAACCACCAGAACCCGTCGTCGCCGCTGATGCTGGTGGAAGCCGGGCCGCAGAACCTCAAGCATGCGCGGCTCGACGCGACCGAGCGGTTCGAGCACCAGTCGCTGTACGACCACGGCGACGACGGCAACCGCTACGCCCGTTTTGCGATGGAGGCCGAGGAGGCGCAGGCCCATCGCTATACCGGCGGCGGCTACGCGTGGCGCATGACCACGGCGGGCGCGGTCACCGTGGCGAATCACCCGGTGCTCGAGAACAACCAGGAATACGTGATCCTGCACGTGCGCCACGAGGCGGTGAACGACTACACGCAGCACAGCGCGAAGCTGCCGTACCGCAACAGCTTTGCGCTGCTGCCGAAGAAGGTGCCGTATCGCGCGCCGCGCAGCACGCCGAAGCCGGTGATTCACGGCACGCAGTCGGCGATCGTCGTCGGGCCGAAGGGCGAGGAAATCTATACCAACGGCAGCGCGGTGAAGGTGCATTTTCCGTGGGACCGGCGCGGCAAGAAGGACGGATCCGATTCGATGTGGGTGCGCGTGTCGCAACCGTGGGCCGGCGACGGCTGGGGTGCGGCCGCGATTCCGCGGATCAAGCAGGAAGTGCTCGTCGCGTTCAACCAGGGCGATCCGGACAACCCGGTGATCGTCGGCCGCGTGTTCAACGGCGAGCAAGGCAATCCGTATCACGGCGCGGCCGGCCAGACGATGGGGATCAAGAGCCAGACGCACAAGGGGCAGGGGTCGAACGAGTTGCTGATGAGCGACGTCAACGGTGCGCAGATGCTCTACATGCATGCGCAGAAGGATATGCATACCGTTGTCGAGGACGCGCAGTGGACTCAAGTTCTGAAAGGCGATCGGACCGTCGAGGTCGGGAAGGGCAACCATACGACGGCCATTGCGGTTGGCAACCTGTCAGACGTTGTGGTGCAGGGCAATACACTGCATCAGACTCCGCAGGGCGTGCATACGCTCGAAGCCAAAGAACTCTGGATCAAGATTGGCGGCGATGGCGGCACGCGAATCCACATGACAGCTGACTCGATCGACATCTACAAGGGCGATTCGGTGATTCACCTCGACGACAGCAACATCAATATCCAGGCATCCCGAACCGACATCAACCCGAAGAACGGCTAACACCCATCAGGAAAACAAAACATGTACCAGATGCATGAAGGCACGCTGGCGCTGCCGGCCGAGTGGCAGGACAAGACGATGAACGTGTTCGTGTCAGCCGCCAGCGGTACGGAAGGCGTCAGTTTCGTCATCACGCGCGAGCGGCTGCCGTGGGGCATGAAGTTCAATGAATATGTGGCGAGCGAGATTCGGAAGGTGGCAAAGCAGGTGCCGGACTATTTCGAGGTAGCAAACGAAGATGCCACGGTGTCTGGGCGCGCTGCGCACGTGCACGAGTTTACGTGGACGAACAATCAGGCAACGATTCATCAGCGGCTGACGATGGTGGAGTACGGACAGGTGGTGATGATGCTGACCTTCACAGCGCCCGGCACGCTGAGTGACACCCAGCGCAAGCAAATCGAGGCTGTCATTCAGAGCCTTCAGTTGCGCGACCCGATCTGAGGTCGCGATGTCGGACACGCCGAATTACAACGAGCCGAGCGGCAGCGCGCAGGAGCGTCTCGATCAGATCGCCAAGCTGGAGGATGGTGAAGCCGCGAAAGCGGCCGAGCAGCCGTTCTATGAGCACCTCAACTACGGGATGCTGGGCGCCGACGCGGGCCTGACTGCGCTCGAGGGGACGGCTGCGGGGCTAAGTGCTGCAGGCACGGCGCTCGCGGGCGGCGCAACCGGCGGGGCCGCGTTGGGCGCCGGCGCGATTGCGGCAGGCACCGTGATGTTGCCGCTGGCGATTGCGGTCGGTGGGGCATGGGCGGCGGACAGGTTCGGCCTGACCGGTTGGCTTGCAGGGAAATTCACACAAGCGGGTGACGCCTTCGGTTTAACGATCGGCCGCGGCGATCCGCATCCCGCCTGCGTCGGCGATCGGATTGCGCATTCGTCGGGGTTTATGGGAATCCTCACCGGCATTGCCGTCGGGGTGGCGATCGGTGTTGCGGTGGCGGCCACTGTGGCGACAGGTGGACTCGTCGGCGGGCTGATCGTCGGGGCGTGCCTGGCGGGCGGCCTGACGCTCGGCGGTGCGCTTGCGTCGGCCAGCCAGAGCATCGGCAACAACTGTGGGGAGATCAAGACTGGATCGGACAATGTGTACTTCGAGGGCAAAAAGGTCGCGCGTGTCACAGATCTCGTGAAGTGTGATCACCATTCGAGCGCACCGCAGGCGCTCGTCGACGGCAGCAAAACCGTATTCGTCAATGGCCTGCCGCTGGTGCGGATCGGCCACGAGACTTACTGTAGCGGCAAAGTCAATTCGGGGCGCAACAGCATCTGGATCGACAAGACGACGGGCCACTATGGCCCGAAGAATCCGGAGTTGTCCGCGACTCAGGAATTCCTGGCAGGTTTGCTCGGGGGGATCGTAGGCGGTGGAGTAGGAAAATTTGCCGGCAAGGGGTTGCGCGATAGATTCAGACCGGAGCCGACACGATCCGCCGAACAGACGGGGATCAAGGACGAGAATCGTCCAATGTGCCAGGATCCGGTCGACCCGGTATCCGGTGAAATGTTAGAAATCCGAACGGATATCGCCATTCCCGGCATCCTGCCGCTTGAGCTAAAACGCCGCTATCGGACTCGATCGGACGATCACGGACTACTCGGGCACCGCTGGTCGGACAATTGGTCGCAGCACCTGACATTCGACGGTGACCGCTTCGTGAGATTTCACGACGGCGCCGGCCTTGCTCTCGGCTTTGATGCGCCGGACATGGCACTTGACGGTATCAACTTGCGCGAGCCGCGTTATCGGCTGGTCGGCAGCCGACTCGAACCGCGCATCTTCGACCGTGACACCCGGCAACTGCGCATTTTTTCACCACTCGTCGAAGGCCGTTCGTCGCGCCTCAGCCGGATCGAGGATCTCGACGGCAACGCGATCGTCTTTGCGTACGACACGGGCGGTCGGTTGAACCGCCTGAGCCATAGCCACGGCTATTGGCTGGAAGTCGCCTACCATGGGAGCGACCATCGGCCTGAACGGATCGTTCTACATGACGCCGACGGCGAGTTTCGGACACTCGTCGACTACGGCTATCAGGACGGCATGCTCACCCACGTGGCGAGCTTCCAGTTTGGCGAGTTCCACTACGCCTATGAAGAGCATGGCTGGATCACGCAGTGGCGGGATACGGACCAGACCTATGTCAGATATCAGTACGACACCGCCGGACGTGTCGTCGAGACCGGCACGCGGCAGGGCTATCACACTGGCCGGTTCATTTACGAAGCCGGCCGCACGCGTGTGATGGACGCCGACGGCGAGCGGATCTACGACTACAACGACGAAGGTCTCGTCACGGCCGAAACCGATCCGCTCGGCCAGTGCACTCACTCGGAATGGGAACTCGGCCGCCTGATGGCTCGGATCGATCCGCTTGGGCGGCGGACCGAGTACGACTATGACGATCTGGGCCAACTGATCGCTACGAGGGAAAGCTCCGGGCGCACGATCGGCTTCGAATACGACGGCGAGCAGCGCCTCACGGCGGTGAGTCAGCCCGACGGCGGCCGCATCAAGCTCGAGTACGATCATCTGCGCCGGTTGATTACACGCACTGAGCCGGACGGCGTCAATACAAACTATCGTTATGGTCCACGAGGCGAATTGCTGCGCGTGGTTCAGGGCAATCGCGAGACGCGTCTGGACTATGACGATCGGTTGCGATTGACCGACATCGTGTTGCCCGGCGGAGCGCACTTCCGGCGCGAGGTCGACGTACTAGGGCGGGTGTTGGCGGAAACGTCGCCCGACGGGCATATGACCCGTTTCGACTATGCTGACGGCCCGGACAACCCGCGTGGTCTACCGCGCGCGATCATGCTCCCGGATGGCTCGCTGTCGCGCGTGAAATACAACGGCGAGAGCTTGCCCGTCGAGTTGACCGATCCGCTCGGCCGCACGATCCAACGAACCTACGGTCCATTCGACTTACTTACGAAATCGATCGATGCCGCCGGCCACGCGACACATTTCGAGTACGACCATGCAACCCGGCTGACAAAGGTCATCAATGCGCTGGGCGAGACCTACACGTACCGTTACGATGCAGCCGGGCGTCTCTCGGCCGAGATCGACTGGGGCGGTCGAGCGACACGATACGAGCGCGATGCCGGCGGTCGTCTGCTGGCGAAGACGTTGCCCGACGGGGAACAGTGGCGCTATTCGTACGATGTGCACGACCGGCTCGCCGAGGTTGATGCTGGCGACGTCAAGCTTGTCTATCGCTACGATACGGGCGGACGACTGGCATCTGCGGAGGTGCAAGGCGAGCATGCTCACGTGACGCACTTTGCTTATGACCGGAATGGTCGGCTGATCGGTGAAGATCAGCATGGCGAACTGTTGCGTCATGTCTACGATGCCGATGGACAACGCTGCTTGCGGATGACGCCGCGGCGCGAGACGGCGTATGCGTACGATCTCTCGGGCGCGCTGACACAGGTCGGCGAACTGACGATCCAGCGCGATGGCCTGGGACGCGAGATCGGCCGGCAGGCTGGAGATTATGTCGCACAGCAACAGTACGATGCGCTCGGCCGCATTCGCCGGCAGATTGCGGGGCCTGCCGTAGCGTTCGAAACGTTGCAAACCGACCCGGCACGTGCGCTCGATCAACTGACACGGCAGGTTTATCACTACGACACGGCTGGACGGCTTGAGCGGGTCGACACCGATACCGATACGCTTACGTACGGGCGCGATACGCGCGGCCAGATTGTCACGGCCGGAAGTCTGCTGCAGCCCGCCGAGCATTTCCGCTATGACGCGGCGATGAATATCGCCGCGCACGGGCAGCAGGCTCCCGTGGATACTCATCACTACGCCCGGGGTGGCCTGCCGGAGCGGATCGGCTATGCGCGGTACCGGTACGACGCACGTGGCCGCACGATCGAGAAGACGGTCGAACAGCCCGGTTTTCGGCCGAAGACGTGGCAATACACATGGGATGGTCTTAACCGTCTCGTAAAGGTAGTGACGCCCGAACGTGGTGTTTGGGGGTATCGCTACGATGCGTTTAATCGCCGCGTCGCGAAGCAGCAGGTCGGCGGCAGCGAAACGGTGAGGTTCTTGTGGGATGGGCAGACGCTTGCCGAGCGCTGGGTTGAGCAGCGGGACGGCACGACAGGGCAGGTGGTGACGTGGCATATCGAGCCGGGTAGTTTCTCGCCGCTTGCGCAGGAGGCTGACGACGGCCTCCATCCGATCCTGACGGACCAGGTCGGCTTGCCGAAGGCAGTGTTCGATAAACACGGCAAGCCGGTATGGAGAGCCGCGTACTCCCTTTGGGGGAAACTGCTGCCGGCGAGGCGCGCTGCGAATGACGGGCACAGCGTGGCGATCGACACGACACTGCGCTTTCCCGGCCAGTGGGCCGACGATGAGACCGGGCTGAACTACAATCTGAACCGTTATTACGATCCGGATTCGGGGCAATATCTCTCGGTCGATCCCATCAGACTCGAGGGCGGCATTCGAACACAGGGTTATGTCCATGACCCATCGGAATATTTCGATCCACTTGGCCTTGCTGTTTGTCCGCTCCGATACGAGCGCTACAAAATGTATCGCGATGCAGGCTTTTCGGCCCAAGACGCCGCGAAAATGTCGAAAGGCATGCAGGAGGGTTACTTTGCTTCGCTTATGGGTGCACGAGGTCCGAAGTATTATGACAATCCCAACGCGACGCTCGGTGCCCCCGGGTACCAGATGTGGCTTGCTCCCGCGGAAGACTATGCTGGCGTGACCAACAGGGCAGCAGCGGTAACGGCGACGGGTAAGGCTCCCAGCGTTGTTCAGTCTTATCGGACGGGTGAACCGATATACGGAATCGCTGTTCCAAAAGATGCGGTCTCTGTACGTCTCCCCGCAGCAACGGATGGGGGCGCTAACGAACATTGGCGACCAGGCGGATTTACCGGTGTTCAGAATTCGAAGACGGGGGAATGGACGAGCAGTAACGTTAGAGAGGTTATTACCGATGGTGGTAAGCCAATGCCGGAAGGCTCGGTATTTTTTGAGATGAATCCAGATGGAAGCTGGACCCCGATCAGGAGATTTTGATGTCGTGTGAAAAGTGTCGAAGCTTTAGCGGAACGAGTTCCAACTATGAGTATCTGGGTATAAATATTTCCAGGCATGCGGAGTTGTACCGGTGCAAGAATTGTGGCCAACTTCTAGAGATTGTTGCGGAAGCGAGAGCGCCATATTTTCTTACGCTTGAGCAGGCCAAAGAGCACTTTCCGGATGCCCGAAAAGATATCGAAAATCTCGCACCATGAGTGTGACCGCACGAGTATGCTCGAAGGGCAGGTACTAGGCTAGCGATGATGGCTGGGGGAGGTTCTCCGATCTCTTCTCGAAATACGAGGATTTGCCGGAGGTCCAAGAGCTGGCCAGAGACCTTCGTGAGCGACTCGATCTTGCTTACCCAATTTACCGGGTTGCCGGCCCGGAATCTTCCAAAAAGTGAATAAACTCCAATGTCCCCGCATTCGACGGTATTCGCCCCATTGATTGTGCTGGCGATTCAAAGTTGACTAAGCCTCTGCGCGAATACCTAATGCGCGTGCCCTCTTGATGATCGATGCGAGTAATTCGCGAAGTGTGATCGTGCTCCTGACTCATCCATGCCGCCGTAGCGGCTATGTCAGCTATAGAACGTCGCCTCCGATATGCCGTGCTTGGGGCACAGATCCACGATCTTCATGCATGCCCCTCACATCTGCCTGAACAACCCCGCATACGCACGACTGACGGGCAGCATTTCCCGCTGCCCGTGCACGCGAATCCGCAACCGTCCCAGCAAGTCGCGCTCGATACGATCGATCGCTGCATACGCAACGATCACGCCGCGATGCACCTGCGCGAACCGCTCCGGATCGAGCCGCTGCATCAGCTCTTTCAGCGGCGTGCGAATCACGAGCCGTTCGCCGGCCGTGACGACTTCCGTGTATTTCTCCGATGCCTGGAAATACAGCACATCGTCGACCGAAACGAGTCGCGTCGCATCCTTCACGCCTACCGTCAGCCAGCGGATCGGCACCGCTTCTCTTGCTTGTGCCGCCTGCGCAAGCGCATCGGCCTGCGCAAGCGCCGGCCCGCCGCGCTGAAGCTTCGCGATACACCGCAGCAGCCGCTCGTCCGTCACCGGCTTCAACAGGTAGTCGACGGCCGCGCGATCGAATGCATCGACCGCATATTCGTCGTAGGCCGTGACGAACACGACGTGCACGTCCGGCACCAGCGCGGCCAGCTTCAACCCGTCGATGCCGGGCATCCTGATGTCGAGAAACGCGATGTCCGGGCGTGGCGACGCGTTCAGCGCGGCCAGCGTTTCGATGCCGTTGCGCGGCATCGAAACGATTTCCAGTTCGGGCCAGAGCTGCCCCAACCGGTGCGCGAGCGAGGCGGACAGGTTCGGTTCGTCGTCGGCAATGAGGGCGGTCGGCATGTCAGTCGATCGGAATCAGCAGGGTAGCGGTGACGCCATGCGCGGCGGCGGCGTTCGTTTCGACGCAGACGCGGCCGCGCTCGCCGTGCAGTGTCCGGATGCGCGCCGCGACGTTGGCGAGCCCGACGCCGCCATGCAGGCGCGCGTCGCTTTTGCCGAGGCCGACGCCCGTGTCGATCACGTTGAGTTCGAGTTTGTCGCCACGCATCCTGCCGCGAATCACGATCACGCCGCCGTCGATGGACGGCTCGATCCCGTGCAGCAGGGCATTCTCGACGAGCGGTTGCAGCAGCAGCGGCGAGAACGGCAGCGCGTGCAGGTCCGCCGGCACGTCGATCGTATAAGAAAGCCGCTCGCCGAGCCGGATCGATGCGATCTTCAGCAGTGCTTCAACGAGTTCGAGTTCCTCGCCGAGCGTGGACGTCGCATCGCGCGTGCGCCGCAGGCTCGCGCGCAGGTAGCGGTTCAGGCTGTCGAGCATCGTCGATGCGCGGGCCGGGTCGCGCTCGATCAGGCTCTGCACGTTCGCGAGCGTATTGAACAGGAAGTGCGGCTCGATCTGCGCCTGCAGCAGTGCCAGGCGCGCGGCAGTCTCGGCCTGGCGCGCTTCGGCGGCTTCGCGGCGCTCGGTCTCGAGCGTTGCACGCATGCGCATCGATTGCAGGAACAACGATACGCACACGAACAGGATCGCCGAGATGAGCAACGACGGCCCGTAGTTGTCCCACGTTCCGAGGCGGGCACGCCCGAACACGTGCGGCACGTTCCCGCGGACGATCGCTGCCGATATCTCGAAACCGACGAGCACGCTGGCCGGCGCAATCACGATGGTCTTCAGCGCGAGCCCCGGCTTGCGCGGCAGCAGCCGGTCGGCGGCATGGCTGAACAGCAGCGCGCAGAAGCCGATCGTGTTGGCGACGACGAGGTAGGGCAACAGCGGTTCGTTGAAATGGATCGCCCAGAACCCGAGGCCGACGACCGAGTTGAAGCACGCGAACGCAAGCAGCGCGGACGGATCGCGCAGCAGCCGCGGCGGGGCGCCGGCGGGTGGCTGCGGAATCGGCGACGGGTCGGACGTGGCTCGCATGGTGTCGGGTGAGGGTGGGCGCGCGATGCGCCGATGGCCTGACCTTACTGCCGGACGGGCCGATAACGCGCGCGTTGCGACGAACGGCGCGCGGCTTTGACGAAGCGCGTCGGCTGCCGACGGTTGGCCGGTTTCTGCCACGAGTGTAGTGGAAGGCGCTGCGGAAGGACACGGGGTGTAGCCGGTTGCGCGTCGAGCACGATGAGTCGGCTGGCGCGGGAGGGGGCATTCAGCTCGGACGTCGCCGGTGGCCGGATTCAGTGGCGCGTCATTCGTCCCGATTCGCCGGACGATCATCGCCGCGACGCGCAACTCGTCCGCAAATTCCGGCCGCCCGTCGCAAGCCGTGTCGTCTGCCTGAGCGGCGCAGTACGGTGTTGCCGTGTCCACTCCGATCAGGCGACTTCGACCATGTCCGCGCTCCTTCACCTGAAGCCTTACGTGTACGTCATGTTCTGCGTGCTGCTCTACATCGGCATCAAGCGCTGTTTCCCTCGAGAGGTGCCGGCGGCACGACCGCTGATCTCGCCGGTCGCGTTCGGGATGCTCGGCATCGTCAGCCTGAACGGGCTTTTTCCGCATGCCGGCATCGACGCGAACGCGATTGCGCTGGCGGCCGTCCTGGGCGGCGCAGCGCTGGGCTGGCTGCACGCGAGCCGGTGGCGGCTCGAGTATCGTCCGGCGTCGTCGGGCCTGCGCGTGCGCTTGCCCGGCGACGCCAGCCTGCTCGTCACGCTGATGCTGACGTTCGTCGCCGAGACCGGCATCCATTACGCGGTCGCCGTGCACGCGCCGTGGGCGGCGACGAGCGGCTTCGTGATGCTGTCGTTCGCGGTATGGGGCGTGCTCGTCGGGATGACGCTCGGGCGCGCGGTGAACGTGGTCGTGCGCTGCATGCGCCACGCGAGCGGACCGGCAAGCGGCGGGTTCCCGTATTCGGTCGACCCGCGATGAAGGGCGCGAAACAACCGGCGAGCAGAAAACCGCCGGCCGAGCATGCGATCCGTCTTCGTCAATTGGATCGGCATCGAATCGAAGCGGCATGTAACGCGCGCTGTCTTGCGCCCCGTTTTCCTGTCATGGTCGCGTCATGGTGCGCCCATAACGTTGCACGTTCCCGTCGCGGCGGCATCGCCGGAACCGCGGCGTGCGCAACCCCTTAGCGACGACGTGCCCGCGTCGCAGGCAGGCCTGCCGGGATCTCGCTCCCGGCGGCGCGGCGGTCATGCCACGCGCCATTACATTCGAAAATACGATCGACGCCGGTTCGAACCGGATCGCGGACGATCAGGAGACAGGGACCATGCTGAGCCCGCATGAATTCTCGATGCTGTTGCGCGTTGCACGTGCGCCGGACAGCGTCGATCCGTCGAATCCGGCTTTTGCCGTGCTGGTCGAGAAGCGGCTGGTCGACGATACGCAGATGCGCATGAACGCCGTGGCCGCGCGCCCGGCGCTGACACCGGTGGGCCAGATGCTGCTGGCGCGCTTCGACGAAGCGGCTTGAGGGGAGGCGTCACGCATTCACCGAAGCGAATGGCGTGACGCGTTCAAGCGCCTGGTCGCTTACTGCGCGACCGGCACGGTCACATCGCTGCCGAACCAGTGCATCGAGATCTTCTTCAGCGTGCCGTCCTTGTGCAGCGAGTCGAGCGCGTCGTTGATCGCCTTCTCGAACTTCGGGTTGCCCTTGCGGAACGGGATCGCCATTTCCTGCTTGCCGCCGTTCAGCACTGCGCCCGCGCGCAGCGGCAGGTTCGACGTCTTGATCATGTACGGCAGCATCAGGCGGTCGTCGAGCGTCGCCTCGATCCGGCCGGCGGCGAGGTCGCGCAGTTTCTCCGGCGCGCCCGGATACGTCTGCACCTCGATGCCCGGCACGGTGCGCGCCATCTGGTCGTAGTTGGTGCCGAGCGTCACGCCGAGCTTCTTGCCCTTGAAATCGTCGAGCGACTTGAAGTTGCGCGTGTCGTCCTTGCGCTGGATCAGCTGGGCGGCCGAGTACGTGTACGGCTCGCTGAAGTCGAGCGCTTCCTTGCGCTGCGGCGTGATCGTGACCTGGTTGACGATCACGTCGAACTTGCCGGCCTGCAGGCCGGCGATGATGCCGCTCCATTCGGTCGGGATGAACTGCGTCTTCACGCCGAGCTTGCCGGCGACCGCGTTCGCGACGTCGACGTCGAAACCCTCGAGCTGGCCGGACGTGCCGCGCGAGTTGAACGGCGGATACGTGCCCTCGAGGCCGACGCGCAGCACGCCGGCTTTCTTGACCGAGTCGAGCAGGTCGTCGGCGTGCGCGGCGACGGCCGTGAAGCCGAGGGCCGACGCGAGCAGCAGGCCCGACAGCAGGAACTTCGAACGTTTCATCGCAGATCTCCAGAGGTCAATGTCGTGTGGTGAGCGCCGGGTATCCGTCGAACCCGGGGGCGGCCGGAATACGGGCATGTAGACACTACTCGCAACCGCGCCGCGCCGGAAGTCGAATTGGCCCTGATTGAGATCGATTTCAGCAGGGCGGGGGCGGCCGGCCGCGTGATTGGCGTGTGGGAGGCGTCGTGCAAGGCGTGGGGAGTCGCGCAAGAAGTTGTTGCGCGGGTATCGCGAGTGACGGGCGAAATCACTCGAAATTCACTCCGATTTCAGGGTCAGCAAATTGATGATGAAAGTGGATTGCACGGAGTTGGACGCCTGGACGCGGATTGGCTGGCCTGCTGCAAGCCGTTCGTTGATCGTCGACCGGTTCAGCGTCCCCGGCACCAGTTGCTTGATCAGTGCCGGGTCAAGGTTCAAGCCGTCGTGCCCGGTTCAATCGTCACTTCCTCCTTGCGTTTGCGTGGCATAAAAGTGGTTCCTTGGCTCTCGGTTTATGCCTCACACAAAAGATCGGATCAGCTCCTGCCCGTCGGTCTGGATAGACGGCCTTGTTGCCGACTACGCCGTCGTCGCTGATCCCGATCCGCAGTGAGTCGAAAAAAATAGTCGTATGCATACATCGCGAAGAAATTGGAACGCTTTCATTCCAATGAGTGAAATTTCATTTTTAAGCCTATGTGTCGCCGCGGGTCTCGCCGTCGCGTGGTCGATAATTTTTATGGGAAAAATTACGAGGCAAAAGATAATCACCTGGGGTGATGTCAAGACGTAGATCAGGAAAGTCATCGATTCGCTAAAATTGCGAATGGGAAACGACAATAGGATGAGGCATGGGCCGGATACTGTGTAAATCGCATGGCGCAACCGGGGTGATACATGTTTCAAGCGATATCGGCGCCGACATGAAAACGGACGCGAGGCGCTTGAAGATTCTCCGTTACGACATCGACTGGCTGGGAGACGGACTCGCCGACATTTCGTACTTTGTTTCGACCGAGGTCGCGAAACAGTTCGGTTTGCCGGAGCCTGGTGATGCGCCGTTTGGATCGGATTTCGAGGATCAGCATGCGGCCGTCTTCGACGGGCTCGTTGTTGTTTGCGACAAGTGTTTTGGCGAGTATCAGAGCAGAGCTGTTTGACCGGTTGGGCTCATCATGTACTGGTCATGTGGCGAAGCGAGCCTACGGATGGGGAGTCGATATCGAAGCCGACAAGGTGACGTGGCGTCGGACACGTTAACTGGCCGACAGCGCCGAGCCTCGAAGTATTGCCATCGAAGTGCTGCGGATTCCGGGTACCCGCCTGAAGCCGGAACTTAGCGCCGTCGGTCTCCTCGATCCGCAGTGAGTCGAAGGGCAATACCTGATGCATCGCGTCAAGCGGACGGTTCTGCCAACTCAGCGCTTTGGCGATCCCCCCTCAGTAACCGTGTCGATGAAGTCGGGTGATACATCGATGCCATAGTGCTCGGCCAGAGTCCTCTGGACCTCACGTACATTCATGTCGCATGCATACATCGCGAAGAAATTGGAACGCTTTCATTCCAATGAGTGAATTTTCATTTTTAGGCCTATGTGTCGCCTTGGGTCTCGCCGTCGCGTGGTCGATAATTTTTATCGGAAAAATTACGAGGCAAAAGAAAATCGCCTGGGGTGATGTCAAGACGTGGATCAGGAATGTCGTCGATTCGCTCTTTGGGATGGGATAGTGCGACTAGCGTGCCGACGGGGTGCTGCAGACCGTCGGCTTATACACGCCTCGCCTTAACCTGATGGTCGCGATCCGGCATTGCGAGCGCACATCTTTGAGATATATGACGACTCACTACCCATCCCTCGAAGCGGCTTTTCGGTATCGTCCGGTCCGGATTGCAGACTGGGGATACTTCGAATGCCGGGAGACAGACTTGATTGCATCGGGTGTCGAATTCTTCGACGACGTGGAAGACCCGGGGCCTTGTCGGCGCGCAGCGTTCGTGGGAAGCGGTGGGTGCCTCGTCGTGCTGACCGTCTACGGCGATCCCAACGTCAATCAAGTCGTGTTCGCGTGCGATGCAAAAATTGCCGGGAAAAGCGATTTGCTGAACGCGCTGCCGGAGCCATTCCATCGATGGGTCGACATGTTCGAGGTCGTTTATTTCGGTCAACCGGTCTAAGTGGCAGGCCGCAGCGGGCAGCCAACATGTTGTTCAATCGCCCCGGCAAAAAATGGTGGCAGGTTTCGCCTCCCGCATCATTGGCATAATCACGACCTTTTGCGGCATCATGCGCGAGCGCTGATGTCCGATTCCGTGATGCCGACGAACAACGTACGCGCTTTGCAGCGCCCACGTGAATTCATCGAAGCAATCGCACGTGCATGTCACGATGCCGTGCCATCCGCGCCTCCAAACGTTACTCCCACCCCTACAACCGATGCTCGCAACAACCGACCTGACGACCATAGTCAGCCTGAAGCAGATCCTCGAAACGCCCGGCGACTTCTCTGGGTGGCTCCATCTACCGCCGAAGCCGTGGACGCTCGATACAGAGGGCGCATTCTCGGCAGACGCGCAACATGCCGAAGACGATGCATCGTCCTCGATCGCGCTGCAACCCGGCTGGAGCATCACGCTGAACAGTGCGACGATCGAAGATATCGTGATCAACGCCCACGACCAAATCGACGAACCGAGCGTTTCGCAGTTGCTCGACGCATTCGTCTTTTACGTAGAGAACGATGAATTCATCCTGTTCTGACGACGTGGTTTGCCACACGTCGTCTTGAAATCCTGGCGGCACATCCTGATAGCAGCCAATCCGCTCGTTTGATTTCTCGAGGAGATTGCATTTTGGGCACCGCCTATCTCGGCCATCCAGCGGCCCATTACGTTGTCCGGGATGCGATGGTCGCAAGTCGTTTAGCGACCGATGACTCCATCGACGATTTCGGTGAATTCAAGTGCCGGCATGCGGCTGACAGAGAGACCCGAGACCGGTATCGTTCGCAATCGATTCGACAAGGCGCCATGTCGCCGGGAGGCACGATGCACAATCGGGATCTGAAGCAGTTCATCGTCGGAATTCGCGACACGGTGGGCGTGCACGCAAGCATCGGCGCACCTGTGCCCGATCATGTAATGCACGCGAGTTCCCTCTCCGTGAGCGATGAAATTGCCGCATGGTTCAGCGCGCTCGACGATGTCGATCTGTCGATTCCCTGGACCGCTGACGACCTCCTGTTGTACGGCAACCAGGCGAGTCTCGCGCGTGGCCAGGCCGGCTATCGTGTCGACGCATCTGGCCGGCGTCTGTCCGGATGGCACGACGACTGGATCGTGCTGGGTCAGATGGGCGGCGATCCCGTGATCGTCGTCCCGGGAGGCGATGTGCTGTTCGACCGCCACGGCGCGGGCTCCTGGGCACCATCGCGCGTTGCGTCATCCCTCACGCACTTCGCCCACGCGCTGTGTATCTGGTGCGAGTTGTACGTTGGAAGGTACTCACGCGATATCTTCGACGACACGTATGAAATCCGCCCGGCATTCCTTGCTGAAGTCCGGGCGCGGATTGGCGAGGCGCTGCCGGATGCGCAAGCGGCGGTGTTCATGGAGATGGTCGGCGGGTGAGTGCGGGCGAGCAGTCTCGAGCAATGCGCAGGCCAATACGCAGGCAGCCCAGGGTGACACAAGTGATTGACTGAAACACGGTCTTACTTACGGCGAGAACGAAATGCTTGACCCCGACCAGGATGACGACCTGATCCACGTCTACGCAGGCAGCTCCGGAGATGCACCGTTTCATGAAGAACTTCCCGCGCGTCAGATCGAGCCGGGCATCTACGAATTGCTGGCATCGCCCGGCCTGGCGCTGAATCTCGCGAAAGGCGATCTTGTCCGCATGGATGACCCCGATCGTCCTGCCACGGTACTGAAGCGCGGCGGAAACTACTGCATCCAGATCTATGGCGACGCGATTCCGGATCACGAGATCGACCGGCTTGCGAGCGAGGTCGAATCCGAACTGAGCGGTACGCTCGACGGTCGTTACGGCGGATCGCTCGCGCTATCGGTGCCGTCCGGTGCGGGAGGCGAGCGAATCCGTACTGTCTTCGACGGCTTCACGGCAAGAACCGGTCTTGCCTGGTATTACGCGAACATCTACCGGAACTTCGAGGATCCGGACGACGAAACGCTGCTCGACTGGTGGCTCGAGCCGTGACGCGCAACATCGAACACGTGTACGTCGGAGATACCGACAGGAAGATCAACCGATGACCCGCACACCGACCATCGGCACGACCGTGGCCGAAATCGAAGCAGCCGAAGCGTCACTCGGCCGCGCGTTGCCGCATTCGTTCGCGACATGGCTGCTGCTCAACAACGGCAGGTCGCTTGGCGGATTGTCCGTGTTCCCCGTCTTCGATGCGCGCAATCCGCGCAAGACCTGGAATTCGATCGTTCGGCACTACAGTGAAGGTCGGCGCGCGTGGCGAGACAACTTCGACCACACGGATGCCGATTTCTCGAATCTGTTGCCGTTTGCCGAGTTCGGGACGGGTGACTACTATTGCTTCGACTACGACCGGACAGGGGCATCGTGCGAACCGGCCGTCGTCCTTTGGTCGCACGAGACGGGCGAGACGACGCCGGTATCCGACAGTTTCACGGCTTTTCTGTCGATGCAGGACGGCATGGAGGGGAGCGGGAAATGAACCTGACGGATGATCCGGCGGGGTTACGTGAACGTCAGGAGGCCGTGTGTGCGCGATACGCTCTGCGTGCTGCCGAACCCGGGCACAAGGTTGCGGTCGCGATAGCGACGCTCGGGCGGATGCCTGTCTATGGCACGCGCATCGTGCTGTCGGAAGGCGATGACATCGGCTGGTTTTTCCACTGCGGCGAATATTCAGAGGCGCCCGACTTCTACCAGCCGCTGCACGCCGCACATCTGCCCACCTACCTGCCGCTGGTCTTGCCCTATTTGATGCTGCCGCCCGGCGCGCGTTTCATCATCGACGACGCCGGCTACGAAGACGTCTGGATGGATCTCCCCGGCAACGAGGCGTCGCGGTGAGTGCGCGGCAGACCTTTCGCAAGGCGCTGATGCTGCTCGATCATGGCATGACGGATCGGGGCGAAGCCGTGCTGCATCTTGCGCTGACCGGGGCCGAGCAGGAGGGCGATCGCGTTGTACTCGCCCAGTCGCTCGTCGCGCTGGGCGACCTGATGTGCGAGACGTCGCGCAGTGGATCGGCGCGTCCGTTCCTGGAGCGGGCGCTTGCGGCGGCACGAGACCTCGATGCCGGCCTGCTGGCGTGCGAGCGTGGCAGGGCCGAACGATTGCTGGCGCTTATCGAATGCGAGCGCATCGGATTGCAGATTCGCGGCCCGGAAGATTTCAAGAACAGGACATTCACGCTTGCCGACTTCATCGCGGTTGTGCGAGCGAAGGCCGAACGGCCGGAGAGCTACGATCCGGCGTGGCAATACGATGTGTACGGAAATGACGGCGATGCAGACTGGTGTCCTCGGCAGACGATCTATATCGGCGACAAGGTACAGGTCGACGACGACGATCGCGAGCGCTACCCCGAGCGGGTCACCGAGCTCGGTTACGTATTCCGCTACTCGTGCGAGCACTTCCAGGACGTCGTCGATCTGGCCTGTCGTCAGAAACCGGGCGCATCGATCGACGACCTCGTCCGCTGTCTCAACCACTTCGATCGCCATGACGACTTCCTCGATCTGGATTCGAACGGCGAGTAGCCGCGAGCACGACGAACGGGACGTCGCAACAAAAAAGGACCGCCGGGGCGGTCCTTTCTCATCGTGAAGCGAGGCAGAGAAGCCTCCGCTCCTCAAGGCAGCGAAATCGTCAAATTGGCCGATTCCGGCCCGACCTTGATGACCTGCGAATAAGGCGCCAACGCCTGCAGCGTCTTGTCCTTCAGATACGTATTGAGCCCGAGATACCCGAGCAGCGCCACCAGCGCAAAAACCGCCCCGATCGCCCAAACCGGCACTTCGCGTTTGAGTCGATGCGCGATCTGATCCGGCAACGGCCAATGCGGCGCGAACGGCGCCCGCTTGCCCTTCATATGCGCGATCTCGTCCCCCAGCCGCGCGGTGAGGTAAGCCAGTTTCTCCGGCCCTTCGAGCAGGTACTTGCCCTGGAACCCGAGCAGCAGGCACATATGAAACACCTCGAGCGACTGCAGCCGCGCCGCACCCTGCGCGCGGCACTCCTCGAGATACTGAAAGAACTTCTCCCCCGCGAGCTGCTCGCCGAACAGCACGAGCTGCAGCGGCCGGCGTTCCCAGTCCGCACGGATCTTGAACTGCGACGACAGCACCATCTCGTCGATGGCCGCGCAGAACGCGAACTTCGCGCCGTACACATCCTCGGCCGCGATATTCAGCTTCTTCGCGCCACGCTCGAAATCCGACAGGAATTCCTGGATCCGCGTGCTGAACTCGCTCGCGCTATCCGGCTCCCGCCTGTTCTTGAGCAGGAACAGCATGAAGAACCCGTCGTACAGCAGGTCGAGCAGCGAACGGGCCTGGAACGAGGCATCCGTCGACGCCGGGGTATGCAGGGGAGGCGGCGCGTTGTCGCCGAACAGGGAAGGCGCGTAGCTCATGATGTGACCGCGATCAGTTCGAACTTCAGGTCATTGATGCCAGTCGGCGCGTAGATCATCGCGGACTGGGCCTGCAGCATGCGCTCGTACAGCGCGCCGCGCGAATCGAGCGCGAAGTAGCAGGCGCCGGGGCGCACCGGAATCGCGGGCGGTACCTGCGGCGTGTACGACAGCCGCACGCCGGGCATGGCCGACAGCACGAGCTTGTCGACGTCGTCGGGCGCACCGACCTTGAAGCGGGCCGGCACCGCATCGACGAGCTCGACGCTCGGCATGTCCGCGGACACCGCGAGGTAGAACTCGGTCTTGTCGTCGATCTTGCCGGAATCGAGGCGGCCGAGGTGGAACGACGGGCGCACCTCGTCGAGCGTGATCGCGAAGTAGCGCGTCGAGATCACGGTGTCGAGCAGCTCGCGCAGCATCAGGTCGAGACGCGCAAAGCTCGGGCCCGGATCGTCGTGGCGGTACACCGGCAGGTCCGCGAGCGTGTAGCCCTTCGAGAACGTCATCAGCTGGCCCGCGAGGCGCAGCAATTCCTGGAACAGCCGCTCGGGATGCAGCGCCGAATGCTGGTGCAGGTGCGCGAGCGTCGCGAATGCGGCGTTCGCGGTGTGCAGCAGCCAGAACGATGCGATGTCGCCCGAGCGGAATTCGATGATGTTCTTCGACGGCTCGCGGTGAAAGCCGTACAGCGCGTTCACCTTCGCCTGCAGCGCATCGACGAGCTGGCGCAGCCGCTGGTGCAGGATCGGCGACGCATCGATCGCGAGGCACGGCGGCACGAAGCTGTCGTCGATCTCGAAACCGGACGTCGCGGTGCGGCGCACGCGCACGAGCGGCACCGACAGCAGCTGGTCGCGCGGTTCGCTGTGCGCGATCAGCTTGACCTGCGTCTTCAGGAACGTGATGTCGGCTTCGGCCGCGTCGGTGAAGTTGTCGCCGACGCTGGTCTGCTCGCTGACGAAACGCGTCATGAAGCCGGCGGCCGGATCGTCGCTGTAGTTGGTGCCGTTCTCGCGCAGCGGGTGCAGCGCGAGATAGAACACGAATTCGTTGATGCCGTCAGGCAGCGTGTCCAGCGCGATCGGCGGCGGCAGGTCGTCGGCCTGCGGCGCGGCGTACAGCGCGCCGTCCGGGAACACGAGCGCGAGCTCGGCCACCCGCAGCACGTTGCTGCCGAGTGCGTCGCGGTCGATGCGCACCGAGCGCACGCCCCAGTTGTACGGCTGGATCGCCTGGATCGATTCGAACAGGCGCGCTTCGTGGTACGCGTCCTGTCGCTGAAAGTGTTGAGGCCGGAGGAACAGCCCTTCCCCCCACAGCACCTTGGCCGAATAACTCATGTCAAATCCGGTTAATGTCGCGTTGCGATGTAATCGATTCGTTCGTGCCCGAATTAAATCGCCAATTGTTAACTCTTGTTAATTGACATTCGTGCGTCATGTTTAACCGCAGGAGACCGAAGAAAGCAAATTCAGCGGTTGCGAAGGCGCACCCTGTTGCGGTGCGATGACGGTGCCATCGGTGACCGTCATCGCGCAATTATGCAGGCCGATGATTATGCCGGATTTCTCCGACTTCACCGGATCGAACGTCAGTTTCCATCGTTGCAGTGCGGGATCGCGGAACAGCGCGACGATGCCGAACGCTTGCGCTTCGCGCGAAACCTTCTCGGTCGCCGTATAGCGCTGGCCCGGAATCAGCGTGATTTCACGCACGTTCAGCAAATCCGCGCCCAGCGCGGCTTTTTCCTTGGTCGGATCCGTAAATGCGTCGAACGGCGCTTGCTGGAACGACGTCGGGTCCTTCAGCGCATAGAGCCGCACGACGAGCGCGAGCGGCTTGTTGTCGGTCGCGGCGTTCAGGTTCGGCGCCGCGGCGAGCGTGATGCCGAGGTTGCGCGGCGGCTTCTGCGCGTCGGGCACCTCGGGCTTGCCGATGCCGGCCGCGGACATCACGGCGCTCGCGGCCGAGCCGAGCAGCGGGGCGGCCGCGCATCCGGCCAGAAGGGCGCAGGCAACCAGCGGCAGCGCATAGCGAATCATCAACGATCTCATCGTATTTCCGGCGTGCTGCCTTTATCCCTGTCAAATCTGCCGGGTATTTCCGCGCGCGTTGCGTATCCCCGACATTGCACTGTTCAACTATTAAGCACGCCCGCGTCGTGGCGAGCGTCCGGAAATTTTTTCCGCCGCCCCGGCGGCGCGTCGTGCAACCAGTAAAACTTGCCCATTCCGGCCGAAAGAAAAATCGCTGCGAGCCCGCGGCGAGCGGCCATTGGAGGGGGTAGCGCCCGGTTTTAAAAGGAATTACTCTTCACACGACGATTGAATTATGAAAAATTGATCGGTACTATACCCGCGCGCTTCTTGCAAAGCAAAAGAACCAGATTCTCAACGATTTAAAACTCACGCGCCGGTGGATATAACGATGAAAGACCGTCTCTTCGCAAAACTGTCTGGGGTAGTAGTGGCTTGCGGCGTGATCGCCGGCTGTGCGAGCCAGCCTCCCGCGCCGCCGACTGCCGAGGTGTTCAACAAGTCGCTGGCGGATGCGGACGCAGTTGCGAAGGCGGGGGACCAGGACAAGGCCCTCGGCCTGTATCAGCAGCTCGCGAAGTCGGATCCGACGCGCGAGGAGCCGTGGTCGCGCATCGCGCAGATCCAGTTCGCACAGAACCACTACGGTCAGGCAATCGTTGCCGCGCAGGAAGCGCTGCAGCGCGACGCGACCGACCGTCAGGCGAAGAGCGTGCTGGCCGTGGCCGGCCTGCGGATCGCGACGCAGTCGCTCGGCGAGCTGCGTCAGGATTCGTCGCTCGCGGGCGACGCGAAGTCCGATGCGCAGGCGCTCGCGAAGCAACTGCGCGACACGCTGGGCGAATCGGCGTTGTTCCCGCCGGAGACGACTGCCCGCCCCAGCGGCCGAATCAAGAGGACCCGCACGGTCGTGCACAAGAAAGGCACGACGCCGGCCGCCGAAACCACCGCTACGGTGCCGCCGGCGAACACGTCGTCGGGCGGCGCCGCGCCGAAGGGCGGCGATCCGTTCGGCGCACTGCGCAACTGAAACCGCAACTGACGCGATAACCACAACTAACCTGGGAGCCGTCGAGATGGCCAAGAAAGAAAGCATTCAGAAAAGCTTGCAGAAAATACGGCCGCCGCGCGTCCAGCTGACCTATGAGGTCGAGAAGGGCGATGCGATCGAGGTGAAGGAACTGCCGTTCGTCGTCGGGGTCGTCGGCGATCTGGCGGGCCAGTCCGAAATCGAGCAGCCGAAGCTGCGCGACCGCAAGTTCGTCAACATCGACCGCGACAATTTCGACGACGTGATGAAGGCGATCGAGCCGCGTGCCGCGTTCCAGGTGGAAAACCGCCTGAGCCCGGAAGGCGGCAAGTTCGCGGTCGACCTGAAGTTCCGTTCGCTGTCGGATTTCAGCCCGGACGAAGTCGTCGAACAGGTCGAGCCGCTGCGCCGCCTGCTCGAGGCGCGCTCGAAGCTCGCCGACCTGCGCAACAAGCTCGCCGGCAACGACAAGCTCGAGGATCTGCTGTCCGAGGTGCTGAAGAACACGCAGCAGCTGCAGGAGCTCGCGAAGGGCACCGGCGGCGACAAAGACGGCGAATGACGACGGAGTGTTGAGATGAACCAGCAAACGGCTGCGGCCCAAGCGAGCGGTGCGGAATACGCCGCCGGGACTTCGCTGCTCGACGACATCGTCGAGAAGAGCAAGGTCGCGAAATCCGATTCCGAGCATGCGCGTGCGAAGGACCTGATCGGCGAACTCGTGCACCAGGTGCTCGACGGCACGGTGATCGTGTCGGACAACCTGTCGGCCACGATCGACGCGCGCGTCGCGGAACTCGACCGCCTGATTTCCACGCAGCTTTCCGCGGTGATGCACGCGCCGGAATTCCAGCGCCTCGAAAGCACGTGGCGCGGGATGGACTATCTGGTCAAGGAAAGCAACACCGGCCAGACGATCAAGATCAAGGCGCTGCACGCACCGAAACGCGACCTCGTGCGCGATTTCAAGGGCGCGAGCGAATTCGACCAGAGCGCGCTGTTCAAGAAGGTCTACGAAGAGGAATTCGGCACGTTCGGCGGTTCGCCGTTCGGTGCGCTGATCGGCGATTACGAGATCTCGCGCCAGCCCGAAGACATGTACTTCATCGAACAGATGTCGCACGTCGCGGCGGCCGCGCATGCGCCGTTCATCGCGTCGGCGTCGCCCGAGCTGCTCGGCCTCGAGTCGTTCTCCGACCTCGGCAAGCCGCGCGATCTCGGCAAGGTGTTCGATACGGTTGAATATGCGAAGTGGAAGTCGTTCCGCGACGCCGAGGATTCGCGCTACGTCGGCCTGACGCTGCCGCGCTTCCTCGGTCGCCTGCCGTTCAATCCGAAGGACGGCCAGACCGCGGAGAACTTCAACTTCGTCGAAGACGTCGACGGCACCGACCACGACAAGTACCTGTGGTGCAACGCCGCGTGGGCGTTCGCTGCGCGCCTGACGGCCGCATTCGACGACTTCGGCTGGTGCGCGGCGATCCGCGGCGTCGAAGGCGGCGGCCTCGTCGAGGACCTGCCGACCCACACGTTCAAGACCGACGACGGTGAAGTCGCGCTGAAGTGCCCGACCGAAATCGCGATCACCGATCGCCGCGAGAAGGAACTGAGCGACCTCGGCTTCATCCCGCTCGTTCATTGCAAGAACTCGGATTACGCTGCGTTTTTCGCTGCGCAATCGGTGCAGAAACCGAAAAAATACAGCACCGACAGCGCGAATGCGAACGCCGTCCTGTCCGCCCAGCTTCAGTACATCTTCTCGGTGTCGCGCGTGGCGCACTACCTGAAGGCGATGATGCGGGACAAGATCGGCAGCTTCGCATCGGCGCAGAACGTAGAGACTTTCCTCAACCGGTGGATTTCGCAGTACGTCCTGCTCGACGACAACGCGTCGCAGGAACAGAAGGCGCAATTCCCGCTGCGCGAGGCATCCATACAAGTGTCGGAGATTCCGGGCAAGCCGGGCTCGTATCGTTCGGTCGCGTTCCTGCGCCCGCACTTTCAGCTCGACGAACTCTCGATTTCTCTGCGACTTGTCGCTGATCTGCCCAAACCGGCAAATTCATAAGCGAGTAAATCGCCCGGGCGGGCCGCCTGGGTAGGACGTTAAAACCACCTCTTTGGGGAGTCGAAGGGCCATGTTACATATGCACTTGCAGTTTGGTAGTCCCGCGGTGAAGGGCGAGTCCGCGGACAAGGACCACCAGGGCTGGATCGAACTGAAATCGTGGGATCACTCGATCGTTCAGCCGCGTTCGGCAACCGCATCGACCGCTGGCGGTCACACGATGACGCGTTGCGAGCACGGCGACATGATTTTCACGAAGGAAATCGATTCGTCGAGCCCGCTGCTGTACCAACACGCTTCGGGCGGTACCACGTTCGACGAGGTGACGGTTCATTTCTCGCGCGCTGACGGTGAAGGCAAGCGCGTGCAGTATCTGGAAGTCAAGCTCAAGTACGTGATCATCTCGAGCATCGCCCCGAGCGTTCGCGAGGAAGGTCTGCCGCTCGAGACGTTCTCGCTGAAGTACGCAGCCGTGCAGTGGAAGCAAACCCAGCAGAAGATCGGCGGCAACCAGGGCGGCAACACGCAAGGCGCCTGGAGTCTGACGAAGAACGACAAGACCTACGCGGTCTAAGGTCGGTTGCGGCAGCGGGGCGCTCGGCGTCCCGTTGCCGTTTTCGCTGTGAATACCGGCCGATGAAACGATTCGAACCCAGTTTTCTCGACAAGCTGTTCGACGACGAACCGCACCTGCCGGCCTCGGCAGCGATGCGGCAATTGTCGCTGGACGAGCTCAAGAACACGGTCGCCCGCGACGTCGAGGCGATCCTCAACACCCGTATCGCCCACACCGAGAACGAGCTGGCCACGCTGCCGGAGTGCCAGAAGTCGGTGCTGACCTACGGGCTGAACGATTTTGCAGGGCTGAGCCTGGCGAGTCACTACGACCGCGCGTTCATCTGCAAGTCGATCCAGCAGGCCATCGCGCGCCACGAGCCGCGCCTGCAGCAGGTGCAGGTGACGTTCGAGCTGAACGAGCAGGCCACCAACGCGCTTTATTTCGCGATCCAGGCGCTGCTCGTCGTGCACCCGGCCGAGGAGCCGGTGAGTTTCGACGCGATGCTGCAGCCGTCGACGCTGCAGTATTCGGTCACGCGCGCACGTGCCGCCAGAATGCAGTAAATCAAGCCGCCGAGCGGGCCGGACCGCCCGGTGATGGTTCAGGGTCCGGCAGGAAATATTGAGGTTCGGGGTCGTCGATGGAAGAATTGCTGCCGTATTACGAGCGCGAATTATCGTTTTTGCGGCGCTATTCGCGAGATTTCGCCGAACGTTATCCGAAGATCGCGGCGCGGCTCGCGTTGTCCGGCGAGCATTGCGAGGATCCGCACGTCGAGCGGATGATCGAGTCGTTCGCGCTGCTCGGCGCGCGCATCAACAAGAAGCTCGACGACGATTACCCCGAATTCACCGAAGCGCTGCTGGAAGTGCTCTATCCGCACTACCTGCGGCCGTTCCCGTCGTGCTCGATCGCGCAGTTCACGCCGGCCTCGCCCGGCCAGCAGACCGAGCCGGTCGTGATCGATCGCGGGACCGAGCTGAAGAGCCGCCCGATCCGCGGCGTGCAGTGCCGGTTCCGCACCGCCTATGACGTGACGCTCGCGCCGATCCGCATCTCGGAAGCGCGCTACACGCCGGTCGCGCTCGCGCCGAGCGCGACGGTGCTGCCGTCGAACGCGACGGGCGTGATCTCGATCACGTTCGAGTCGCTCGCCGCGCAGCTCGATCTCGGTGCGCTGAAGCTGCCGACGCTGCGCGCGCACCTGCACGGCGAGCAGTCGTTCGTCGCCGCGCTGACCGACTGCCTGTTCGTCAACGTGCTCGGCGCGTATGTCGAGCCCGAACGCAACGGCCGCTGGACCGCGTTGCGCAAGCTGCCGATCGCGCACGCCGGCTTCGACGAGGACGACGCGCTGATCGACTACCCGGCGAAATCGCATCCCGCGTATCGCCTGCTCACCGAATACTTCGCGTTCCCCGACAAGTTCGATTTCGTCGACTTCGACATCGCGGCGATCGCGCGCGCGACAGGCCGCTGCCAGCGGGCGACGCTGCACCTCGTGCTGCAGGACGTGCGCAGCGATTCGCACGTCGCGCGGCTGCTCGAGCTGCTGACGGCGAGCCACTTCCGGCTGTTCTGCACGCCGATCGTCAACCTGTTCCGCCAGCACGGCGAGCCGATCCGCATCACGCACCGCGCGGTGTCGTACCCGGTGATCGCCGAGGCGCGGCGCGCGTTCGCGTACGAGGTGTATTCGATCGATTCGGTGAAGCTCGTCAGGCAGCAGGCGCACGAGGAGTCGGTGATCGAATTCCGGCCGTTCTATTCGCTGCATCACGGCGAATCGGCGCGGATCGGCCATTACTGGTTCGCGCGCCGCAACGACTGGGTCGCGCAGAAGAGCCCCGGTTATGAAACCGAAATCTCGATCGTCGACATCGATTTCGAGCCGACGTCGCCGCAGACCGACACGCTGAGCCTCGACCTCACCTGCACGAACCGCGACCTGCCGGCCATGCTCGCGTTCGGGCTCGAAGGCGGCGACCTGTTCCAGGAAGGCGGCGCGCAGACGAGCGGCATCTCGATGCTGCGCCGCCCGACGCAGAGCGTGCGCTTCGAGCGCGGCCGCGCCGCGCACTGGCGGCTCGTGTCGCACCTCGCGCTCAATCACGTGTCGCTGGTCGCGCACGGCCTCGCGCCGCTGAAGGAAATGCTGACGCTGTACGACCTGCGGCGCACCGCCGTGTCGATGCGCCAGATCGACGGCCTCGCCGGCGTCGAGCAGCGCGGCGCCGTGCAGTGGCTGCCCGGCAAGCCGTTCGCGACCTTCGTGCGCGGCATCGAGATCCGCCTGACGATCGACGAGGAGCACTTCGTCGGCGCGAGCCTGGCCTCGTTCGTGCGCGTGCTCGACAGCTTCTTCGGGCTGTACGTCCACCTCAACAGTTTCGTTCAACTAGTCGTCGTGTCGAAGCGCACCGGCGAGGAGATCATCCGATGCAAGCCCCGGACCGGCGAATCGATCCTGGCGTAGTCGACGCGCTGCTCGACGAACCGCACCGCTTCGAGTTCTTCCAGGCCGTGCGCGTGCTCGAAGGGCTGTTCGCGCGGCAGGCGTCGGATGCGCCCGGCGCGTGGCGGCAGGGCGATGTGGTCGCGCAGCGCATCGAATTCCGCAACACGCTGTCGCTCGGCTTTCCGCCGAGCGAGATCGAAGGCGCGCGCTCGTTCGACGGCGACGGCACGCAACTGAAGACGGACGAGCAGCGCGGCGCCGCGCTCGCGGCCGGCGAGCTCGGCCACGTCGAGCTGACGCCCGCGTTCTTCGGGCTGCTGGGCGGGCAGGGCGCGCTGCCGCTGCATTACACCGAGCAGATCATCGCGCGCGAGCACCTGAAGCGCGACCACGCGGCGCGCGCATTCTTCGACGTGTTCTCGAACCGCGCGACCGCGCTGTTCTATGCCGCGTGGAAGAAATACCGGCTGCCGTTCCATTACGAGCTCGATCGCGACGAACGTTATCTGCCGCTGCTGCTCGCGATCGCGGGCGTGCCGAGCGACGAAGTGCGCGACAGCCTCGCGGCCGGCGTGGGCGGCGTGCTCGACGAGGCCGTTGCCGGTTATGCGCTGGCCGCGCGGCACCGGCCGATGTCGGCTGCATACCTGCAGCGCACGCTGTCGGACTATTTCCGCGTGCCGGTGAAGATCGACCAGTTCGTCGGCAAGTGGTACGACGTGCCGCCCGACCAGCTGAGCGTGCTCGGCGAGGTCAACGCGGTGCTCGGCGCGACGGCGCTCGTCGGCGAACGCGTATGGCAGCGCGACATGCGCGCGCGGATCGTCGTCGGCCCGCTGTCCAAGCGCGACTACGAGGCGTTCCTGCCCGGCGGCGCGCAGGCCGTCGCACTGGAGCGGATGCTGACGCTGCTGGCCGGCGTCACGCTCGAATACGAGGTGAAGCTCGTGCTCAAGCGCACCGAGGTCGGTGCGAGCGTGCTCGGCGCCGGCTCGCGGCTCGGCTGGGACGCGTTCCTGTGCACGCGAGACGCGCTCGAGGATCGCTCCGACGCGCGCTACGAACTGCACGTGATTCACTGATTCCAAGGGTCTGTTTACATATGGAACGCGCATGCGAATGCCCGAAATCGCTCGTCCCCCAAGGGGACTTCCTAACGGGGCGCAGGCAAGAAGTGAGGAGCGCCGTTTGGCCGAGCCAAACGCCCCGCAGGAAGTCCCCTTGGGGGACAAGTGACGAGCGACGCCGCCATTCGGGCGATTTCGGGCATTCCCGTGATATGAATTTTTTGATTTGGGGTTGCCACGAGAACGGCCGCTCGCCGCGTTGCGCTCCTTGCGAATACGTCAGTATTCGCGGCGTCCCACGGGGACTTCCGTTGGTCGTCGCGCGCCTCGCGAGCGGCCGTTCTCGTGGCAACGCATGCGCGTTCCATATGTAAACAGACCCTAACAACAAACACGCAATCGAACCTGAGATCGACGCCATGAGCACGCCTCTGAAGACCCTGATCACGAAACTGAACCCGCTGTGCCGCCACGCGACCGAGCGTGCGGCGAGCGCGTGCCTGGCGCGCGGCCACTACGAAGTCGATCTGGAGCACCTGTTCCTCGCGTTGCTCGAGGAGCCGGCGGGCGACCTGCCGCTCGCGCTGCGCGCGAGCCGTGTCGATCCGCATGCGCTGCGCGCCGATCTGGAGCGCGAACTGACGCGCCTGAAGACCGGCAACACGCGCACGCCGGTGTTTTCCGTGCACCTGATCGCGCTGTTCGAGCAGGCGTGGCTGATCGCGTCGCTCGATTCGCAGCTCGGCCGCATCCGTTCCGGGCACCTGTTGCTCGCGCTGCTGACCGCGCCGGATCTCGCGCAGTTCGCGCAGCGGATGTCGTCGCAGTTCGCGGAAGTGAACGTGACGGACCTGAAGCACAAGTTCGACGAAATCATGGCCGGATCGAGCGAGGCCGAACCGCGCCAGGGCGATACGGAAGACGGCGGCCTCGCGCCGGCAGCCGACGGCGTGGCGCCCGCGGCGGGCCCGTCGAAGACGCCCGCGCTCGACACGTACACGACCAACCTCACGCAGCGCGCACGCGACGGCAAGATCGACCCGGTGATCGGCCGCGAAGCCGAGATCCGCCAGGCGATCGACATCCTGATGCGTCGCCGCCAGAACAACCCGATCATGACCGGCGAGGCCGGCGTCGGCAAAACGGCGGTCGTCGAGGGCCTCGCGCTGCGCATCGCGGCCGACGACGTGCCGCCGCCGTTGCGCGGCGTCGCGCTGCACGTGCTCGACATGGGGCTGCTGCAGGCCGGCGCGAGCGTGAAGGGCGAGTTCGAGAATCGCCTGAAGAGCGTGATCGACGAGGTGAAGAAGAGCGCGCACCCGATCATCCTGTTCATCGACGAGGCGCACACGATCATCGGCGCGGGCGGCCAGGCCGGCCAGAACGACGCGGCGAACCTGCTGAAGCCGGCGCTCGCGCGCGGCGAGCTGCGCACGATCGCCGCGACGACGTGGAGCGAATACAAGAAGTACTTCGAGAAGGACGCGGCGCTTGCGCGGCGCTTCCAGGTCGTGAAGGTCGAGGAGCCGAGCGAGCCGCTCGCGGCCGCGATGCTGCGCGGGATGTCCGGCCTGATGGAAAAGCACTTCAACGTGCGGATCCTCGACGATGCGATCACCGAGGCCGTGCGTCTGTCGCACCGCTACATCAGCGGCCGCCAGCTGCCGGACAAGGCGATCAGCGTGCTCGACACCGCGTGCGCGAAGGTCGCGCTCGCGCACAGCGCGACGCCGGCGGCGATCGACGACACGAAGAAGCGCATCGAGCGGATCGACGCGGAAATCGCGTCGCTGGAGCGCGAGGCGGCGGGCGGCGCGGCGCACGACGAGCGGCTCGGCGAGCTGCGCGGCGCGCGCGACACGGCGCTCGAACAACTGGCGAAGGACGAAGCGCGTTATGAAGCCGAGCGCGTGATCGTCGCCGAAATCACCGAACTGCGCGACACGCTCGACAAGGCACGCGGCCCGTCGGAAGACGGCCAGCCGGTCGACGTGCAGGCGACCCGCGACAAGCTCGCCGAGCGCGTCGCGGCGCTGCACGCGCTGCAGGGCGGCGAGCCGATGGTGCCGCTGCAGGTCGACGGCCATGTCGTCGCCGAGATCGTCGCCGCGTGGACGGGCATTCCGCTCGGCCGGATGGTGAAGGACGAGATCGACACCGTGCTGAACCTGCAGCCGCTGCTCACCGCGCGCGTGATCGGCCAGGACCATGCGCTCGACGCGATCGCGCAGCGCGTGCGCACCGCGACCGCGAACCTCGAGGATCCGAACAAGCCGCGCGGCGTGTTCATGTTCGTCGGGCCGTCGGGTGTCGGCAAGACCGAGACGGCGCTCGCGCTGGCCGACATCCTGTACGGCGGCGAGCGCAAGATGGTCACGATCAACATGAGCGAGTACCAGGAAGCGCACAGCGTGTCGGGCCTGAAGGGCTCGCCGCCGGGATACGTCGGCTACGGTGAAGGCGGCGTGCTGACCGAGGCGGTACGCCGCAACCCGTATTCGGTCGTGCTGCTCGACGAAGTCGAGAAGGCGCACCCCGACGTGCTCGAGATGTTCTTCCAGGTGTTCGACAAGGGCGCGATGGACGATGCGGAAGGGCGCGAGATCGACTTCCGCAACACGCTGATCATCCTGACGTCGAACGTCGGTTCCGCCGCGGTGATGCAGGCGTGCCTGAACAAGCCGGCCGAGGAACTGCCCGATCCGGATGCCCTTGCCGAGACGCTGCGCCCGCAGCTGTACAAGACGTTCAAACCTGCGTTCCTCGGGCGGATGAAGGTCGTGCCGTACTATCCGATTTCCGACGACGTGCTGGCCGAGATCATCGAGCTGAAGCTCGAGCGGATCCGCCGCCGGATCGAGGCGAACCACAAGGCGGCGTTCGAATGGGACGAGTCGCTTGTCGACGCGGTGCTCGCGCGCTGCACCGAAGTCGATTCGGGCGCCCGCAACGTCGACCATATCCTGAACGGTACGCTGCTGCCGGAGATCGCGGGCCACGTGCTCGGCCGGATCGCCGACGGCGCGGCCATCGCGCGCATCGCGGTGCGCGCGGACGAGGCCGGCGAATTCACGTACACCGTCGAATGAGCGCGACCGCGCATCACCCAGCATTGATGAACTGAAACCATGCCGATCAATCTCCCCGAGCTGCTGACGCCGATCAGCGATGCGTCGCCCAGCGGCGACGACCTGCTGTTTTCGAACGAATTCGACGCGATCCAGGACGCGCGGCGCTACGACGATCCGACGCTCGACCAGGGCGAATGGGTGACCGAGATCAAGGAGGCTGACTGGGGCTTCGTCGTCGATCACGCGGGCGAGCTGCTGCGCACGCGCACGAAGGACCTGCGGCTCGCCGTGTGGCTGACCGAGGCGCTCGCGCTCGAGGACGGCATCACCGGCCTCACCGAAGGTTATGCGCTGCTCGAGGGCCTGTGCCGCGACTTCTGGGACACCTTCCACCCGCTGCCCGAAGACGACGACATCGAGCACCGGCTCGGCAACGTCGCGTGGCTGTCCGGCCGCACGGCCGAGCTGCTGCGCGCGGTGCCGTTGACGGACGGCGCGTCGAACGCGTTCAGCACGCTCGACTGGGAAGTGGCGCAGCACGTCGCGCAGGCCATCAAGCGTGACCCCGAACACGCGGACGACATCGCGCGCGGCAAGCCGTCGATCGAGCAGATCGATTCGTCGCGGCGCGTGACGTCGATCGCGTTCTACACGGCGCTGCTCGCGAACCTGAAGGCGTTCGAATTCGCGCTCGATGCGTTCGAGGAGCGGCTCGTCGAGCGCGCGGGCGATTCGGCGCCGAGCTTCCGGCAGGCGCGCGACGCGTTCGAGACCGTGTACCGGCTCGCCGAGCGTTTTGCGCGCGAGCAGGGTTATACGGGCAGCGCGCCGCACACACAGTCGGCACCGCAGGCGCAACCCGAGCGCATCGAGCCGGTGTTCGGCAATCCGATTCAGACCGAGGAGACTCACGTGCAGCCGCAGCCCGTTCCGCGCGCCCCGGTGACGCAGATGATCGCCGGCATCCAGAACCGTGCGCAGGCCGTCGACCAGCTGCGCGCGGTCGCCCGCTATTTCCGCCAGACCGAGCCGCACAGCCCGGTCGCGTATCTCGCCGACAAGGCGGCCGAATGGGCCGACATGCCGCTGCACAAGTGGCTCGAGAGCGTCGTGAAGGACGACGGCTCGCTGTCGCATATTCGCGAACTGCTGGGCGTGAGGCCGGACGAGCAGTCGTAAACGCGAAACGGGCGGCGCATCGCTGCCGCCGCCCGTCGCCTGCCGGGCCGCTTCGCACGAAGCGGCCCGTGACATCCCTCTACGCTTACTGCCCCACCCGGAACTCGATCCGTCGGTTCCGCGCGCGCCCGTCCGCCGTATCGTTCGGCGCGATCGGCTGATCCGGCCCGACACCCGTCGTCGTCATCTGCTGCGGCGGGATGCTCTTCGTGATCAGGTAACCCTTCACCGCATCCGCGCGCGCCTGGCTGAGCGCGATGTTCGACGTGCGGTTCCCCGAGTTGTCGGTGTGGCCGATGATGTCGACCGTGCGGTTCTGCATCTTCGCGAGCGCGGCCGCCATCTGGTCGAGGATCAGCTTGCCCTGCGGCGTGAGCGTCGCGCTGCCCGTCTCGAACTCGATCGTCCGGTTCGCGAGCGTCTGGTCGAGCACGCCCTGTTCGGATGCCGATACGCGCAGCCCGTTCCTGATCGTATACGTCGGGTTCAGCGTGTTCGCCATGTCGCTCGCGAGCTGCTGGCGCTGCGCTTCGTTGTGCACCTCGCCCTTCATCTCGATCTGCGTGCCGTTGATCTTCAGCTGCCCCTTGCTGATCTGCTTGAGCTGCGCGCCGAGCAGCTTCTGCACGTTCGCGCTCCAGTTCGGCGGCGTTGCGACGTCGCCGACCTCGATCTGGTCGACGACGTTCGTCGCGCCGTAGGTGTCGCGCAGCTTCTGCAGCACGGCGGCCTTGGTCGCCTCGTCGGGCACCTTGCCGCCGACGACCACCTGGCCGGGTGTCGCGGCCGCGGGCGGCGGCGTGATGGTGCTCGCGGTGCCGGCCGTGCCGTGCACGACGGCGCCTGACGCCGTCCCCGGTGCGGCACCGGGGTTCGCGGGCAGCGCGGTCGTCGCGACCGTGCCGTTGCCGACCGGCGTGACCGTCGCGCCCGTGTTCTGCGCGAAGGCCGTGCCGCTGCCGATGAACAGGCCGGAGGCGAAGAGGGCGGCGAGGACGTGATTCATGCGATGCATCCCGTCAGCCTCCGATGAACGCTTCACGGAACGCGTCGATGGCGACGCGCAGCGAGAGTTGCGGTTGTTCGAGGTAGCTGACGAGCTTGCTGATCTGGTGATCGTTTTGCGCATGGGCGTCGATCCACTCGGGATCGTCGATGTCGATGTTGTGGGCGGCGTAGGTCTGCGGGTCGACGACGCTCAGCAGCGTCTTGGCCGACGCGCCGTTGAAGCCGATGATGAGCCGTTCGCGTTCGGCGATCGTGCCGATGAAGATCGCGAGCTCGAAATCGGCCTGCGCGACGAACGGCGCGATCAGTTCGAGCCAGAACGCGGCGACGAGGCTGCGGTAGAACGGATCGACCGGCAGCGGCAGCGTGAGGCCGCGCTCGATGTGCGACGAACCGCTCTGCATCACCGGCCGCAGCAGCGAGCCGAGCGCGAGCATCGCGCCGCGCAGCCGCACGGGATGACCGCTGTCGAGCAGCATCTCCTGGAGGCCGTACAGCGACTGGTGTTCGACGAAATCGTTGAAGGTGCCGTCATGCGACGTGCCGGGGCCGCCGACGTCGATCGGCACCTGCGTGTCGCCGAGCGCCTGCAGCGCGCCGGGCGGCTCGTCCTTGCCGAGCAGCGGCGGGATCTGCGTGGCGACGCGCGACCACAGCCGCGCGAACGCCAGCGGGCTGCGCGCGAGGAACGCGAGCGGCCGGTCGACCTCGAGCGCCGTTGCGCCGAGGAACGGGAAGCGGCGCATCGACACGTCGTGGCTCGCGACCATGTGGCCCGCGATCGCGAGCTTGCTGCGCGAGCCGAGGAACGCGAAATGCATCGGCTTCGCATCCTCGTAGACAAGCTTCCAGCGCGGATCTTCCGCGAGCAGTTCGAGCGCCTGCGCGATCCAGCGATCGAGCGTCTGCAGCAACTGCGGATTGTGCGGGCTCTTCACGAAGTCGCCGCGCGACGGAATCTTGCCGAAGTAGGCGATTTGCGCCTGTACGGTTTGCGTCATTGCGCCCCCTGTGCATTCGTTGCGTTGGCGGCCGCGACGGCCGGCGCTGCGCCCGGCGTACCCGTGCCGGACTGGGTCGCGTTCTGCGCGGCGCCCGCGCTCGCGTCGGCGACCGACGACGGCAGCTGCAGGCCGCGCAGGCTCTGCTGCTGCGGCTGGTCGCTGCCCCCGCCGCCGGACGGTTGCGACGTGCTGATGATGCGCATCGTCACCGACACGTTCACGCTGCCCTGCGCCCACGTCAGGTCGAAGGTGCCGTCCGGACGGCGCTTGCGTTGCGCCGAGTTGATCAGCTTCTCGAGGCCGTAGCGGCCCGGCTCGTTGACGAGCTGCACCGTGCGGCCGTCGAAGGTCGTCGCGGACAGCGTCGCGCCCGGCGAGCCCTGCGGGTTCGGCCACACGAAGTTGGTCCACTGCGGCGGCGTGTTGCGGTAGCGCAGTTGCTGGCCGTCGATCGCGATCGTGTATTCCGTCGTGCCCGTGCTCGGCTGCGGCAGGATCTGGAACACCGTCTGCGGCTCGGACGACGCGGCCGCGCCGCCTGCCGCACCGCCCGCGAGCGGCGCGACCCAGCGCGCGAAGCCGTTCGTGAAGTCCGGCGTGAGGCCGATGCCCATGTCGCCCCACGTGCGGGCGGCGAGGGTATCGCCGCGGCGCACCGCGAGCGGCCCGAGCGTCGTGCCGACGAACTTCGCGATCGAGCCGTCCGGACCGAACACCTGCGCGATTTCACCGGCGCCGGCCTCGACCTTCGCGCTCGCCGCGAACGGGTACTTCGTCGCGAGCGAGTTCTGGAACGGCTGGTAGACCTGCGCGTTCCACACCTTGTTGACTTCGGCGCTGGCCGGCTGGATCACGACCGCGAACGCCTGCATCAGCGGCCGCACGAGCAGCGGACGCAGCGACTTGCGTTGCGAATCGGTGAGGCCGGTCAGCATCTGTTCGTCGACGAGCTTCAGCGAATCGGCGAGTTCCGAACCGTTGCCGTCGAGCGTCTGCTGCATCAGCTGGCGCGCGCCCGGTCCCGGGTCGCCCTGGTTCTTGATCACGTTGAAGCGCGTGCGGACCTTCGACAGCGATTCCATGTAGCCCTTGAGCATCGACGTGCCGTCATGCACCGCGACGATCCGCGCGAGCCCGATGAATTCCTGGCCGATCGGACCCATCGGCACCTCGGCCGGATTGCCGTTGATGTCGATGTTGGCGGCCGCCACCTGGCCGGCCGGCGAGCGCGAGAACAGTTGCTTGACCCAGTTCACGACACCCGTCTGCGCCTTCTTGATCGTCACGTTCGCGAGCGACGGGTTGTCCCACGACGTCTGGTCGTACGCGGTCTCGAGGATCTTGCGGATCGGTGAATCCTGCGGGTCGCCGAGGCGGTTCATCCCGTCGACGGCCTGGCCGAAGCTGCTGAAGCCCTGCACGGCGATGCCCTGCATGAACTTCTGCCAGTGCTGCGCATACTCGGTCTTGTACATGCCGACGAGCGTCTTCTGGATCTGCTCGGGGCTGCCCTCGAGCGTCAGGTCGTCCTGCGTCGACGTGTTCAGCACCCAGTCCTTCGCCTGCAGTTCCTTGGTCGCCGCGTCGCGGATCGCCGGCTGCACATAGTCGAACCACGCTTCGCGCGTGAACGTGCCCGGAATCGCGTAGCTGCCTGCCACGAGCCCCTGGTTGCCGTCGCCGACGATGCGCGCGATGGTCATCGGCGCGAAGCGGGTCGACGCGCGTGCCTTGATTTCCTCGTACACGCGCTGGCGGGCCGGCATGCCGCGCACGACGCGGCGCAGGTTCTCGCGGGTCTGGTCGACGAGCGCGAGGTTCGCGTCGATCATCGGCCAGTCGTCGTCGTTCACGCGCGACAGGTAGAACGAGATCATGCGCTCCGCGCTCTTGATCATCTCGTCGCGCGGCATGTTGCCGCGATTCGTCTCGAGCCAGCCGCGCCAGAAGCGGGCGAGCTGGTCGGTCAGGTGCGCCTGCTCGACGTGACGCTTGTCGGACAGCATCAGGTACGTCTTGAGCGCGTTGTACGCGTCCTGCACGTTGGTCGGCGACGCGTCGCTGTAGAGGCCGCCCTGCGGAGCGGCCGGCTGTTGCGCTGCGGCCGGCGCGGTGCCGGACGCGGCCAGTGCGGCGCCGGCCTGCGGCGCGGCGCCTGCCGCGTTCGTCGAGACCGGAATCGCGCCACCCTGCACGGCGCCCGATTCGGGCGGGCGCGTCATCGGCACGAGCTGCTCGGGGTGCGCGTTCACGTCCTTCATGAACGACGCGAGATTCTGCGACACGGGGGCCAGCAGGATCTGGCGCACGCCGTTGTAATACTCGGTCAGCAGGTGCTGCTCGAGACGGTCGCCCTGGTACAGACCGAGCGACACCGAGACCGGCTTGTCGCGGCGGAACTGCTCGAGCTGCTCGATCCGGTCCTCGAGGATGTCCATCGCCTGCAGGCGCGACTGCAGGTCGTTGCGGCCCTGCTGCAGGCGCGTGACGTTGTCGAGGTCGGCCTGCACGTTCGCGACGAGCTGCTGGTTGCCGATCGTCGACCAGGTCCAGCCGCCCAGCGCGAGCGCGAGCGCCGCGACGAAGCCGAAGAAGGTCGCGTAGCGCAACCGGGTCTTGGTCGGGCTCGCGAACTGCCGCACCGTCTGGCGGTCCGCGAAGATCACCTTCGAGAACAGGTCGCGCAGGAAGAAGCCGTTCTTCGAGAACGCGCTGTGCGGCTTCGGCAGCGCGCTGCCGTCGAGGCCGAAGCGCTGCGCGATGCGCTGCGCGGCCGCGCTGTTGGTTTCGCCTTCCTGCAATGCGCTGGTGAAGTAGAAGCCGCGGAAGATCGGCTTGTACTGGAACGGGTTGTTCTCGAACAGCGTCGCGAGGAACGCGCGCAGCGACGGCTTGATCGTCGAGAATTCGAGCGGGAAGCTCAGCTGGCCCGGCGACAGCTGGTTGCCGCGCGACAACGAGAGCTGCGCGACGCTGATCTCCTTCAGCCCTTCGTACAGTTCCTCGAAGTGCGTGTCGAACTGCGCGACCACGTCGCGCTTGTCGTCGGGTTCGTAGGGCAGGGTGGCGCCCCACACGCGGTCGTACTCGTGCTTGTCGCTGCTGCTGAAGAATTCGGTGAAGCCGGTGATCAGGTCGGCCTTCGTGAACATCACGTAGACCGGTGCGAACACCTCGAGCTTCTCCGTCAGCTCCTGAACGCGCTGGCGGAGGTTTTTCGCGAGGTTGATCGCGAATTCGGGGCGGTTGCCGGTGAGTTCGGCGATGCTTGCGGTGACGATGATGCCGTTGATCGGCGCCTTCGGGCGATAGCGCTTGAGCAGGCCGAGGAAACCGAGCCATTCGCTGCGATCTTCCTCGTGCACCGAATAACGGCCGGCCGTGTCGAGCAGGATCCCTTCGGTCGTGAAGAACCAGTCGCAGTTACGCGTGCCGCCGATGCCGTGGATTACCGCGCTGTTCTTGTCCGCGAACGGGAACTGCAGGCCGGAATTGAGCACGGCGCTGCTCTTGCCCGCGGCCGGGTTGCCGATGACGATGTACCACGGCAGTTCGTACAGCGCGGAGCCGCCCGACACCTGGCCGATCTTCGACGTCTTGATCGTCTTCACCGCGTCCGACAGCCGCGTGCGCAGCACGTCGAGGTCGGCCGTCTTCGCGTCGGGGGCGAGCGCGGCGGCGGCGGGCGCGGCGATCTTGCCGGTTTCCGCCTGCTCTTCCAGCACCTGGCCGAGCTGCTGGTTCGCGCGCTTCACGCGCCAGCGGCGCCACAGCGCGACGACGAGCCACAGCGCGAGGATCGCCGCGAACGCGATCGCTGCCCACAGGAGCGGCAGCTGGAGCATGTCGGCGACGATGAAGAGGATGGCCGCTAGCGCGACGATCCCGACGATCGAGAGCGTACGCGGATGAGTCAGCACGTTGAGGATGCGTTGCATAGGACGTTCAGGTTCCGGTGCGATTCGGTGAGGCGACGCAGGCGCGTCGAGCGGCAAGGGTGGCGCCGCGATGTGTCGCCATGCTGTCAAACGGGATGAAGGGGGCTGGCATCAATGCGCCCGCGGCATCGGAGAAGGCGCGCGCATTAACGAAAGGACGCTGTGAGATTTAAAACGGAAGCGGCGGCCGGAAAAAATCGCGCACCGGAATGCATGATTTTTTGCGCCGCCCATATCGTTTCCTGCCGGGATATTAAAAAGCCCCATGCCGCCCTCATTATTTCCTGTCCGGCAGCCCTGGCTAGCTGCCGCGTCCCAGTTTAAAACCGGGTTTATGGTATTCCACGTGCCCGAGATCCATCATTTTCCAGCGGCCCCCCCAGGTCAGGCCAACCTGTTCGGCGACCTGGCCGTACAACTGGTAGCCGCGCATCGCCCACGGATCTTTCTCGGAAATGACCAGCTTGCCGTCGCGCAGGAATGCGTTGTCGGCCGCCAGCCCGAATTGGTGATAACTCTGGAAGGCCGCCGCGTTGGTCACGTTGCCGCCCATTGCCGCCAGCCGGTTTTGCCGTTCCGGGCTCCGGTAACCTTCCAGCAACGCCATTTCATATCCATATTGTTCGTGCATGATCTTGTAGACCAGCAGCAAACGCGTACGGAAATCCGGATCCAGCAGGTTCCAGTCGCGGCTCGCATCCTTCAGCGCCGGACGTACCTGTTCGACTTCCTTGGTGGCGAAGACTTCCGGCGGCAGCGGCGGGGGCGGTACGAGCTGTTCGCCCTGCAGCAGGGCGGCGATCTTCTCGTCGGGCACGCGCGCCGTGTCGTCGTACTGGAACAATTGCCGGCCGCGTAACGCAATGGCGACCAATGGCGGCGTCGCAAGAATACCTGCCGATACCATAATCATCAAGCGCCGTCGAACCAGTAAATTTTGCACATCGTTTAAAGCACCGCGCGTAACGCTTGCCGATTTAACAATCTGACTTCGCGTACGCGCGGCGCGATCGTTCGCACGGCGTGTAAGACGGCCGTGAAACTGGGCGACGGATTCGAAAACGGTCGCGCGGATACCCGGTAAAAGCAACAGTGCCGCAACTGCTACGGCAAGGGCGAAATAGGCGACGAGTGCGACGGCAATCAACGAAATCCCCGGAAATTGGAATTGATTGTGTTTTGCAATGCTTGCTCTTAGAATCAGGCTGCTTCGAGAGGCCGGGCTATATTATCGCGGTGAATTAAACCAGGATTCAATGAGACGCTGAATGAGTGCGCCGGAAAATTCAAATTCGAAATCTCCGCCCAGCCTGCTGTCCGATACCAAACCGGCAGGCGACGGAGCTCAGCAGTCGCGCATTCTCGCGAATCTGGAAGGACGTGTCACGCCGCCGGCCGAACCGCCGCGCCGTTCGCTGAAGGCGCCGATCGCGGCCGTCGTTGCACTGGTGGTTGCCGTCGGTGGCTGGGGCGCATGGCGCATGCAGCATTCGAACGAGCAGGCCGCTGCCGTCACGGCCGAGGCCGCACCCGCGGCCGCCGCGCCGGCGAAGGCCGCAGCGGCCAGCGACGCTGCCGTGCAGGTCGCGCAAAATGCGGCATCCGCCGCGCAGCCGGCCACGATCGTCAACGACGACGCAGCTTCCCGAACCGTTGCTTCCGCATCGTCCGCGTCCGCCGCGGACAACAGCCGCCTGTCGCGCGCGCTCGCCAACGGCGCCGACGATGCATCGGGCACGGCCACGGCCGGTGCGGCCGCCGCTGCCGCTGCTGCTGCGACCAAGACCGCGAAGGCCGACGCAGCAAAGAACGCGAAGGTCGCGGCGCACGGCAAGACCGACACGAAGGCCGAAACCAAGGCTGACGCAAAGGCCGAGGCCCGCAAGCATCGCAAGGAACAGCAGGCCGAGCTCGCGCAGGCGAAGAAGCGTCGCGACGCGACGTCGACCCGCACCGCGAGTGCGAAGGCGGCCGGGAAGGACGATCCGGATGCGGATCTGCTCGCGGCGCTCGTCGCGCGCACGAAGCCCGCCGACAAGAAACTCGCCGCGCAGAAGGCGCAGGCTGTGCCGACCAAGACGGCCGCGACGGCCGGCTCGCTGGCGTCGCGCGTGAAGGAATGTTCGGAGCGCGGTTTCTTCGAGGATCAACTGTGCCGCTGGCGCGTCTGCGAAGGTCACTGGGGCAAGGATCCCGCGTGCCCGAGTGCCGCGCAGTCGGAGACGCGGCAGTAACGCGTCTCGTGTTTGCCGGCCTGCCGCACCTGCGCCGCCCGTTGGGCGGCGCGTTGCTTTTGGGGTGCGGAATCGGCCGGTATGATGCGGCGTGACGCTGTCACCGGCGCGTCATGCCCGTCGGGCATACGTTTCCTTTCCTTTTCCGGCGCGGGCTCGCGACCCGCGATGCGCGGCGCGCCGCGCGCCGCACGACCTTCGACACGATGGACCTGATCGTACAGACTTACGGCGCCGATACGTCCGGCATGGTGTGCGGATTCCGCTTCGATCCGGGCGGATCCGGCGCGACGCTCGACGCCGATACGGCCGCCGCGTGGCTGCGCACGTGCCGCGAGCGCGATGGCGCGTCGGACGATTTCGTCTGGCTGCACTTCAATCTCGCGCACGGCGCGAGCGAGCGCTGGATGCGCACGCACCTCGATCTGCCCGACAGCTTCTTCGAATTCCTCCACGAAGGGTCGCGCTCGACGCGCATCGAGCAGGAGGACGGCGCACTGCGGGCGATCGTCAACGACGTGATGTTCAACCTCGAACTGACGCCGTCGGAGATCGCGACGCTGTTCGTCCACGTCGAGCGGCGCATCATGGTCACCGCGCGGCTCAAGCCGCTGCGCTCGGTCGACACGCTGCGCGCGTGCGTGCGCGACGGCGAGCAGTTCCGGTCGCCGGCGGAGCTGCTCGTGCACCTGCTGCGCGACCAGGCCGACCTGCTGATCCAGATCATGCGGCGCACGAGTGTCGACGTCGATCGCATCGAGGACCGCTTCCTGTCGCAGCGGCTCACGTCGAGCCGCATCGAGCTCGGCGCGATGCGCCGCACGCTGACGCGCCTGCAGCGCATGCTCGCGCCCGAGCCCGGGTCGATCTTCCGGCTGCTCGCGAAACCGCCCGCCTGGCTGCACGTGGAAGACGTGCAGGAGCTGCGCGAGTCGACCGAAGAGTTTTCGCTGGTGCTCGCCGACCTGGCCGGGCTCAACGAGCGGATCAAGCTGCTTCAGGAAGAGATCGGATCGCGTCTCGACGAGCAGAACAACCGGACGCTGTTCACGCTGACGCTCGTGACCGTGATCGCGCTGCCGATCAACATCGTCGCCGGCTTCTTCGGGATGAACGTCGGCGGCGTGCCGTTCTCGGAGAACAAGCACGGCTTCTGGCTGATGGTGCTGCTCGTGGCGGGCTTCACGGCACTCGCCGCGTGGTGGGCATTCCGCCGGCGCGACGACCGCTAGCGGCATCGACCCGTCAGCGCAACAGCGCGATCGCGCGTTCGCCGATCACCATTCCGAGCAGCCCGACGAGCGCGACGAGCGGCGGGGCCGGCGAGCGCACGTGCAGCAGCGCGTACAACACGCCGACGCCGAGGCCCACCGCGAGCGAGGTCACGTAATCCGTCATGGCGGTCTCCCGTGTGATCCGGCGTCAGGGTTTGAGGATGACGCGCTCGCGCGCACCGGCCAGCACCGCGCGATACGCATCGTGCGCGCGCTCGAGCGGATAGACGTAGTCGTCGCCGATCGGGAACGGGCGCAGGGTGCCGTTGCCGAAGCCGGGCGCGAGCGTGTCGAGGATCTGCGCGACCGCGGCGCCGCCGAGCTGCAGCGAATCGATGCCCACGAACGTGTGCTGGCCGCGATAGAACGCGAAGATGTCGAACGGCACGCTGCGCTCGATCGTCGAGATGAAGATCTGCCGCGCACCGATCGCCATCGACGCGTTCGCCGCTTCGAAGTACGGGCTGCCGACCGTGTTGTAGACGATGTCCGCGCCGCGTCCGCCGGTCGCCGCGCGCACCGCGTCGGCCACCGGTTCTTTCGACGCGTCGATCATGTGCACGTCGCTCGATGCGTGGCCACGATAGCCGCCGGCGCTGCGCTCGACGCCGATCACGGTTGCGCCGTGCGCGGTCGCGAGCTGGATCGCGGCCTGGCCCACCTTGCCGTTCGCGCCGAACACGAGCACGACGTCGCCGGCCGTCGGCATGCCGGCGCGGCGCAAGCCCTCGTAGGCTGTGACGAACGGCACGCCGACGCCGGCCGCTTCGTCGAGCGTCAGCACGGCGGGCTTGCGGCGCACCAGCGCCGCGTCGAGCACGAGCCATTGCGCGTGCGAGCCGTCGCGCCCGACGCCGAGATCGCCGCCCGAGCCCCACACCGGCGCGCCGATCCAGCCTTCCGGGCCGCTGCGCACGATGCCGGCCCAGTCGCGCCCGGGCGTGCGCGGCCACACCGCGTGCGGCATGCGGCCGAGCGCGGCCTTCACGTCGCTCGGGTTCACGCCGGCCGCGTGCACCTCGATCAGCATCTGGCCGTCGCCCGGTACGGGCGTGTCGATTTCCCTGACCCGCGCGTCGAGCGACTCGATGTCGGCGGCGGGGGCGTCGAAGCGGATGCTGCGCATGGCGATCTCCGTGGCGGTTGGCTGCCGCGCGGCCCGGTGGGGCGGGGCGTGCAGCGAATGAAATGGATGAACGCAGTCTAGTCGGCCCGGTTTGACGCGGAAACCCGCAAAAGCGGATGATTGTTTTGCGATAAACGCATAGCCAAATCCGAAGGCACCGAATGGACGATTTCCTTTCCCCGCACCTGGCGCTGTTCGTCGACGTGGTCGACCAGCAGAGCTTCTCGGCGGCCGCCCGCCGGCTGGGTGTCGCCGCGTCGTCGGTCACGCGGCGCATCGACCGGCTCGAGACCCAGCTCGGCATCCGCCTCCTGCATCGCACCACGCATGCGCTGCGGCCCACCGAGGCCGGACAGTTGCTGTACGGGCGCGCGACGCGGATGCTTGCCGAGCTGCGTGGCTTGCAGGAAGACCTGCACAGCCAGCACGACGAGCCGAGCGGGCTGCTGCGCGTCGACTGTCCGGCGCCGTTCGGCCGGCGGCACCTGGTGGCCGCGCTGGCCGCGTTCATGCAGCGTCATCCGGCGCTGCAGGTCGACCTCGTGCTGACCGACAGCATGGTCGACCTGCAGGGCGCGCGGCTCGGCTCGGACGTCGATCTCGCGGTGCGTATCGGCCCGCTCGAGGACACGCGCCTCGTCGCAACCGTGCTGGCGCCGCAGCGGCGCGTGCTGTGCGCGAGCGCGGCGTATCTGGCGCGGCGCGGCGAGCCGGATACGCCCGACGCACTCGCCGGACACGACTGCCTCGCCTGGCACGGCGTGCCGCCGCCGGGCGCGTGGCGCTTCGGCGAGCGCCGCCACGCGCCGGCGCAGCCGCGGTTTCGCAGCAATCATTCGGAAGCGTTGCTCGAAGCCGCGATCGACGGGCTCGGGCTCGCGCACCTGCCGACCTGGCTCGCGGGGGACGCGCTGCGCGACGGCCGCTTGCGCGCGGTGCTGCCGCAGTTCGCGGCGGCGCCCGAGCCGGCGACGATCCACGTGTTGCGCCAGCCGGCGCGCGGCACCGCACGCGCGTCGCGGCTCGTCGCGTTCCTCGCGACGTGGTTCGCGCAGCCGGCGTGGGACGCCGCGTGGGCGTGACGACGACGGCGGGCGACGGCCGGCGGCGTGTCGCCGGGCCCGACGCACGCCGGGCATGAAAAAGGGCCTCGCACGCGAGGCCCGTCAAAGGTCGGAGAAACCGGTACGCCGGCCGGCCGCCGCAGGCTGCGCGGCACCGGCCGGGCGCGCACCGTTACTGCGTGACTACCTTGCGCGGCTTGAAGATACCCTGGTATTGCAGTGCCGGGCGTTCCTTCGTCACCGGTTCGATGCCGCCGAAGGTCGGCGTCTGGCGCAGCTTCATCGCAGCCGGCGAAGCGACCGAGCCGATCGACGTCGAGCGCGATGCCGGCGCGAGGTTGTTCGCGACGAGCAGCGCGGCTTCGCTCTTCAGGTTCGCGAGCAGCACCGGATCGGTCGAGCCGTTGACCTGCGTGAGCAGCCCGCTCCAGGCCGCGTCGCTGTAGTTCACGACGTAGTAGTCGAGCCCGCTCGGGTCGGCCACCACGCCCGTGCAGCCGTCGATCCGCGTTTGCGTCTGCGTATCCTTCAGCGCGAGCGTCGTGCGTTTCGCGAGACCCTGGCCGTACGCGAGCGTGATCGGCACCGTCCACTGCAGGCCCGGATACGCGTTCTTGTTCGGGAACGGCTGCTGTTTCAGCGTGACGACCGTCTGGTTCTTCGTCAGGTCGCACTGCGTGTCGAGCGAGATCAGCGGCACGCCGGTCTGGCGGACGTAGCTGTCGCCGATCGCGCCGATCGCCTGGCCGCTTTCCTTCGACAGTGCATCCCACAGGCGCTTCGGTGTGCCGTTGCCGAACGAGTAGTCGACGAGGTACTGCTGCAGGCCCTTGCGCAGCGTCTGTTCGCCGAGATAGTTCTCGAGCGTCTTCAGCACGTGGCCGCCCTTGTCGTACGTGAACGCGCTGGCGCTCAGCACGAAGTCGTTCGAGGCCCAGCCGTTGAAGTTCGGCGCGACCGGGAAGGCGTTCGGGCCGATGTCACGATTGATCACGCGATACTTGTTCTTCACCTGGTCGAGCCAGCTGAACTCGTCGGGGAAGAACTGGATCGTCGTCTTCGTCTCGAAGAACGTCGCGAACGACTCGTTGAGCCACACGTTGTCCCACCAGTCGGTCGTGACGAGATCGCCGAACCACTGGTGCGCGACTTCGTGCGTCAGCACCTCGTTGCCGTAGTGCGACATCGGCTGGCCCGGCTGCGGCAGGATGTCGTCGGCGAACTCGAGGATCGACCCCCAGTTCTCCATCCCGCCGAAGTTCAGGTCCTTCTGCTCCTTGAACGCATCGTTCGCGGCCACCGTGTCGAACTTCGTGAGCGGCAGCGCAATGCCCGTGTAGCGGTAGTAGAAGTCGAGTGCCTGCTTGGTGCGGTCCATCGCCGGCTTCGCCCAGTCGCTCATGCCCGGCGGCGTGAACACGCGCAGGTGCAGGCCGCCCTTGCCGCCCGGCAGCGGGCTCGTGAAGTCGTCTTCATAGGTGTCGAACTGGCCGCCGCCGAAGAACAGCAGGTACGACGGCATCGGCGGGGTCTTCTCGAACTGCACGAGCTTGTAGCCGCCGCCGACGTTGGTCGACGGCTTCTCGGCCGCGTTCGACACGACGCGCCAGTTCGACGGCACTTCGGCCGTCACTTCATAGGTCGGGCGGAACGCCGGCTCGTCCCAGCCGGGGAACCACTGGCGCGACAGGTTGGTTTCGCCCTGCGTGAGGATCGCGCCGCTCGTCTTGCCGTCGGTGCCCTTCAGGTCGACGCGGAACACGCCTTCCGCGGCCGAGCAGCCCGGATACGGATCGTCGCCGCAGCTGCCGCCCGTCTTCGTGCCCGGATCGTCGTACGACTTGAAGTTGATGATCCCCGACCACTCCATGTGCAGCGAATAGTTGCCCGGCGAGATCGTGCCGCTCACGGGGCGCAGCTGGTAGAAGTCGCCCTTGTCCTGCGGCGTCGCGATCAGCTGGATGTTGCCCGGCTGCAGCGTGATGCGGCCGTTCGTGAACTTGATCCGGTGGCCGGCGATCACGATGTTGTTGACCGGCTTCAACACCTTGATCTCGACGTCGGCGCGGCCGTCGAACGCGTTCAGCGCGTCGTTCGGGCGGAACCACAGCCGGTAGTTCACGGGCACCACGGTGTCCGGCAACTCGACAGGCGACACGCTCTTGTCGACGTTGGATGCGCTCGGCGGCGCGTTGACGGTGGGCGACGAGCCCGAGTGCGGCGCGCCGGCGGAGCTGAGCGCGGAAGCGGAGCCTGCACCGCCGTCGTCACCGCCGCACCCGGCGAGTGCGAGCGCGGCGACGAGCGGCAGATAACGCATCTTGCGAATATCGATCGACATGACTGAAACCTCGATTGTTGAAAGAATCGTTCAGTGCTGCGAAAACGCCGGCAAAAACAATCCCCTCGCCGTTAATCAACAGCGATGAAAATGCCAATGACGGATTATTCGAAAACGCGGCGGCTGACTACGTGAAGGTAATCATGGTTTACTGCCCCCTCTGGATTTCCGGATGTCGGTTAACTTGCCGGTTCAAAATGGCCGGGCGCGTGTTGTACTGAGTTGATTTCGCGCGCACGACACGGAGCCGCACGCCCTGCGCGGGCGCGCGATTCCCTTGAACCGACGACCTACGGGGCTGGCCGGGCCGGGCCGCAGGATGGCCGGAAGGCGTGTCGCCGTTCCGTAAAATCGCCGTCATGCGGCTTCAAGCTTTGTCGGCTTGCTCGAAGGATGCGTAAATATACTTGATGGTTTTAGGTAAAGGAAACGAAAAATTTAGAAATTGCATCTATTGAATTCGCCGCGCTTCATTGAATGCTGGAAAGCATTAATGCGCTTTCCGTTTGGCTGGTATTTTCGTAGTTTTAATCTATTAACGATCCGGCGTGGCCGCGAAAACTACGAAATCCGGTGTGCGGGGGCGCACTCGGTACAATGCAGCGACGATCCGCTCACCGATTGCCGCGAGGAGGCCTCCATGCCACGAACCCTGTTCCGAATCGCGCCGCTGCGCGCCGTGCTGCTGCTGTTCGCCGCCGTGCTCCTGCTCGGCGGCTGCGCGGGGCTCACGCGCGATTCCGTGCGCGTGTCGGTCGCCGGGCTCGACCCGCTCGTCGGGCAGGGCCTCGAGATGCGTTTCAACCTGAAGCTGCGCGTGCAGAATCCGAACGACACGCCGATCGAATACGACGGCATCTCGGTGGCGCTCGACCTGAACGGCACGCCGTTCGCGAGCGGCGTGAGCGACCGCTCGGGCGTCGTGCCGCGCTTCGGCGAGGCCGTGCTCGACGTGCCGGTTTCCGTGTCGGCGTTCGCCGCCGCACGGCAGGCGTGGAACCTGCCCGGCGCGGCTGCCAGCGGCGAGTTGCCGTATGCGCTGCGCGGCCGGCTCGCGGGCGGCGTGCTCGGCACCGTGCGCTTCAGCGATGCGGGCACGCTGCGCATGCCGGCGACGCCGGGGTGGGGCGGGTAGACGATGCCGGGCCGGACGAAGCGTCGCGATCGCGGCGCCGTCTGACGATTCCTGACGATCTGGCTTCGAATACCTTACGTTTTGCGCGTCAATCGCGTTTAGACTGCCTCGGTCCGGAGGGCCGGGCGACTTTTTCGAGAGGGCACCATGGCAGCGAAATTCGTCATCAAGAAAGCGAGCGACGGGCAGTTCCTGTTCCACCTGAAGGCCGCCAACGGCGAGATCATTCTGCGCAGCGAGCTGTACAAGACCAAGGCGTCGGCGGAAAACGGCGTCGCGTCGGTGCGCAAGAACGCGCCGGACGATGCGCGCTACGAGCGCAAGACCGCGACCAACGGCCAGTTCATGTTCAACCTGAAGGCCGGCAATCACGAGATCATCGGCACGAGCGAGCTGTACAAGGCCGAAGCGAGCCGCGAGAACGGCATCGCGTCGGTCAAGCAGAACGCGCCGGATGCCGCGCTCGACGACCAGAGCTGACCGGCCCGATAGCGCCAATACGCCGCGAGCATCGCGCGGGTGGCAGTCGGGCGGTCGCCCGCGCTTTGCCGCGCGGGCAAAGCGCGGTATGGTGTGGTCCGCGCGGCGCATGCCTGTAGCGCCGCCTGTCTGAAGCCAACCGTAGCCGAGCTCGCGTGACCGATTTCCCCGTTTTCCACTGGACCGACGCCGACGGCGCCGAACATGCCGTGCGCTGGCGCTCCGAAGCCGGCGTGCAGCCGCCGAAGCGCGCGGTGCCCGCCGACGACCGTCTCACCGCCGACGCGGCCTACCGTCTGGCCTGCGAGGGCATCGCGCTCGTCTGGCAGGGCGACTTCCAGAATGCGCGCCAGCTCGTGCAGGCGATGGCGCGCCGCGTCGAGCGCAAGCCGAAGAAGGCGAAGGCCGCGGTGGGCGTCGACGCATTCAACCTGCATCGTCTTGCGCAATCGCAGCGCGCCCGCACGCTCGGGATGCTGCTGATCCCGCTCGATGCCGACTACACGATCCCGCTGCGCCGCGCGCCCGACGTACGCGCCGCATGCGAGGAAGCGTACGGCCCGGGCGGCGAACCGTCGGTCGTGTCGCTGCGCGAGCTGCTCGGCCTCGTCGGCGCGCACGAATGGCGCAAGAAGGGTGTGCCGATCCCGGCGCTGGGCGGCGCGCCGATTCATCCGCACTACGGCGTGTTCTCGCCGGTACGCGGCGAATATGTCGAACTCGTCGCGCGCGCGCCGCTGCCGGCGACGTCGCTCGCGTTCGACGTCGGCACGGGCACCGGCGTGCTCGCGGCCGTGCTGGCGTCGCGCGGCGTCGAGCGCATCGTCGCGACCGATCAGGATCCGCGGGCGCTCGCCTGTGCGCGCGAGAACGTCGAGCGGCTGGGCCACGCGGGCCGCGTCGAGGTCGTCGAGGCGGATCTGTTTCCGGCCGGCCGCGCGCCGCTCGTCGTCTGCAACCCGCCATGGGTGCCGGCCCGTCCGAGTGCACCGATCGAATACGCGGTCTACGATCCGGACAGCCGCATGCTGCGCGGTTTCCTCGCGGGGCTCACCGACCATCTCGAGCCAGGCGGCGAAGGCTGGCTGATCCTGTCCGATTTCGCCGAGCATCTCGGCCTGCGGCCGCGTGACACCCTGCTGCAGTGGATCGACGAAGCCGGCCTCGTCGTGCTCGGCCGCGAAGACATCCGCCCCGCACACCCGAAGTCCACCGACGCCGACGATCCGCTGCATGCGGCACGCCGCGCCGAGGTCACGTCGCTCTGGCGGCTCGGCGCACGAGCCTGACCGTGCATTTTCGGTAAACTAGCGCCATTCCTCACGAATTCCCGCCGCCGGGCCGTGGTCTGCCGACCGTGGCCCGGCGCCGCTTCACGATGTCGAACAAGACCCACGAAATCCGCCCGGAGCAGTCCGTCGAGCTGCTGAAGGAACTGCACATCCTCACCCGCGACGGGAAGCTGAACCAGGACAGCCGCCGCAAGCTGAAACAGGTCTATCACCTGTTCCAGTTCATCGAGCCGCTGCTTGCCGGCGTGCAGGCCGATCGTGGCAGCGTGACGCTCGTCGACCATGGCGCCGGCAAGTCGTATCTCGGCTTCATCCTGTACGACCTGTTCTTCAAGCAGCAGCCGGGGCACGGCACGGCGGCATTTGCGTCGCACGTGTACGGGATCGAGACCCGCGAGGAGCTGGTCACGCGTTCGGCCGAGCTGGCCGCGCGGCTCGGGTTCGGCGGCATGTCGTTCCTGAACCTGTCGGTCGCCGATTCGATCACTTCGCCGAAGCTGCCCGAAACGGTCGACGTCGTCACCGCGCTGCATGCGTGCGACACGGCGACCGACGACGCGATCCGCTTCGCGCTCGCGAAGCGCGCGCAGCACATCGTGCTCGTGCCGTGCTGCCAGGCGGAAGTCGCGGGCGTGCTGCGCAAGAACAAGGGCAAATCGCTCGCGAACGCGCTGACGGAAGTGTGGCGGCATCCGCTGCATACGCGCGAATTCGGCAGCCAGATCACCAACGTGCTGCGCTGCCTGCAGCTCGAAGCGCACGGCTACCAGGTCAGCGTGACCGAGCTGGTCGGCTGGGAGCATTCGATGAAGAACGAGCTGATCATCGCGCAGTACAAGAACCTGCCGCGTCGGCGGCCAGGCGAGCGGCTGAACGAGATCCTGGGGATGTTCGGGCTTGTCGAGCTGAACGCACGTTTCTTCGTGCCGGAAGCCGCGGCGGCGGGCGGCGAGGTCGCGGAGCCGGCTGAAGGCTGACGCACGGGCGGGCGGGCGGCGGCGCGCGGCGCACGTTGCACGCCGCACGTTGCACGCCGCGTCAGACGTCGTCGCCCGGCCGGCGCATCCATTCGCGCCAGCCGTCGTGGCCGAGGCGGCGCAGTGTTTCCTGATTTCTTTCGTAGATCGCGGACGCGTCCGGGAACGCGTCGACCGCGCGCGCGATGCTGTCTTCGCGCAGCAGGTGCAGGATCGGATACGGCGCGCGGTTCGTGTAGTTCTCGATGTCGTCGGGCTCGCTGCCTTCGAACCGGTAGTGCGGATGGAAGCTCGCGATCTGCAGCACGCCGTCGAGCCGCAGTTGCCGCACCAGGCGGTCGGCAAAGAACAGCGCATCGTTGTAGTCGACGAAGTCGGCGAACGCATCCGGGAAGATCAATAGCGTCGTGTCGACCTGCTGCGGGTCGGCCGCGTCGAGCGCGCGCAGTTCCGTTTCGAGTTCGGCGAGCGCGTCTTCGAGCGTCGTCGCTTCGCTGATCGCGTAGCGCACCTGTTCCTTCACGTAGACGCTTTTCGCGAACGGGCACAGATTGAGCCCGATCACCGCGCGCGCGAGCCAGTGCCGCGTGGCGGCGAGGATGTCGTCGTGCGATTCGGGGCGGGTGTCGGTCATCGTGAAACCAGTCGGGCGGAAGGGCGGCAAGGGCCGCATTGTAGCGGGCGCGCAGGGTGCGGACGCGCGCGGCCCGTCACGCGCACGCGGCTTCGATCAATTGCGTGACGAGCGCGGGTGCGGTGCCGATCGGCGTTTCGCCGTGCCGGTAGGTCTGGCTCGCCGCGTAGATACCCTCGATCACCAGCGCGAGCGCATCGGCGAGCGCCTGCGGTTGCCGCGCGCCGGCGCCTTCGCATAGCGCGACGAGCCGCTTCATCAACTGTTCCTTGTTCTGCGCGACGCGCTCGCGCGCCGGGTGCGATGCATCCGGAAACTCCGCCGCGACGTTGACGAACGGGCAGCCGCGATAGTCCTTCTGCGTCGCGCGCTCGGCCAGGTCGACGAAATACTGGATCAGTTGCGCCTTCGGCTGGCCCGGATGCTTCGCGGTGCTTGTGTCGAGACGCTCGAAGAAACACGCATCCATCCGCTCCAGATACGCGAGGATCAGGTCGTCCTTCGAGGAGAACTGCCGATACAGGCTCATCTTGTTGACGCCCGCGCGTTCCACGACCGCCTCGACGCCCACCGTCCGAACGCCTTCCCTGTAAAACAGCTCCTCGGCGGCGCGCAGCAGGTGCTCCTGCGCGGTGGCGCCGTCGATCGGCCGGCGCGTACGGCGCGCCGGCGGCTTGGCGATCTCGATGCCCGACATGATGACCCTCGACTGCATATTGGATTGCTTGACATGTTACCGATTGGTCACTACGATCGCAACACACTTGTGACCGGTCGGTAACAACGCTGACCGGATCGACAGACAAATGCCAAGCGTCGGCCCGGGTCAGCCGATGCAGCGTGCGGCGGAGGTGGCCTGGCTGGGTGGGGCGGAGCGGGCGCGGAGGTGCCGGCGCCGCCAACTGGAGAACGCGAAGATGAACTGGGCGGTGACACGAATCGGCGGGCGCTTCCACTACGGATGGCTCGCGGCGGCGGTGGTATTCCTGATCCTGCTGGCGGCCGCCGGCACACGCGCGACGCCGAGCGTGCTGATGGTGCCGCTCGAACGCGAGCTCGGCTGGAGCCGCGCGGCGATTTCGCTGGCGATCTCGGTGAACATCGCGCTGTATGGCCTGACCGGCCCGTTCGCGGCCGCCGCGATGCAGCGCTTCGGGCTGCGCCCGACCATCCTCACCGCGCTCGTGACGATGAGCGCGGGCGTCGCGCTGTCGTCGATGATGACGCAGAGCTGGCAGATGGTGGTGATCTGGGGCCTGATGGTCGGCTGCTCGACGGGGGTCGTCGCGCTGACGCTGTCCGCGACCTTCGTCACGCGCTGGTTCCATGCGCGGCGCGGCCTCGTGATGGGGATCCTGACCGCGAGCACGGCCACCGGCCAGCTCGTGTTCCTGCCGATGCTCGCGGCGATCGCGCAGCGCCATGGCTGGCGGCCGGTCGTGCTGGTCGTCGCGGTGGCGGCCGCGATCGTGATTCCGCTCGTTGCGTTCCTGTTGCCCGAGCGGCCGGCCGACGTGCAGCTGCGTCCGTACGGCGAGCCGGCCGATGCGCCGCCCGCGCCCGATGCGACCAAGGAGAACCCGCTCGCGGTCGCGTTCCGTACGCTGCTGACCGCGAGCCGCTCGCGCGATTTCTGGCTGCTGTTCTTCAGCTTCTTCATTTGCGGCGCAAGCACCAACGGTTACGTCGGCACGCACCTGATCGCGATGTGCAGCGACTACGGGATGACGGAAGTGCAGGGCGCATCGCTGCTCGCGGCGATGGGCGTGTTCGACCTGTTCGGCACGACGCTGTCGGGCTGGCTGTCCGACCGCTACGACAATCGCGTGCTGCTGTTCTGGTACTACGGGCTGCGCGGGCTGTCGCTGATCTACCTGCCGCACGCGTTCGGGATCGATTTCTTCGGGCTGCCGCTGTTCGCGATGTTCTACGGGCTCGACTGGATCGCGACCGTGCCGCCGACCGTGCGCCTCGCGACCGACGTGTTCGGCAAGGCCGCGGCGCCGGTCGTGTTCGGCTGGATCGTCGCCGGCCACCAGCTCGGCGCGGCGTTCGCGGCGCTCGGCGCGGGGCTGCTGCGCGCGAGCCTCGGCACCTACACGATCGCGTCGATGATTTCGGGCGGGCTCTGCATCGTCGGCGCGCTGATCGTGCTGCGCATCAACCGCGGCCCGTCGCGCGCGGCTGCGCAGGCGGCCTGATCGCGGCAAGCCGGCAGTCCGGCCGGCCCGCGCGGCGGGCGGCCGGCCATTGCACGCACGGAGATTTGCATAGCGCGGCAGGATCGGGCGCGGATCGGCTCAAGCGGGTATGCTTGCGGTTCGCCAGGCGTTCGCGCCCCTTCATCGATGTCAGCGAGGATCCGCATGTCCGTCAAACCTGCTCCCACCACTGTTTCGATTCACGATCTGATCGCGGGCCGCTGGAGCCCGCGCGCGTATTCGGATGAACCCGTCAGCGCCGGCGATCTGCATGCGGTGCTCGAGGCTGCCCGCTGGGCACCGTCTGCGTACAACGCGCAGCCGTGGCGCTTCATCGTATTCGACCGCACGCAGGACGAAGACGCATTCAAGCGAGCGTTCGCGACGCTGGTGCCGTTCAACCAGGGCTGGAATGCGCCGGCGCCCGTGCTGATCGCCGTGACCGCGCATACGCTCACGCCGAAGGGGGAGCCGGCACCGACCGCGCTGTACGACGCGGGCGCCGCCGCGATGTCGCTGGTGCTGCAGGCGCACGCGCTGGGCCTGGCCGCCCACCAGATGAGCGGCTTCGACGCGAAGGCGTTCCGGGACGCGTTTGCGATCCCGGCCGACGTCGCGATTCCGGCGATCATCTCGCTCGGTCACTACGGCAACGTCGACAAGCTCGATCCCGTGCTGCGCGATCGCGAGAAGGCGCCGCGCACGCGTCATGCGATCGGCGAGGTCGTCTATGCGGGCGCGTGGAAGAAGGGCTTCGACGCGGCGGCCTGACCTGCCCGGAGGGGGCTGCGTCGCGCATCCCGTCCGCCTGTCTTCCCGGCGCGCCCGTCTGCGCGCCGTCGCCACCGGGGCCCGCTGCGCGGCACCGGTGGCCGGCCCCGGTTGTGATCCCGCGGGCTTCATGTTAAAAAGCCCGTCCTTTCCGTTTTCGCGCCGGCCCTGCTGCGGCAATTTCCCATGACTTACTGCGCGATCGATTTCGGCACGTCCAATTCCGCCGTGGCGCTGCCCGACGGCGATGGCATGCGCCTCGCGCCCGTCGAGGGCGACCACCTGACGCTGCCCACCGCGATCTTCTTCAACAACGACGAAGAGACGGTCGAATACGGCCGTGCGGCGCTGGCTTCCTACATCGACGGTTTCGACGGCCGGCTGATGCGCTCGATGAAGAGCATTCTCGGCTCGCCGCTCGCAGAAACGACGACCGACCTCGGCGACGGCAGCGCGATCGCGTACACCGACATCATCGCGCGCTTCCTGACGCACCTGAAGCGCAAGGCCGAAACCCGCGCGGCTGCGCCGATCGGTCGTGCGGTGCTCGGCCGGCCCGTGTTCTTCGTCGACGACGATCCGCGCGCCGACCGCCTTGCACAGGACCAGCTCGAGGCAGCCGCGCGATCGGTCGGCTTCACGGACGTTCAGTTCCAGTACGAACCGATCGCGGCCGCGTTCGACTACGAATCGCGTCAGCAGGCGGAGCGCCTCGTGCTCGTTGCCGACATCGGCGGCGGCACGTCCGACTTCTCGCTGGTGCGCGTCGGACCCGAGCGGATGGCGCGGCTCGAGCGCAAGGACGACGTGCTGGCCCACCACGGCGTGCACGTCGCGGGTACCGACTACGACCGGCGTGTCGAGCTGGCCGCGATCCTGCCCGCATTCGGCTACCGTTCGCTCGATCCCGAAGGGCGCGAGCTGCCGAACAAGATCTACTTCGATCTCGCGACCTGGCACCTGATCAACACGGTCTACACGCCGAAGCGACTCGGCGAGCTGAAGCTGATGAAGCACCTGTACCGCGACGTGCAGCAGTACGACCGGCTCACGACCGTGGTCGAGCAGCGGCTCGGGCATGCGTTGATGGCGCGCGCGGAGGAAGCGAAGATCGGCGTCGCGGCGGGCGGGGAGACGATGATCGACCTGAACGACGTGGAAGAGGATCTGCAGATCGCGTTCGATGCCGAGCGCCTCGTCGATGCGAGCCACGACGACACCGCCCGCATCGTCGATGCCGCGCGCGAGACGGTGCGGCTCGCGGGTGTCGCGCCGCGCGATGTCGGCGCACTGTATTTCACCGGCGGCTCGACGGGGCTCGCATTCCTGTCGGGGGCGCTCGCAGGTGCGTTCCCGGATGCGCAGCCGGTGTTCGGCGACCGCCTCGCGAGTGTCGCGACGGGGCTCGGCATTCACGCGCAGCGATTGTTCGGCTGAATGCGGGCGGCTGAAAGGCCGTCATGCCGGGCGACCGGCGCCGAAAAACAAAAAGCCCCGCCGAAGCGGGGCTTTTTTACACGAATTATCGCGCCAAGCTTAGACCGGACGGATGTTCGCAGCTTGCAGACCCTTCGGGCCCGTCTTCACTTCGAATTCAACCTTCTGGTTTTCTTGCAGCGTCTTGAAGCCTTCGACGCGGATTTCCGAGAAGTGCGCGAACAGATCGTCGCCGCCGCCTTCCGGGGTGATGAAGCCGAAGCCCTTTGCGTCATTGAACCACTTGACGGTACCGGTTGCCATGTTACTTGTTCCTAAAAAGATAAAACGGGGCCGAAGCCCATGGTGTGCGGAAAATCAAGGAAGGGGTAATAGGACCAACCGGAGTACCGTTGATGGGCGAACTACGAAAGAACCAATTCACTCGCCACTTGAAATCCTGCGAAGTCCTTTATACGGCTTATCACCCGCGTGGTCAACCGTATTTCCATGGACTCAGGGTTATTGCGGAGATCAGGTTTACAAAGCTTGCAAACGATGCGAATTTTTTGTAGGGGCCGAACGATTTTGGCGCCACGCCCGAGGTGCAACCGTTAAACTACGCGCCGCGCGGACGGGTTGCCCTGATCGGGTGACGCGTCCCCCCAAGAATGCGTGCGCGGTGCAGTCCGAGCCGATCCCGGACCGCGGGCCGACCATGCTTTTTGAGACACAGGAGAGGATGTGAAGAGTTCTATTCAACGGAACATCGGCCCGTTTGCATTGATGCTGACGGGGCTGGGTTCGATTATCGGCTCGGGCTGGCTGTTCGGCGCCTGGAAAGCCGCAAAGATCGCCGGTCCGGCAGCGATCTGCGCATGGATCATCGGCGCGGTCGTGATTCTCGCGATTGCACTGACGTACGCGGAACTGGGTGCGATGTTCCCCGAGTCGGGCGGCATGGTGCGCTACGCGCGCTACTCGCATGGCTCGCTGGTCGGTTTCATCAGCGCGTGGGCGAACTGGATCGCGATCGTATCCGTGATCCCGATCGAGGCTGAAGCGTCGATCCAGTACATGAGCACGTGGCCGTATCCGTGGGCGCATGCGCTGTTCGTGAACGGCGAGCTGACGACACCCGGCCTGCTGTTGTCGGCCGTGCTAGTCGTCATCTACTTCTTGCTGAACTACTGGGGCGTGAAGGCGTTTGCCCGGGCGAACACCACGATCACGATCTTCAAGTTCCTGATCCCCGGCCTCACGATCCTCGGCCTGATGCTGACGAGCTACCATCCGGAAAACCTCGGCACCGCATCCAATGCAAGCTTTGCGCCGTACGGCTGGTCGGCGGTGCTGACCGCGGTCGCGACGAGCGGCATCGTGTTCGCGTTCAACGGCTTCCAGAGCCCGGTGAACCTCGCGGGCGAGGCGCGCAACCCGTCGCGCAGCGTGCCGTTCGCGGTGATCACGTCGATCCTGATCGCGCTCGTGATCTACGTACTGCTGCAGATGGCGTACATCGGCTCGGTGAATCCGGCTGACGTCGCGCAGGGCTGGTCGCACTTCAACTTCAAGTCGCCGTTCGCCGAACTGGCGATCGCGCTGAACCTGAACTGGCTCGCGATCCTGCTGTACGTCGACGCGTTCGTCAGCCCGAGCGGCACCGGCACGACGTACATGGCGACCACCACCCGCATGATCTACGCGATGGAGCGCAACAACACGATGCCGAAGATGTTCGGCAACGTGCACCCGCTCTACGGCGTGCCGCGCCAGGCGATGTGGTTCAACCTGCTGGTCTCGTTCATCTTCCTGTTCTTCTTCCGCGGCTGGAGCTCGCTCGCGGCGGTGATCTCGGTCGCGACGGTGATCTCGTACCTGACCGGCCCGATCAGCCTGATGGCGCTGCGCCGCTCGGCGACCGACATCGAGCGTCCGCTGTCGATTCCGCTGATGAAGCTGATCGCGCCGTTCGCGTTCGTCTGCGCGTCGCTGATCCTCTACTGGGCGAAGTGGCCGCTGACGGGCGAGATCATCCTGCTGATGATCGTCGCGCTGCCGGTGTACTTCTACTTCCAGGCGAAGTCGGGCTGGACCGGCTGGGGTGCCGACCTGAAGGCCGCATGGTGGCTGGTCGCGTACCTGCCGACGATGGCCGTGCTGTCGCTGATCGGCAGCAAGGAGTTCGGCGGTTACGGCGTGCTGCCGTACGGCTGGGACATGCTGATCGTCGCCGCAATCTCGCTGGTGTTCTACTTCTGGGGCGTGAATACCGGCTACCGGACCCAGTATCTCGACGAGCGTGAATCGCACGACGAGATCCTCGAGGGGGTCGGTGCCTGACGCGTGACCTGTCGCCGGATTCGGCGGCGGCAGCCAGCAGCGGAAAAAAAGCCCGCCCGAGCATCGCTCGGGCGGGCTTTTTATTGGCGGTCGACGGTTGTCGCGCGACGCTCAGGCGGCCGCGCTCGCGAACACGTAGTTCGTCATCGCGAGCACGCGCTGGTACGTGCCGAGCGACTGGATGCCAAGCTGGTAGTCGTCGTCCGCCGCGCCGAGCGCCGTGAACACCGGCAGCAGATGCTCGTCGGTCGGATGCATCAGCGCGGCATGCGGCGCCTGCCGACGGTAGTCGAGCAGCGCGTCGACGTCGCGCGCGGCCAGCTTCGCCTCGAACCAGTCGGTGAATTCCGCGACGCGCGGGTCCGCATCTTCCGGTGCCGCACCGAAATCGGCGGCGCGCAGGTTGTGCGTGATCTGGCCGGAGCCGATCACCATCACGCCTTCGTCGCGCAGCGGTCGCAGCGCGCGGCCGAGCGCGAAGTGGTGCGCCGCATCCGCGCGCGGCTGGATCGACAGCTGTGCCACCGGCACGTCGGCTTCCGGGAACATCAGCAGCATCGGTACCCACGCGCCGTGGTCGAGGCCGTGCTCGGTCGTCGCAGTGGCGATGCCGGCCGCATTCAGCAGTCCGGCCGCGCGCTCGGCGACGTCGGGCGCGCCGGGCGCCGGGTAGCGGATGTCGTACAGCGCCTGCGGAAAGCCGTAGAAGTCGTGGATCGTTTCAGGATGCGCGGCGACGCTGGCGACGGGACGCTGCGTGCCCCAGTGCGCGGACAGCATCAGTACCGCGCGCGGGCGCGGCAATTCGGCGCCAAGGTGGGTGAACGCGCCGGACGGCAGCGTCGGGTCGATCGGCAGCGTCGGGGCGCCGTGGGACAGGTAGAGCGAAGGCAAGCGGTTCATGGTGGTGGCCTGCAAAGGGATTTGCCTGTGACTATAGGCGCGCACCGGGCATTGATAAATCCGTCGCGAGGAATTTGATTGAGTCGTATTGGTTGATAATCGGGCCGATTTCACGAACGCGAGGGCGGACGGGGACTCGAGGTGGTCGATTCAGCACGGAAGGCAGGTGAATCGGCGAAGATGCGCGAAGAACGATGCGGAAGCGCCGCGGCGAGCGGCTTACTGCGCCGGCCGGATGCCGGCCCACGGCGTCGTCATCGGCGCACTGAGCGCGAACAGGTCGAGCACGCGGGTGACGGTCTGGTCGACGAGTTCCTCGATCGTCTTCGGCATCGCGTAGAACGCGGGTAGCGGCGGGAAGACGATGCCGCCCATTTCGGTCACGGCGGTCATGTTGCGCAGATGCGCGAGGTTGAACGGCGTTTCGCGCACCATCAGCACGAGGCGGCGGCGCTCCTTCAACGTGACGTCGGCCGCGCGCGTGATCAGGTTGTCGGACAGCCCGTGCGCGACGCTCGCGAGCGTCTTCATCGAGCAGGGCGCGATCACCATCCCGTCGGTCGCGAACGACCCCGATGCGATCGTCGCGCCGACGTCGCGCACCGAGTGCACGACGTCCGCACGGCTTTCGATTTCGGCCTTCGACAGCTTCAGTTCGTGCTGGATGTTGAGCCAGCCGGCGTTCGAAATCAGCAGGTGCGTTTCGACGCCGCCGGCGGCGCGCAGCAGGTCGAGCAGCCGTACGCCGTAGATCGCGCCGGTGGCGCCGGTGATCGCGACGATCAGCCGGCGTGGCGGCGCGCTGGGAGATGCCATCGAAAAGGGGGCGGGGCGTATTACGCGGCGGCGAACAGTTGCTGCAGTTCGCCCGACTGGTACATCTCCATCATGATGTCCGAGCCGCCGATGAATTCGCCCTTCACGTAGAGCTGCGGGATGGTCGGCCAGTTCGAGAATTCCTTGATGCCCTGGCGGATCTCGTCGTCTTCGAGCACGTTGACCGTCTTGAACTGATCGACGCCGCAGGCCTTCAGCACCTGGATGGCGCGGCCCGAAAAGCCGCACATCGGGAATTGCGCGTTGCCCTTCATGAAGAGCACGACCTGGTTTTCGTCGACGATTTGCTTGATACGTTGTTGGGTGTCCATGACTGACCTTGCGTTTGCGGGGCGTTAGATCGAAATGATAGCGGATTTCAACCGGACGGGCCGGGCATCAGCCCGGCAGGCGGCCGCCTGTCGTGCGTTCGATTGCGGCCAGATCGGCGAGCGATTCGACCGCGACGAAGCCGTGCGATGCGAGTATGGCGCGCACGGCCTCGGCCTGGTCGTAACCGTGCTCGATCCAGAGCGTGCCGCCCGGTTTCAGGTAAGTGCCGGCGCCCGCGACGATCGTCCGGATCGCGCTGAGGCCGTCGGCATCGTCGGTGAGTGCGCCGCGCGGCTCGAAACGCAGGTCGCCCTGCGTGAGGTGCGGATCGTGCTGCGCGATGTACGGCGGATTGCTGACGATCGTGTCGAAGGCGAGCGCAGGATCGAGCGCCGCGTACCAGTCGCTCTGCAGCCAGTGCAGCGGGCCGCCGGGGCGGTGCGCGTCGAGCAGCTTGCTGGCGTTGCGTTGCGCGACCTCGAGTGCGGCTGGCGAACGGTCGAGCGCCCATACGCGGGCGTCGGGCCGCTCGGCGGCGATGGAGACGGCAATCGCGCCGCTGCCCGTGCCGAGATCGAGCACCGCCGGATGCGGCAGCCCGTCGATCGCATCGAGTGCGGCTTCGACGAGCAGTTCGGTTTCAGGGCGCGGGATCAGCACGTCGGGCGTCACGTCGAACGGCCGGCCGAAGAATTCGCGCATCCCGACGAGTTGCGCGACCGGCTCGCCGGCCATGCGGCGCGCCTCGAGCGTGCGGTAGCGTTCGACCGCGGCCGCGTCGAGCGGCGCGTCGCCGCGCGTGATCAGTTGCGTGCGGGTCCAGCCAAGCGCGTGCGCGAGCAGCACGCGCGCATCGACCGCGTCGAGCGCGGACGCGCGCAGCAGTTCGTCGGCGGTCGTGTCGGGCATCGTGACCTCAGTCGGCGTCGCCGAGCGACGCGAGCAGTTCGGCCTGGTGCTCGCTGACCAGCGCGCTGATCAGTTCGTCGAGGTCGCCGTCCATGATCGCCTCGAGCCGGTACAGCGTCAGGTTGATCCGGTGGTCGGTCATCCGGCCCTGCGGGAAGTTGTACGTGCGGATCCGTTCCGAGCGGTCGCCGGAGCCGATCAGGCTCTTGCGCGTCGCGGCTTCCTTCGCGTGCTGCTCGTGATACTGCTTGTCCTTGATGCGCGCGGCGAGCACCTTCAGCGCGCGATCCTTGTTCTTGTGCTGCGAACGGTCGTCCTGGCACTCGACGACGATCCCGGTCGGGATGTGCGTGACGCGCACCGCCGAATCGGTCTTGTTGATGTGCTGGCCGCCCGCGCCGGACGCGCGGAACGTGTCGATCCGCAGGTCGGCCGGATTGATCTCGACCTCGCCGATTTCGTCGGCTTCCGGCATCACCGCGACCGTGCACGCGGACGTGTGGATGCGCCCTTGCGTCTCGGTTGCCGGCACGCGCTGCACGCGATGGCCGCCCGATTCGAACTTCAGGCGCGAGTACGCGCCCTGGCCCGCGATCCGCACGATCACTTCCTTGTAGCCGCCGAGATCCGATGCGCTCTCCGACATCATTTCGACCTGCCAGCGCTGCCGTTCCGCGAAGCGCAGGTACATGCGCAGCAGGTCGCCGGCGAACAGCGCGGATTCGTCGCCGCCCGTGCCCGCACGGATTTCGAGGAAGATGTTGCGGTCGTCGTTCGGATCCTTCGGCAGCAGCATCTTCTGCAGCTCGGTCTCGAGGCGGGTCATGCTCTCGCGCGCGCTGCGGATTTCGTCTTCCGCGAAGTCGCGCATCGACAGATCGCCGAGCAGCTCCTGCGCGGCCGTCTCGTCGCTGCGCGACTGGCGCCACAGCGCGTACTGTTCGACCACCGGGCCGAGTTCCGCATGTTCACGCGTCAGCTTGCGGTACTGGTCGAGGTCGGCCGTGACGTTTTCGCGGCTCAGCAGGTCGTTCAGTTCGGCCAGCCGTGTGGACAGCTGGTCGAGCTTGCGTTGCATGCTCGTCTTCATGGTGTGGAGCGGCGCTCCCGGGCAAGGGGTATTCGGAAAGGATAGGCCGGCGGCGGGACAACGACCGGCCGGCGGCAGGGCGACCGGGCGGCGCTAGTGGCCGGACTGGTCGTTCGAGCGCGGTGCGTGCTGGTAGAAGCCGCGCATCAGGTCGATCAGCGAATCGCGATCGGCGCCGTTCACGCGATTGAGCGCGCTCGTCGGGCCGTGGATCAGCTTGTTGGTCAGCGCTTGCGACAGTGCTTCGAGCACGGCAGCCGGATCGTCGCCGCGCGCGAGCAGCTTCTGCGCTTTCTCGACTTCGGCCCGGCGCAGCGCGTCGGCCTGCGTATGCATGTGACGGATCACCGGCACGACGCTGCGCGTGTCGAGCCATTGCATGAAATTCTGCACGCGCGTTTCGATGATCGATTCGGCCTGCGCGACCGCAGCCTGGCGAGATGCGTTGCCTTCGCGCACGATCGCGCCGAGATCGTCGACGGTATAGAGGAACACGTCCTTCAGCTTGCCGACTTCGGGCTCGATGTCGCGCGGCACCGCGAGGTCGACCATGAAGATCGGCCGGTGGCGGCGTGCCTTCACCGCGCGTTCGACTGCGCCGAGGCCGATGATCGGCAGCGTCGACGCCGTGCACGACACGATGATGTCGAATTCGTGCATGCGGGTCGGCAGATCCGAGAGCGGCATCGCGCGGCCGCTGAAGCGTTCGGCCAGGCGCTGGCCGCGTTCGGCCGTGCGGTTCGCGACGACGAGTTCGCGCGGGCCTTGTGCGGCGAAGTGCGTCGCGCACAGCTCGATCATTTCGCCGGCGCCGATGAACAGCACGCGCTGATCGGACACTTTTTCGAAGATCCGCTGCGCGAGGCGCACCGCGGCGGCGGCCATCGACACCGACTGCGTGCCGATTTCGGTCGTGCCGCGCACTTCCTTCGCCACCGCGAACGTGCGCTGGAACAGCTGGTTCAGGTAGGTGCCGAGCGCGCCGGCTTCCGTCGCGGTGCGGACGGCATCCTTCATCTGGCCCAGAATCTGGGTTTCGCCCAGCACCATCGAATCGAGGCCGGATGCGACGCGGAACGCGTGCCGGACTGCTTCCGACTGCGGCAGCGCATAGACGTGCGGTGCGAGCTCGTCCACCGGAATCCGGTGATACTCCGACAGCCAGCGGACCGCGCCTTCGCGTGCGGCGCGATCATCGGTCGCGCAATACAGTTCGGTGCGGTTGCAGGTGGAGAGGATCGCCGCTTCGGGCGTGTTGGGCGCCTGGGGGCCGAGAAACACGTTCTTGAACGTGACGAGAGCCGGCTTGATCTGCTCGAGCGGAAACGCCACGCGTTCGCGCAAGGCGACAGGCGCAGTGTGGTGATTGATTCCGATCGTGAGGAGTTGCATATCGAGGGCTATCGTTTAGCCCCATATTATAGCGTTTCAGCGATTTCCTCACTCGCGGCATACCGGGCATCGGCGTGGCGGGGCCGGGAATTTGGGGGCTCGATCGGCACGCGGTCGAGCTGATAGCCATAGCCGTAGAGCGGCAGCAGCCGGTAGCCGCGCTCCGGAAGCAGGTGCAGCTTGCTGCGCAGCCGGGACGCGTGGGTATCGAGCGTGCGCGACTTCGTGTCGCGGCGGCGCGCCCACACCGTTTCGAGAATATGGGCGCGCGACACGGGCCGCGACAGGTTCGCGAACAGCAACTGCGCAAAACGGAACTCCTTCGGCGTGAGTGAAACGATTGCGTTGCCGAAGCGAACGAGGCAGTGCGTGGCGTCGAAAGCGTATTCGCCATACATTTCGCGCGAGCGGGCCGGCGGCCGGCGTACGCCGGCGCGCCGGCTCAGCGCGTTGACGCGCGCGAGCAGCTCGGGCCCGCTCACCGGGCGCACGAGGCAATCGTCGGCGCCCGCGTGCAGGCACGATACGATCTCGCTTTCGCGCGGCATCTGCATCACGGCGATCGCCGGCAGCCCGGGCAGGACTGCCTGCGCGCGCGGAATGACTTCCTCGGCCGGCTGGTCGCCGGCCCAGTGGCCGGTGATCAGCATGTCGCAGGTATTGGCGGCGAGCCACTCGAAGAACGCCGTACTGGACGGAAACGCGTGGCATACGTGACCGCCCGCAAAGAGCAGGCGGTTCAGGAGCGCGGCATGGCGCGCGTCCGGATCGATCAGAGCGATTCGCATGAGAATTTCTTCAATACGGCAGCTGGTGCGCGCTTGCCATAACGTCGAGTCGGCCCCTACACTCGAACGTTCGCGGCACCCGGCTGGTCTCGGGTTCGATGGATGAATCGATGCTAGCCGCTGGCAACGTTCACGCCTATGGGACGAATCCGAATTTATCGAAGGCGTTGAATGAACTGGTTTGGAATCCTTGTCCTGGGAGCGGCCGTCGGGCTGTTCGGCCGATGGCTGCATCCGATGCGGCGCACGGCCCGGCCGGCGTGGTGGATCGCGGTGCTCGCCGGTATCGTCGGCGCGGCCGCGGCCCGCATGGCCGGCAATCTCTCTGGACTGTTTTACGATGGCGAGACGCTCGAATGGCCGGTCTGCGCCGGCGTCGCGTTCCTCGCAGTAGCCGTGACGGTTGCGCTGTCGGCCCGTCGCTGAATGCTCTCAGGTGAAATCATGAATGCCCGTCTTCCCGAAGTCTCGCCGGTGCCGGCCCGTCTCGCGCTGCTGCGTGGCGCGATGGTCCGCGAGGACCTGGCCGCCTATCTCGTGCCGTCCGCCGATCCCCATCTGTCCGAGTATCTGCCGGAGCGCTGGCAGGCCCGCCGCTGGCTGTCCGGCTTCACGGGCTCGGTCGGCACGCTGGTCGTAACCGCGGATTTCGCGGGGCTGTGGGTCGACAGTCGCTACTGGGTGCAGGCCGACGCCGAACTGGCCGGCACGGGCGTGCAACTGATGAAGATGACGGGCGGGCAGCAGAGCGCGCCGCACGTCGACTGGCTCGCGCAGAACGTGGCGGCGGGTGCAACCGTCGGCGTCGACGGCGCCGTGCTCGGCGTCGCGGCCGCACGCGGGCTGACGGCCGCGCTGAACGCACGCGGCATCGCGCTGCGCACCGATCTCGACCTGCTCGACGCGATCTGGCCCGAGCGGCCGGGGCTGCCCGGCGATGCGGTGTTCGAGCACGCGGCGCCGCAGGCCGACACGACGCGCGCGAGCAAGCTGGCCGAAGTGCGCCGCGCGATGCGTGCGCAGGGCGCGCAGTGGCATTTCGTCTCGACGCTCGACGATCTCGCATGGCTGTTCAACCTGCGCGGCGCCGACGTCAACTTCAATCCCGTATTCGTTGCGCACGCAATGATCGGCGCCGATCGCGCGACGCTGTTCGTCGCCGACGGCAAGGTGTCGCCGGCACTGGCCGCGTCGCTCGCGCAGGACGGCGTCGACGTTCGCGCCTACGACGCCGCGCGCGCCGCGCTCGCGGCACTCCCCGACGGCGCGACGCTGCTGATCGATCCGCGCCGCGTGACGTTCGGCACGCTCGAGGCCGTGCCGGCCGGCGTGAAGCTCGTCGAGGCCGTGAATCCGTCGACGTTCGCGAAGTCGCGCAAGACATCCACCGAGATCGAGCATGTGCGCGTGACGATGGAGCACGACGGCGCCGCGCTCGCGGAATTCTTCACCTGGTTCGAACAGGCCGTGAACCGCGAGACGATCACCGAGCTGACGATCGACGAGAAGCTCACTGCCGCGCGCGCGCGACGCCCCGGCTACGTGTCGCCGAGCTTCGCGACGATCGCGGGCTTCAACGCGAACGGCGCGATGCCGCATTACCGCGCGACGCCGGAGTCGCACGCGACGATCGCCGGCGACGGGCTGCTGCTGATCGATTCGGGCGGCCAGTACGTGACGGGTACGACCGACATCACGCGCGTCGTGCCGGTCGGCACCGTCAGCGACCTGCAGCGGCGCGATTTCACGATCGTGTTGAAATCGATGATGGCGCTGTCGCGTGCCCGATTCCCGCGCGGTATCCGCTCGCCGATGCTCGACGCGATCGCGCGCGCGCCGATGTGGGCGGCCGGGCTCGACTACGGGCACGGCACGGGGCACGGCGTCGGCTACTTCCTGAACGTGCACGAAGGCCCGCAGGTGATCTCGCACTACGCGCCGGCCGAGCCGTACACGGCGATGGAAGAGGGCATGATCACGTCGATCGAGCCGGGCGTGTACCGTCCCGGCCAGTGGGGCATCCGCATCGAGAACCTGGTCGTGAACCGCGCGGCCGGGCAGACCGAGTTCGGCGATTTCCTCGCGTTCGAGACGCTGACGCTGTGCCCGATCGACACGCGCTGCGTGCTGATCGAGATGCTGCATGAAGAAGAACGCGCGTGGCTGAACGCATATCACGCAACGGTGCGCGAGCGCGTCGGCCGGCACCTGAGCGGCGACGCGAAGGCGTGGCTCGACGCACGCACGCAGCCGATCTGATGCAACGCGCGGTAGCGGCCGAGTAACGATTGGATAGCGGTCGAACGACGGCCGGACAATAACGACGAGGGCAAGCAATGGCGGACACTGCAGTGATCGTGGTCGACATGCAGCGCGGGCTGGTGGAGCGGGCGAGGCCCGCGTACCGGCTCGATGACGTGGTGTCGGGCATCAACCGGTTGACGGCGGCGGCGCGTGCGGCGAACGCGCCCGTGTGCTTCGTGCAGCACGACGGCGACGCGGACGACGACGTCGTGCCCGGCACGCCGGGTTGGGAGCTGCACGCGGGGCTGGTCGTCGGGAACGGCGACTGGCGGGTGCGCAAGCAGATGAGCGATTCGTTTCACGATACGCCGCTCGCGGCGCAACTCGAGCGCCACGGCATCCGTTCGGTGCTGATCTGCGGTTATGCGACCGAGTTCTGCGTCGATTCGGCCGCGCGCCGCGCAGCGCTGCTCGGCTACCGGACGACCGTCGTGTCCGACCTGCACACCACGAACGAGCGCACGCACCTGTCGGCCGCGCAGATCGTCGCGCATCATCACTTCGTATGGGAAAACAATTCGCTGTCGGGCAACCCGGTGACGCCGCGCCCGCTCGCGGACGTCCTTGCGACGGAGTTCGCATGACGATCAAGGCCGTGGTATTCGATTTCGGCGGCGTGCTGATCGACTGGAGCCCCGAGTACCTTTACCGGGAACTGATTCCCGACGACGCCGAGCGTCGCTGGTTCTTCACGCATGTTTGCACGATGGACTGGGTGGTCCGCCAGGACGGCGGGCAGACGATCGAAGAGGGGACGGCCGAGCTCGTCGCGAAGTTTCCGGCGCACGAGGGGCTGATCCGCGCGTTCTATGCGCGCTGGCACGAGATGATCGGCGGCGTGCTCGACGAAGGCGCCGCGCTCGTCGACCGGCTCGACGCGCAGGGGATGCCGCTGTTCGGGCTGACGAACTGGTCCGCGCAGACGTTTCCGTATGCGTGGGACAACTTCCCGGTGCTGCGGCGTTTCAGGGACATCGTCGTGTCGGGCCGTGTGAAGCTCGTGAAACCCGATCCGGCGATCTACCGCGAGATGCATGCGCGGATCGAGCCGCACTTGCCGGGCATCGCGCCGCACGAACTCGTGTTCATCGACGACAATGCGAAGAACGCCGCGGCCGCGACGGCGCTCGGCTGGCACGGCATTCATCACACGAGTGCGGCGGCGACCGAGGCACGGCTGCGCGACCTGGGCGCGCTGGCGTAAGCGGCAAGCGGGCAGCCAGCCGCCGGATAAAAAAACGGGCCAGCGGCCCGTTTTTTGTTGTTCCGCTTCCGGAGCGAGACCAGCCTCGGTGCCCGTTCCTGCGTTGCCGCAGTGCCGGGCGCCGGGGCCGCGCCGCTCAGCGGCTGATCGGCTTGTAGCGCAGACGCTTCGGCTTCGCGGCTTCCTCGCCGAGGCGCGCACGCTTGTCGGCTTCGTATTCCTGGTAGTTGCCGTCGAAGAACGTGACCTGCGAATCGCCTTCGAATGCGAGGATGTGCGTCGCGATCCGGTCGAGGAACCAGCGATCGTGCGAGATCACCATCACCGAGCCCGCGAATTCGAGCAGCGCGTCTTCCAGCGCGCGCAGCGTTTCGACGTCGAGGTCGTTCGACGGTTCGTCCAGCAGCAGCACGTTGCCGCCCGAGATCAGCGTCTTCGCGAGGTGCAGGCGGCCGCGTTCACCGCCGGACAGGTTGCCGACGATCTTCTGCTGGTCGCCGCCCTTGAAGTTGAAGCGGCCGATGTACGCGCGCGACGGCGTTTCGTACTTGCCGACCGTCAGCACGTCGGCGCCGCCCGAGATTTCCTCGAACACCGTCTTCGAACCGTCGAGCGCGTCGCGGCTCTGGTCGACGTACGCGAGCTTCACCGTCGGGCCCATCACGACTTCGCCCGAATCCGGCTGTTCCTTGCCGGTCAGCATCTTGAACAGCGTCGACTTGCCGGCGCCGTTCGGGCCGATGATGCCGACGATCGCGCCGGCCGGGATCTTGAAGCTCAGGTTGTCGATCAGCAGGCGGTCGCCGAACGACTTGCTGACGTTCTTGAACTCGATCACTTCATTGCCGAGGCGTTCGCCGGCCGGAATGAAGATTTCCTGCGTTTCGTTGCGCTTCTGGTATTCCTGGCTGCTCAGTTCCTCGAAGCGCGCGATACGCGCCTTCGACTTCGCCTGGCGGCCCTTCGGGTTCTGGCGCACCCACTCCAGTTCCTTCTTGATCGCCTTCTGACGCGCCGATTCCGACGCTTCTTCCTGCTTCAGCCGCTCTTCCTTCTGGTCGAGCCAGCTGCTGTAGTTGCCCTTCCACGGAATGCCGTGGCCGCGGTCGAGTTCGAGAATCCATTCGGCCGCGTTGTCGAGGAAGTAGCGATCGTGGGTGACCGCGACGACGGTGCCCGGGAAGCGCACCAGGAACTGCTCGAGCCAGTCGACCGATTCCGCGTCGAGGTGGTTGGTCGGTTCGTCGAGCAGCAGCATGTCGGGTTTTTCGAGCAGCAGCTTGCACAGCGCGACGCGGCGCTTCTCACCGCCCGACAGGTGCTCGATCTTTGCGTCCCACGACGGCAGGCGCAGTGCGTCGGCGGCCACTTCGAGCTGCTGCTCGGGGCTGCCGCCGTCGCTCGACGCGAGGATCGCTTCGTACTTTGCCTGCTCGGCGGCGAGCGCGTCGAAGTCGGCGTCCGGCTCCGCGTACGCCGCGTAGATTTCCTCGAGCTTCTTGTTGGCCTGGAACAGGTCGCCGAGGCCTTCCTCGACGGCTTCGCGCACCGTCTTCGTCGGATCGAGCTGCGGCTCCTGCGGCAGATAGCCGATGTTCAGGTTCGGCATCGGCGTCGCTTCGCCTTCGATGTCCTTGTCGACGCCCGCCATGATGCGGATCAGCGTCGACTTGCCCGAGCCGTTCAGGCCGAGCACGCCGATCTTCGCGCCGGGAAAGAACGACAGCGAGATGTCCTTCAGGATCTGGCGCTTGGGCGGCACGATCTTGCCGACCCGGTTCATCGTGAAAACGTATTGGGCCATTTCGGTGTGAAAGTCAGAAGTGGTTGAGACTGCCGCGCAGCGCGCGCGGGCGTGGCGGCGTCGGGATTCGGTACGGAGCGTGCC
>NZ_WIXR01000006.1:0-29991 GCF_019425585.1 Burkholderia sp. COPS | reverse complement strand
CGTGCCCCGAGCACGTGCCGCGCCGGTGACGGCTGAAGCTGTAGGTGCCGTCGCGGCAGCGCGCGCTCGCGCCTTCGGGCACGCGGCCCGATTTCGAATGCGCGGGTGCGTGCACGGTTTCGCCGTCGCGGTTGCGATACGTGTCGTGACGGTCGAGATCGGCTTCGTTGCCGTAGCCGGGCGGTGCGCGGTACGCGTGTGCGGGTTGGTGCAACGCGGCGCAGGCGACGAAGAAGACGGCGGACAGTGCCGCGATGCGTGTCGCGCGGCAGAACAGGGCAGGCATGGTCTCTCCCGGTCGGTTTGTTGTTATCGATGTCGGGCGGACGGCCCGCGCCGCATGTTAGCGGATCGGCGCCCGACCGGCGCCGGTGCCGGCGCCGCGCGGCGGCGTGACGCTACGCCGCGCCCGACATCGAGGCCGCGCCGTCGGCCTGCGCGGCCTCGAGGATCCATCGGCGAAAAGCGGCGACCTTCGGCCGCTCGGCGTGATGCGGCGGATAGACGAGGTAGTACGCGAAATCGTCGAGCCACGCGACGTCGGCGAGCTGCACGAGCCGGCCGCTTGCCAGCTCGCCGCGCACCATCGCGGCCGGCAGCAGCCCGGCGCCCTGGCCGGCGACGATCGCCTGCAGCAACAGGCCCGAGTCGTCGAACGCGGGGCCGCGCGGCGGGCCGATATCGTCGATCCGCTGCGCGCCGAACCAGATGTGCCAGCCCTTGCGCTCGGCGTCGTGCAGCTGCGGCCAGCCGGCCAGATCGGCGGGCGTCGCCGGCATGCCGAGCCGCGCGACGAGGTCGGGCGATGCGAGCGCGACGATCTCCACCGTCAGCAGGCGCTCGCTGCACAGGCCGATGTAGCGCCCGAGGCCATGACGGATTGCAACGTCGACGCCGTCGCGCGAAAAATCCGCGAGCGCGTGGCTCGTGACGACCTGCAGGTCGACGTCAGGACACGCGTGCCGGAATTGCGCGAGGCGCGGGACGAGCCACGCGGATGCGAAGAACGGGGTGACGCTCACCGTCAGCACGCCGCTGTCGGCGGCGCCCGACACGCGCTGCGACGCGTCGGCGATCTGCCGGAACGCATTGCGCACCGGCGGCAGGTAGTCGCGGCCGGCGGCCGTCAACAGGATGCCGCGGTTGACGCGCTCGAACAGCTGCACGCCGAGGTGCGTCTCGAGCGTGCGGATCATCTGGCTCACCGCGCCGGGCGTGACCCACAGCTCCTCGGCCGCCGATTTCACCGACAGGTGGCGGGCGGCTGCTTCGAATGCACGCAGCGCGTTGAGCGGCGGCAGGCGGGAACGATTCATTGAGTTTTTCTAAAGCGAATGACCGATGAAATATCGTTTGAGGCGGCGCGTGTGCACGAGTACCGTTGTCGCATCCGAATGCGTGCTATGTGGCTGCATTGCGGCAGCCAATGCGATCAACATAGTTCAACTATATCCACGAGGCAAACCGGACGCCGCGCGGTGTCCGGCGGGACCTGAGAGGAGCATCGTCATGAACCGCCCGGGCGCATCGCGCCATTTCTTCTATGGCTGGTACGTGGTCGCGGCCGCGTTCGCCGTCACGTTCGTGGGGTTCGGCAACGCCTATACGTTCAGTGCGTTCGTCGAGTCGCTGCAGCGGGATTTCGCCGCGTCGCGCGGCCAGATCTCGCTCGTGTTCTCGCTCGCCGGCTTCCTGTATTTCGGTTTCGGCATCGTCAGCGGGCCGCTGGCCGACCGCTTCGGTTCACGGCGGCTCGCCGTCGCCGGGATGTTGCTGACGGCCGCCGGGCTCGCGGCTGCAGGCGCCGCGCACACGCTGCTGCAGGTCTATGTCGCGTATGGGCTCGGTGTCGGTTTCGGCGTCGGCTGCGCATACGTACCGGCGGTCGGCGCCGTGCAGCGCTGGTTCGTACGCCGGCGCGGCTTCGCATCGGGGCTCGCGGTCGCGGGCATCGGTGTCGGCACGCTGGTGATGCCGCCGCTCGCGTCCACGCTGATCGCGCAGGTCGGCTGGCGCGGCGCGTATTTCACGCTGGCCGTGATCGCGGTCGTGATCGGCGCGGGGATGTCGCTGCTGATCGAGAACGACCCGCGCGGGCGGGGGCTGCTGCCGGACGGGGAGGCTGCGCATGAGCCCGGCGGCGGGGCGCACGTCACCGGGCACGGTGCGGGGGCCTCGGTGTCCGCCGCCGCCGCGAGGCGTCAGCCGGTCGCCGCTTCGGCGCCTGCCGGCGCGACGGTGCGCGAAGCCGTCATGTCGCGGCCGTTCGCGAGCCTGTACGCCGCATGCCTCGCCTGCTCGTTCGGCGTGTTCGTTCCGTTCGTTCACCTCGTGCCGTACGCGCTCGATCATGGCGTCGCGCCGTCGACGGCCGTGCTGCTGCTCGGCGCGATCGGCGTCGGCAGCACGGCCGGCCGCTTCTTCCTCGGCGGCCTCGCCGACCGCTTCGGACGCCGTGCGTCGCTGCTCGCGATGTTCGCGGGCATGGCCGTCGCGCTCGTCGCGTGGGCCGGTGCCGGCACCGTCGCGACGCTTGCCGCGTTCGCGCTCGTGTTCGGCGTGTTCTACGGCGGCTGGGTCGCCGTGCTGCCGGCGGTCGTGATGGACTACTTCGGCGGGCGCAACGTGAGCGGGATCATCGGCGTGCTTTATACGAGCGTCGCATTCGGCACGCTGATCGGGCCGGCCGCGGCCGGTTTCATCTACGACGCGGGCGGCGGCTATCTCGTGCCGATCCTGGCCAGCGCCGCCGCGAATGCGATCGCCTTCGCGATCGTCGCGACGACGGGGCGTGCGCCGGTGGCCGCACGTGCGGCGCGCGGATAGGCGCACGTCCCGCGACGTCCCGTCGCGAATTCCGGTAGGGTGGCCGGATCGTGAACCGAAGAAGTGCAGCCGGGAGGCCTCATGACATTCGACGAAGTCCGCCAGATCGCGCTGGCATGGCGCGGCGTCGAGGAAGGTACGTCGTACGGCACGCCTGCGCTCAAGGTGAGGGGCAAGATGCTCGCGCGGCTGCGCGAGGACGGCGATACGCTCGTCGTGAAAGGTGTCGGCCCCGACGAGCGCGCGTGGCTGATCGAATCGGAACCGGACGTGTATTACGTGACGGATCACTACGTCGGCTGGCCCATCGTGCTGGTGCGGCTGTCGGCGGCCCGTCCCGACGCCGTGAAAAAACTGCTTCTGCGAGAATGGCAGGCCGTTGTCCCCGCCAAATGGCGCGACGAGAGGGCGCACGGCGCGAACTGACACGCCGATTGCGGCCTGCCGCCCGGCGTCGCCGGGCGCTTTCGGCGCGGCTCGCGCGCCGGCACGAACGGGTACAAGCGTTGCATCGATCGATGTCGATGCAACGAGTGGTTCCATCGAAATTCTTCAATTGGTTCTTAGTGAAGAACCGTTTGGTGCTTACACTCCTTCGCTTCGAAGGCAGCTGACGAAAGCCGACGGAAACGACGCACGCGATGCGTCGGCGCACCGCGCGCCGCATCGCACCCGCAGCTTCGCAGACTGCGCGGCGCGCCGATCCGAACGGTCCCATCCGGCCGCATGCCCGCGTGCGATGCACGCGCGCTCGCAGCCGGATTCAAGAACGACAACTCCCCCTGCTGCCTTCACGCGATACCCGGCCATACCGGAACCGTTTTTTGGAGAGAGACAGATGAGTGGAAGCAACACAGGCCTCGGTACGGGCCTGAAGCAGCGGCACGTGACGATGATGTCGATTGCCGGCGTGATCGGCGCGGGCCTGTTCGTCGGCTCCGGCCACGCGATCGCGGAAGCCGGCCCGGCGTCGATCCTCGCGTATGCGATCGCGGGCGTGCTGGTCGTGCTGGTGATGCGCATGCTCGGCGAGATGGCCGTCGCGCATCCGGACAGCGGTTCGTTCTCCACCTATGCCGATCGCGCGATCGGCCACTGGGCCGGTTTCTCGATCGGCTGGCTGTACTGGTGGTTCTGGGTGCTCGTGATCCCGATCGAGGCGACCGCCGCCGCGACCATCCTCAATGCGTGGTTCCCCGGCGTTGCAACCTGGGTCTTCGCGCTCGGCATCACGCTGGTGCTGACGGTGACCAACCTCTTCTCGGTCAAGAACTACGGCGAATTCGAATTCTGGTTCGCGCTGATCAAGGTCGTCGCGATCGTCGTGTTCCTGTGCATCGGCGGCGCGGCGATCGTCGGCATCATTCCCGCGCCTGCCGTGTCGGGCGTATCGAACCTGTTCGTGCACGGCGGCTTCATGCCGCACGGTGCCGGTGCGGTGCTCGCGGCGATGCTGACGACGATGTTCTCGTTCCTCGGCACGGAGATCGTGACGATCGCGGCCGCCGAATCGGACAACCCGCAACGCCAGATCGTGCGCGCGACCAATTCGGTGATCTGGCGCATCACGCTGTTCTATCTCGGCTCGATCCTGATCGTCGCGGCCATCGTGCCGTGGAACGATCCGCTGCTGCCGAAGCACGGTTCGTATCAGCGCGCGATGGAGCTGATCGGCATCCCGAACGCGAAGGCGATCATCGACGTGATCGTGCTCGTGTCGGTCGCGAGCTGCCTGAATTCGGCGCTGTACACCGCGTCGCGGATGCTGTTCTCGCTGTCGAAGCGCAAGGACGCGCCCGCGTTTCTGCACCGCACGGATTCGACCGGCACGCCGCGCGCGGCCGTGCTCGCATCGACCGCATTCGGTTTCCTGACCGTGATCGCGAACTACCTGATGCCGGAACAGGTATTCGGATTCCTGCTGGCGACGTCGGGCGCGATCGCGCTGCTCGTGTATCTCGTGATCGCGATCTCGCAGCTGCGGATGCGCAAGACGCTCGAAGCGACCGGCGCCGACCTGACGCTGCGGATGTGGCTGTTCCCCTGGCTCACGTGGCTGGTGATCCTGTTCATCTGCGGCACGCTGACCGTGATGCTCGTGAGTGAGGATCACAGGATGGAAGTGGGTGCGACGGCCGTGCTGGCGCTGATCGTGCTGCTGGCATCGTGGCTGAACAAGCGCGGCCGCGATGCGCAGGCGAGCGCGGGGCGGCGGGTGTCGGCGATGTGAGGTGACGACGAAGCGGCGGCGGACCGAGTGTTTGCCGTCGGCTGGTGAGGAGATTACCGGCGTGAAAAATGGCCCGAGCGGCGAAAGCCGGTCGGGCCATTTGCTTTTCGGGACAAACGGGTACCGCTTTCCGGAGTCGACGCGAGTTGTTCGGTAACAGCATGCGGCATTGAAATTTGTGGTCAAAAATCGAACTCGTCTGATTTTACTGGCGGCAAAAAATTAATACATTGATCACCTCTATAAACGGGGTGAATCGATGGGCGAATCGATTTTGAATCCTTTTTTACACGACCAAATTCAGAAATCGGGCCGTATGTTCGTTCCGGAATGCCGGGCACATCCTTGCGTGATTATCGTATCGGGACCCGAGCGATGAACCGGCCGTCGTTATCTCGTGTATGCGTTGCATTTCATGCCCGCGATGGATTTCCGTTGAAGGGCACGTATTTTCCGGTGGCCTCGGCCACTTGCTTTCCCGTTCTCATTTGCCCCGCGACGGGCGTTCGCCAATCCTTTTATTTTCCATTCTCGGATTGGCTGAATGCAATCGGGTATCCAGTATTCGTATTCGATTACCGGGGGATGGGGGCGTCGCTCGGCATGCGCCATGTTCGCCAGTCGCGCGCACGCAAACAGGACTGGGGCCAGCTCGACATGCCCGCCGCGCTTGACTGGCTTCTTCGTGAAACCGGCGCGAGCGAAGCTCACCTGATCGGTCACAGTGCGGGCGGGCAACTGGTCGGACTGATGCCGAATCACGCGTCGATCCGTTCGTTATGCGCGATTTCCGCGTCATCCGGATACGTCGGCAACATCCGGTGGCCGAAGCGAATCGCTGCGTTGTTGCTGGCGAATCTCTATGTTCCGGTTACCGCACGCCTACTCGGCTATGTGCCTGCGAGGGTGCTCGGTTGGGGCGACGATTTGCCGGCACGCGTCGGGCTTCAGTGGGCCCGATGGTGCCGCCGCCCCGGATATATGGCGAACGAGTTCGGGGTCGGCGTTACGCAGCACCACTACAACGAATTCTCCGCTCCCGTCACGGTAGTTGCTGCGACCGACGACCCACTCGCGACACCGGCCAACATCGAAGACTGGCTGCGATGGTTGCCGCGGGCCAAAAGCAATATCCATTTCATCAGTCCGGAAAACTGCGATGGCCGAGCAATCGGTCACGTCGGCATGTTTCGTCGCCAGTATTCGTCGTTGTGGCCGGAACTCATCAGAGGATTGCGGGGTTGACGTTCAGGCGAGCTTGCATCCTCGTATCAGGAGACCAAGATGGACGATTCAAAAGATATGAAGGCGCGCTTCAAAGCAGTCAGAAACGAAGCGAGGGAAACGCGCGCATCGCTTTACCATCTCACGAATCAATGCAACTTGCGATGCAAGGGGTGCTGGTTCTTCGAAAACGAATTCGGCGTCGCATCGGATGAGGTAAACGATACGTCGCGTCTTGAGGCGCGCGTGAAGGACGAGGCCGGGCGCGGGGGCAACGCACCATTGCTGATCGGCGACGAGCCTGCGTTGCATCTCGACCGGATAAGAATATTCCGGAAACACATGCCGAAGGTGTCCGTCTCGACAAACGGCCTTCGGCGCATTCCAATCGAGGGCTTCGAAGATATCACCATCGCGATCTCTGTATTCGGTGGCGGGCCGCTCGATGACGAACTGCGCGCGATCGGTCCGAATGGGAAGCGTTTCGCGGGCTTGTTTGACAAGGCGCTACTCAACTATCGCAATGACGAGCGGGCGGGTTTCGTCTATGCGGTGTCGATCGACGGAATTGCCTATATCGAAGATACGGTGCGCAAGATTCAAGATAACGGAAATCGACTGCTGTTCAACTACTACAGTCCATACGACGTTGCCGGCCCGCTTCGCCGACGTGGTGAGGAGCAGCTCCTGGATGTGTTGCTCGAATTGAAGGCGAAATATCCGGAAACAGTGGCGAGCCATCCCTATTATCTGGCTGCTCTCATGCGCGGGGAGACCGCATGGGGGACATTCGACCATACTAGTTGCCCGAGCGTCAGCGAGGCTCATCCGCAGAACGCCACGCGTTTCACGTCGGGGTGGCCCGCGTTGCCCAAATTCAACGCGTATCGTGCAGACATGCATACGCTAGCGCGCTGCTGCACATCAGGAGAATGTGCGAAGTGTCGAGACAGCCAGGCCGTGATGTCGTGGTTGCTGGTCAATGCCAAGCAAGTTATGCAGGAAGACGACGGGCTCAGAACGTGGACGGAAGTGGCGGAGAGCTATTTCAGTCAGTTCGTCTGGTCGAGATACCATCCGCGCAGTCGTCTTGAGCGTATCTCGAGTCGCACGATGCAATGACACAACGGGCCGCTCGCCCGGAAAATGAAAAGCCCGCTGCAGCGGGCTTTTCATTGAGATCTTGATGTAACGCTCAGACGTTGAACAGGAAGTTCATCACGTCGCCATCGTGCACGACATATTCCTTCCCTTCCGCGCGCATCTTGCCGGCTTCCTTCGCGCCCTGTTCACCCTTGTACGTGATGAAGTCGTCGAACGCGATCGTCTGCGCGCGGATGAAGCCGCGCTCGAAGTCGGTGTGGATCACGCCGGCCGCCTGCGGCGCCGTATCGCCGATATGGATCGTCCACGCGCGCACTTCCTTCACGCCCGCGGTGAAGTAGGTCTGCAGGCCGAGCAGCTTGAAGCCCGCGCGGATCACGCGGTCGAGGCCCGGCTCTTCCATGCCCATGTCGGCGAGGAATGCTTCCTTGTCGGCATCGTCGAGATCGGCGATTTCCGCCTCGATCGCCGCGCACACGGCGACCACCGGCGCATTCTCGCTTTCCGCGTACTTGCGCACGGCATCCAGGTGCGGGTTGCTCTCGAAACCGTCGTCCTTCACGTTGGCCACGTACATGGCCGGCTTCGCGGTGATCAGGCAGAACGGCTTGAGCAGCGCCTCTTCGTCGTCCGACAGCGCGAGGCCGCGCACGGCCTTGCCCTGGTCGAGCTGCGCGCGCACCTTCTCGAGCACGGCGACGAGCTTCGCCGCTTCCTTGTCGTTGCCCGACTTCGCGGCCTTCGAATAGCGCGTGAGCGCCTTCTCGACGGTGCCGAGGTCGGCGAGCGCGAGTTCGGTATTGATCACTTCGATGTCGTCGATCGGGCTGACCTTGCCGGCGACGTGAATGACGTTCTCGTCCTCGAAGCAGCGCACGACGTGCGTGATTGCATCGGTTTCGCGAATGTTGGCGAGGAACTGGTTGCCGAGGCCTTCACCCTTGCTCGCGCCTGCGACGAGGCCCGCGATGTCGACGAACTCGACGACGGCCGGCACGACACGCTCCGGCTTGACGATCTCGGAGAGTGCCTTCAGGCGCGTATCGGGCACTTCGACGATGCCGACGTTCGGCTCGATCGTGCAGAACGGGTAGTTCTCGGCGGCGATGCCGGCCTTGGTCAGCGCATTGAACAGGGTGGACTTGCCGACGTTGGGCAAGCCGACGATGCCGCATTTGAGACTCATGGAATCCTTCGGACGGGTAAGGCGGCGCGGCCGGACAGGGCACGGCGGCGCGGGAAAAAAGGGCGGCCGGCGCTTGGGGCGCGGCGGGCCGACGGTCAAAGACGCTATTGTACCGTGCCGGCGCCCCCGGATTGCGAGCCGGCGCCGCACGGCCGATGCGGCGGGCCGCCACGCTGCATCGGCCGCCTGCGATTCTGCTGATTTCCCGCAAAGTCCGGCCGCGTAAGGGTTTGGCCCCGCGGCTATAATGCCCGCCATGACTGCCCACCACTCCTTCGACGTCGCCGTGGTCGGCGGCGGGCTCGTCGGCAAGACTGCCGCGCTCGCGCTGACCCAGTCCGGCTACAAGACTGCCTTGCTCGCCCAGCCGGCCGCGCCGCGCCCCGCCGATCTCGTATTCGACACGCGCGTCTACGCGTTGTCTTCCAGTTCGCAGGCGTTGCTCGAGCGGCTGCGGGTCTGGCAGGCGCTCGACCATGGCCGCCTCGCACCGGTCTACGACATGCGCGTGTACGGCGATGCGCACGCGGAACTGCATTTCTCCGCGTACCAGGCATCCGTGCCGCAGCTCGCGTGGATCGCCGAATCGTCGCTGGTCGAGGCGTCGCTCGACGCCGCGCTGCGGTTTCAGCCGAACCTCACGTGGTTCGAGGCGCGCGCGCAGGGCTTCGACGTACACGACGACGCAGCCGTGCTCACGCTGTCGTCGGGGCAGGTGCTGGAAGCGGATCTCGTCGTCGGCGCGGACGGCGCGCATTCGTGGGTGCGCTCGCAAATGGGGGCCAAAGTCGAACGGCGCGACTACCGGCAAACCGGAGTCGTTGCGAACTTCAAGGCGTCGCTGCCGCATCGCGAGACGGCCTACCAGTGGTTCCACGAAGGCGAGATCGTCGCGCTGCTGCCGCTGCCGGACGGCCATGTGTCGCTCGTCTGGTCCGCGCACACCGCGCATGCGGATGAATTGCTCGCACTCGATCCGGCGCAGCTCGCGGCCGAGGTCGAGCGCGTGTCTCATGGCCAGGTCGGCACGCTCGACTGCGTGACGCCGGCCGCCGGCTTCCCGCTGGCGCTGCAGACGGTCGACAAGCTGATCGCGCCGCGCGTCGCGCTGGTCGGCGATGCCGCGCACCTGATCCACCCGCTCGCGGGACAGGGGATGAACCTCGGCCTGCGCGATGTGGCGGCGCTTGCCGATGCGATCGCCGGCAAGGAAAGCTTCCGCAACCTCGGCGATACGGTGCTGCTGCGCCGCTACGAGCGTTCGCGCCGCGAGGACATCCGCGCGCTGATGGTCGCAACCGACGGCCTGCAGCGGCTGTTCGCGGTGCCGGGCTCGCTCGCGAAGGCCGTGCGCAATGCGGGCATGGCCTTCGTCGGTGCGCAGCCGCTCGTGAAGCGCTGGCTCGTGTCGGCCGCGCTCGGCTGATCGAACCTTCGGCCGCTTCGTCGGTCGGACACGGTTCCGTTACGGCGTACACTGTGCCGTGAACACCGATTGAGCTGAAGGAAGATTTCGATGAAAAAAACGATCCGCATCGCGTCGCTGGCGCTGGCCGTCACGATGGCGACGCTTGGCTGCACCGCGCAGGCCGACCAGACCACCGACAAGCTGAAAGCCACGCTGCAGGCCCGCCTCGGCAACGATGCGCCGATCAAGAGCGTGTCGAAATCGCCGGTCGCGGGCCTGTACGAAGTGAACCTCGGCTCGCAGATCATCTATAGCGATGCGGCGGGCGACTACGTGCTGCTCGGCGATCTCGTCGACACCAAGACGCACAAGAACCTGACCGACGCCCGCCTGTCCGAAATCAACAAGATCGACTTCGCGAGCCTGCCGTTCTCGAATGCGATCAAGGTCGTCAAGGGCAACGGCGCCCGCAAGATCGCGGTGTTCTCCGATCCGAACTGCCCGTACTGCAAGAAGCTCGAGACGACGCTGCAGTCGGTCGACAACGTAACGGTCTACACGTTCCTGTACCCGGTGCTGTCGCCGGATTCGACCGCGAAGTCGAAGGCGATCTGGTGTGCGACCGACCGCGCGAAAACGTGGGAGAGCTGGATGCTCGACCATCGCGCACCGACTGGCGCCGGTACCTGCGATACCGCCGCACTCGACAAGAACCTCGCGCTCGGCCGCGGGATGAACGTCACGGGTACACCGACGATCTTCCTGCCGGACGGCCGCCGCCTGCCGGGCGCCGTATCGGCCGACCAGCTCAACCAGGCGCTCGCGTCGAGCAAGTAACCGACCATCCGCCGGGCCGCATGGCCCGGCCAGCGAGGGGCGCCCGCGTGACCTGCCGGCGCCTCTCTTCGTTTCCGCCGCCGTATCCGACCGTCCGATTGCCACGATGACCCAGCCGATCCGCTATTCGATTGTCCCGAAAGATCTTGCCGCGCACCTGTTCGAAGTGTCGGTGACGGTCGCCGATCCCGACCCCGAAGGCCAGCGCTTTTCGCTGCCGGTGTGGATTCCGGGCAGCTACCTCGTGCGCGAGTTCGCGCGCAACATCGTGACGCTCGGCGCATTCAACGACGCGGGCCGCAAGGTGCGGATCGCAAAGACCGACAAGCACACGTGGCAGGCCGCACCCGTGAACGGCACGCTGACGCTGCGTTACGACGTGTACGCGTGGGACCTGTCGGTGCGCTCCGCGTATCTCGACGAATCGGGCGGCTTCTTCAACGCGACGGCCGTTTTCCTGAGCGTTGCCGGCCGCGAGGACGCGCCGTGTGAAGTCGACATCGGGAAGCCGGCCGGCGCGGCGTTCCGCGCGTGGCGCGTCGGCACCGCGTTGCCCGAGGCGCGCGGCACGAAGCGCTACGGGTTCGGCGCGTACCGCGCGTCGAACTACGACGAGCTTTCCGATCATCCGGTGACGATCGGCGAATTCGCGCTGGCGACGTTCGACGCGCACGGCGTGCCGCACGACATCGTGATCGCGGGGCGTGTGACGCAGCTCGACATGGAGCGCCTGCGCGCCGACCTGAAGCGCGTGTGCGAAGCACAGATCGCGTTGTTCGAGCCGAAATCGAAGAAGGCGCCGATGGACCGCTACGTGTTCATGACGCTTGCGGTCAGCGACGGTTACGGCGGCCTCGAGCATCGCGCGTCGACCGCGCTGATCTGCAACCGCACCGACCTGCCGGTGAAGGGGCGGCCCGAAACGACGGAAGGCTATCGCACGTACCTCGGTCTCTGCAGTCACGAGTACTTCCATACCTGGAACGTGAAGCGCATCAAGCCGGCGGCGTTCGTGCCGTACGACCTGACGCGCGAGAATTACACGTCGCTGCTGTGGCTGTTCGAAGGCTTCACGTCGTATTACGACGACCTGATGCTGGTGCGCAGCGGGCTGATGTCGCAGGACGAATATTTCGCGGCGCTCGGCCGCACGGTCGGCGGCGTGCTGCGCGGCACGGGCCGGCTCAAGCAAAGCGTCGCGGAAAGCTCGTTCGACGCTTGGATCAAGTACTACCGCCAGGACGAGAACGCGACCAACGCGATCGTCAGCTATTACACGAAGGGTTCGCTGGTCGCGCTCGCGTTCGATCTCGCGATCCGCGCGCAGACGCGCAACCGGAAGTCGCTCGACGACGTGATGCGCCTGCTGTGGCAGCGCTACGGCCGCGATTTCTACCGCGGCAAGCAGGCGGGTGTCGAGGAGAACGAAGTCGAGACGCTGATCGAGGAAGCGACGGGCGTCGCGCTCGGCCGCCTGTTCACCGATGCCGTGCACGGCACGCGCGACCTGCCGCTCGCCGAGCTGCTCGCACCGTTCGGCGTGACGCTCACGCCGGATGTCGCGAACGGCGCGGCCGCGAAACCGACGATCGGCGCACGCCTGCGCGGCGGCGCGGACTGCACGTTCGCGGCGGTCTACGAAGGCGGCGCCGCGCATCGCGCGGGGCTGTCGGCCGGCGACACGCTGATCGCGGTCGACGGGCTGCGCGTCACGGGCACCAACCTCGACGCGCTGCTCGCGCGCTACCGGCCGGGCGACAAGGTCGAGGTTCACGCATTCCGTCGCGACGAGCTGCGCACCGCGAAACTGAAGCTCGACGGCCCCGAAGTCACGCGCTACCGGCTGACGGCGGCCGCGAAGCCGGCGGCGGTATCGAAGGCCCGGGAAGCCTGGCTGAAGGGCTGAGCCTACGAAGGCGGGTATCGGGGCGCGATCGAGGATTGTTCTGTTGTTGCAACAATCCGTCGCCCTGAACCCGCTTTTTCGCGGTCATGCGGCCACGCACAATGGCGTCACTCGCGCTACCGAAGCGCAACCCTACTGGAGCCTGACATGACGACCATTCTGCAAATCAATTCCGCGGCGCGTTCGCAAGGTGCGCAATCCACGCTGCTGGCCAACGAACTGACGGCAAAGCTGCAACAATCGAACCCCGGCGCGAAGGTCGTGGTTCGCGACCTGCTGGCCGATGCGCTGCCGCACCTCGACGAATCGGTGCTCGGCGCGTTCTTCACGCCGGCCGACAAGCGCACCGCGGAACAGAATGCGATCGTCGCGAAGAGCGATGCACTGATCGCCGAACTGCAAGCGGCCGACATCATCGTGATCGGCGCACCCATGTACAACTTCGGCGTGTCGTCGCAACTGAAGGCGTATTTCGACTGGATCGCCCGTGCAGGCGTCACGTTCCGCTACACCGAGAACGGTCCGGAAGGCCTGATCAAGGGCAAGAAGGTTCACGTGGTGACGGCCCGCGGCGGCAAGTACCTGGGTACGCCGAACGACAGCCAGACGCCGTACCTGCGCTCGTTCCTCGGCTTCATCGGCCTGACCGACGTGAACTTCATTCACGCTGAAGGCCTGAACCTCGGGCCGGAAGCGCAGAGCGCCGCGCTCGCCAGCGCACGCGAAGCGATCGCCGCCGCGTAAGGAAGGCCGAAGCGGGTGCGACGCACCCGCTGCATCGCCCGATAAAAAAACGCCGCGTTCCCGAAAGGGACGCGGCGTTTTTGCATGCTTGCCGGCTCGAAGGAACCGGCAGCGCGTTACGCAAGCGTTTCGGCGACTTCCGGCAGGCGCCAGTCGATTGGCTCGCGGCCGGCATCGACCAGATAATCGTTCGCGAGCGCGAAATGGCGGCAACCGAGGAAACCGCGGTGCGCGGACAGCGGCGACGGATGCGGCGCCTCGAGCACGCAATGCGCGCTTGCGTCGAACAGTGCGCGCTTCGCCTGCGCGTGTGCGCCCCACAGCATGAACACGAGCCCGCGATGGCGGCCGGCGAGTTCGCGGATCAGCGTGTCCGTGCACTGCTCCCAGCCGCGCTTCGCATGGCTCGCGGCCGCGCCGCGCTCGACCGTCAGCACCGTGTTGAGCAGCAGCACGCCCTGGCGCGCCCAGGTGTCGAGGCAGCCGTGGCGCGGCGTGTCATGACCGAAGTTCGCGGCGATTTCCTTGAAGATGTTGCGCAGCGACGGCGGCGTGCGCACGGCGGGCGGCACCGAGAACGCGAGCCCGTGCGCCTGCGGCGTGCCGCGATCGTCGCCGTGATACGGATCCTGGCCGAGGATCACGACTTTCACGTCGTCCGGGCTCGTCAGGCGCAGCGCGCGGAACACGTCGGTCGGGTAGACCGTCTTGCCGGCCGCACGCTCGTCGTCGACGAAGCGGCACAGCGGCGCATACGCGTCGCTGTCGGTAAAGGGCTTCAGCACGTCGCGCCAGACGGCAGGCAGCGCGTCGAATTGCGCGGCGAGGTGCGGAACGTTGGCGGCGGCAGGCTGCGGGGCCGCCGGTGCCGCAGCCGATGCGGCGGTTTTCTTGGCGGGCTTGCGCCCGGCCGCGGGCGGCTCGGAAGGCGGGGACGGAAGATCGGCCGGTGCCGTTTCCGGCACGGGATCGTCGAACAGCGACGCCTGTTGCGGCGCGCGGGAAGTCTTGCGGGTTGCCATGCGTGATGCGTGTTATTGCGCGCGCAGCCGGTAGCCGCGCTGCGCCTTGCTGATGTTTTCGGGAGCGAGGCCCGGCAGCGCCTGCTGCAGTTCGGCGGCGAGCGTTGCGAGCGCCGCTTCCGGGCCGTCGATCAGTTCGAGTTCGATTTCGCTGATCGGTTCGCGGCGCGTTTCGTGTTCCGCCTGGACGACGATCTCGCCGATGTCCACCGCGGCTTCGACGGTTGCGCCGCCGATTGCGATGCGCCACAGCGTACGCGAAAAATCCGTGCGGAACAGCGCACGCAGCGCGCCGGCCGCGTCATTCAGCGCGGCGGCGGCCTCCGGCACGTCGCAGGCCGCGACGAGCGCATCGATCTCGAGCGCGTCGCCGGCTACCGGCAGTTCCCATTCGTGGCGGCGGTGCAGGCCGCCTTCCGCGCTGCCGACCGTCTTGAACGTCTGCAGCCAGCCCTGCGGCGCGCGGCGCACGCGCACCGCGCTCTTCGAGCGGGCCAGCGCGAGATCGGGCGTGTCGTAGTAGACGTTCGCGAGCGTGATGTCGTGGCCGGGTTCGCCGGTCAGCGTCTCGAAGAAGCGTCGCGCGGCCTCGGCCTGGCCGGCCGGCAGCGCGAGCTTGATTTCCTTTTCGATCGCCATCAGAAGAACATCCGTGCGAGTTCCTCGCCCGGCTGGTCGGCACGCATGAACGCTTCTCCGACGAGGAACGTGTTCACGTTCGCCGCGCGCATCGTGTCGACATCGGTGCGCGACAGGATCCCCGACTCGGTCACGACGATGCGGTCCGCCGGAATCATGTCGAGCATGTCGAGCGTGGTCTGGATCGACGTCTCGAACGTGCGCAGGTTGCGGTTGTTGATGCCGAGCAGCGGCGTCTTGAGCGTCAGCGCCTGTTCCATCTCGTTGCGGTCGTGCACTTCGACCAGCACCGCGAGGCCGAGCGAGTGCGCATACGCTTCGAGATCCTGCATCAGCGGCGTGTCGAGCGCGGCGGCGATCAGCAGGATCGCGTCCGCGCCCATCGCGCGCGCTTCCACGATCTGGTACGCGTCGACGATGAAGTCCTTGCGCAGCACCGGCAGCGTGCAGGCCGCGCGTGCTTCCTCGAGATAGCGGACGCTGCCCTGGAAGAACTGCTCGTCGGTCAGCACCGACAGGCACGCGGCGCCGTGCTCCGCATACGAACGGGCGATGTCGGCCGGCACGAAATGCTCGCGCAGCACGCCCTTCGACGGGCTGGCCTTCTTGATTTCGGAAATCACGGCCGCGTGGCCGGCTGCGTGCTTCGCGCGCAGTGCGCCGACGAAGTCGCGCAGGTCGCGCGCGGAGGCTTCCAGTTTCAGTGCCTCGAGCGGCGCGCTGCGCATGGCCGCCGCGACTTCTTCGCGCTTGACGGCGATGATTCGGTCGAGAATGTCGCTCATGTGGGTTCCTGCTTGATTCGTAATGGGAGTCAGCGCTTGAACTGCTGCGTGAAGCGCACGAGTTCGTCGACTTTAGCGCGAGCCTTGCCGCTCGCGATCGCTTCGCGGGCGAGCTGGATGCCGTCCGCGATCGATTCGGCGACGTTCGCCGCATAGAGTGCGGTGCCCGCGTTCAGCGTGACGATCTCGCGCGCGACGCCCGGCTGGTTGTCCAGCGCGCCGAGCAGCATCGTGCGCGATTCGTCGGCATTTTCCACCTTCAGCGTGCGGTTCGACACCATCTGCAGGCCGAAATCTTCCGGATGGATCTCGTATTCGTGCACCTTGCCGTCGCGCAGTTCGCCGACGAGCGTCGCGGCGCCGAGCGAAACCTCGTCCATCCCGTCCTTGCCGTACACGACGAGCACGTGCTGCGCGCCGAGACGCTGCATCACGCGCACCTGGATGCCGACGAGGTCGGGGTGGAACACGCCCATCAGCTGGTTCGGCGCGCCGGCCGGATTGGTCAGCGGGCCGAGGATGTTGAAGATCGTGCGCACGCCGAGCTCGCGGCGCACGGCCGCGATGTTCTTCATCGCCGGGTGATGGTTCGGCGCGAACATGAAGCCCATGCCCGTCTCGGCGATCGACGCGGCGACCTGCTCCGACTGCAGGTCGATATTCACGCCGAGCGCCTCGAGCACGTCGGCGCTGCCGGACTTGCTCGACACGCCGCGGTTGCCGTGCTTCGCGACCTTCGCGCCGGCCGCGGCCGTGACGAACATCGACGCGGTCGAGATGTTGAACGTGTGCGAGCCGTCGCCGCCGGTGCCGACGATGTCGACGAAGTTCGAGTTGTCCTGCACCTCGACGTGATTCGCGAATTCGCGCATCACGGTCGCGGCGGCGGCGATCTCGCCGATCGTCTCCTTCTTCACGCGCAGCCCGGTGATGATCGCGGCCGCCATCACGGGCGACATGTCGCCGCGCATGATGAGCCGCATCAGGTGCAGCATCTCGTCGTGGAAGATCTCGCGGTGTTCGATCGTGCGCTGCAGCGCTTCCTGCGGGGTAATCGTCATCGTGAGGCTCCCGTCAGGCGGCTTGCGCGGCTGCGGCGCGTGCCTGTTTCAGGAAATTCTCGAGCAGTGCATGGCCATGCTCGGACAGGATCGATTCCGGGTGGAACTGTACGCCTTCGACCGGCAGCGTCTTGTGGCGCACGCCCATGATCTCGCCGTCGTCGGTCCACGCGGACACCTCGAGGCAGTCGGGCAGCGATTCGCGCTCGATCGCGAGCGAGTGGTAGCGCGTGACGTCGAAATGCTTCGGCAGGTCGGCGAACACGCCGCGGCAGTCGGTTTCGATCTTGCTCACCTTGCCGTGCATGATGGTCTTCGCGCGCACGACGCGGCCGCCGAACGCTTCGCCGATCGCCTGATGGCCGAGGCAGACGCCGAGGATCGGCTTCTTGCCCGAAAATTCACGCAGCACGTCGAGCGTGATGCCCGCGTGTTGCGGGTTGCTCGGGCCGGGCGACAGGCAGATCGCGTCGGGATTCAGGCGCGCGATGTCGTCGAGCGTGATTTCGTCGTTGCGGTAGGTGCGTACGTCCTCGCCGAGTTCGCCGAAGTACTGGACCAGGTTGTAGGTAAACGAGTCGTAGTTGTCGATCATGAGCAGCATGGTCAGTCTCCGGTCAGAAGTCGCTATCGAGGCCGTCCTGGACCTGTTCGGCCGCACGCAGCACTGCGCGCGCCTTGTTCTCGGTCTCTTGCCATTCGGATTCGGGCACCGAATCCGCGACGACGCCGGCCGCCGCTTGCACATACAGGTTGCCGTTGTGGATCAGGCCCGTGCGGATCGCGATCGCGAGATCCATCTCGCCCGAGAACGACAGGTAGCCGACCGCACCGCCATACAGCCCGCGCTTGACCGGCTCGAGCTCGTCGATCAGTTCCATCGCGCGCACCTTCGGCGCGCCGGACAGCGTGCCGGCCGGGAACGTCGCGCGCAGCACGTCGTAGTTCGTCATGCCGGGCTTCAGCTTGCCTTCGACCGAGCTGACGATGTGCTGCACGTGCGAGTACTTCTCGATCACCATCTTGTCGGTCACCTGCACCGAGCCGATCTCCGCGATGCGGCCGACATCGTTGCGCGCGAGGTCGATCAGCATCACGTGCTCGGCGATTTCCTTCGGATCGTTGAGCAGTTCGGTCGCGAGTTCTGCATCGCGCTCGGGCGTGTTGCCGCGCGGGCGCGTGCCGGCGAGCGGACGGATCGTGACGATCTGGTCTTCGCCGCGCTTCTCCTGGCGCACGAGGATTTCCGGCGACGCGCCGACCACGTGGAAATCGCCGAAGTTGTAGTAGTACATGTACGGCGACGGGTTCAGCGAACGCAGCGCACGATACAGCGACAGCGGATTGTCGCGGTACGGCTTCGTCAGCCGCTGGCCGACCTGGATCTGCATCAGCTCGCCGGCCGCGATGTATTCCTTCGCCTGGCGCACGGCGGCCAGATAGTCGTCTTTCTTGAACTCGCGGAAAGTTTCGGTGCGCACGCTCGCCGACGTGACGGGCGGCTGCACGGTCGTGCGCAGGCGCTGTTTCAGTTCGCGCAGGCGCTGTTTCGCCTTCGTATAGGCTTCGGCCTGGCTCGGGTCCGCGTAGATGATCAGGTACAGCTTGCCGGCGAGGTTGTCGATGACCGCGACTTCCTCGGTCAGCAGCAACTGGATGTCTGGCAGGCCGAGATCGTCGCGCGGCGCGGTGTTCGCGAGCTTCTTCTCGATGTAGCGCACCGCGTCGTAGCCGAAATAACCGGCGAGACCGCCGCAGAAGCGCGGCAGGCCCGGGCGCTGCGCGACCTTGAAGCGCGCCTGGAACGATTCGATGAACTGGAACGGGTCACCGTCATGCGTCTCGACGACCTGGCCGTCGCGCACGACTTCCGACACGCCGTTACGGGTGCGGACGAGCGTGCGGGCCGGCAGGCCGATGAACGAGTAGCGGCCGAAGCGTTCGCCGCCGACCACCGATTCCAGCAGGAACGAGTTGGCGCCCGCGCGTTCGGGCTGGGCCAGCTTCAGGTAGAGGGACAGCGGCGTTTCGAGATCGGCGAGGGCTTCCGCGATCAGCGGGATGCGGTTGTAGCCTTCGTTCGCGAGCGATTGGAATTCGAGTTCGGTCATGTTCCGGTCCTGTTCGGGACGAGCGGCGCGTGCGCCAGGGATCACTTGACGCTGCGCGGGTTGCCGTCGGCGAAAGGGCGGTCGATCGAGAAGTGCCTGTTGCCGGCCGGCACTCCGGGCGTGAACGTCGCGAGCCTGCGGCCGATCCTGAACGCAAGCGTTCGGACGCGGTGGAACTCGAGGTGGTGCGACGGTCGGCGCGCGGATGCGCAGCGAGATAAAAAACGGCGCTGAAGACGTGCTTCAGCGTACCTCATCGAAGAGGTTAGCGCGACCAGCGACGCCAGGGCCAGGCTCCCCGGTCGATGCTGCTCAGACTCCGTTTTTTATTCAGAAACATGCAGATGGAAGAAATAATCAGATGGTTGGCCGGCCGGTGTTGTGCGCGGTAATTGCGCGAGCTGCGACCAGCAACGAATCGACTATACCATCCGAATTTATCGTTTGTATAGCTTTGCCGTGGTTATAGCCGTACGGCACCGTCAGCGTCGCCATCCCGGCCGCGCGGCCTGCCAGCGCGTCGTTTTCCGAGTCGCCGATCGCGACTGCCGCATCCGGAGCGACGCCGAGCGCGCTGCAGGCCGTCAGCATCGGCAGCGGATCGGGCTTCTTGCGCGCGACGCTGTCGCCGCCGAGCACGACGCCGAAGCAATCGGCCAGCCCGTATTGCTCGAGCAGTTCGACGGCGAAGCGATGCGGCTTGTTCGTCACGCACGCGAGCCGGATGCCGGCCGCACGCAACGCGTCGAGGCCGGCGGCTACGTCCGGATAAAGGCGCGTGTGGCGGCCGTTGATCTTCGCGTATTCGGTCTGGTAGATCGCCAGTGCATCGTCGAAGCGCGCGTGCGCTTCGTCGGCCGGCAAGCGCGGTTTCAGCACGCTCTGGATCAGGTGTTCAGAGCCCTTGCCGACGTAGCCGATCACCTCGTCACGCGACGTGGCTGGCGCGCCGAGCTGCGCGAGCATCCCGTTCAGGCCGGCCGTGAAATCGTCGGCCGTGTCGACCATCGTGCCGTCGAGATCGATCAGCGCCGCGTCGATGCGCGGCGCGGCGAAGCGGATCGGGGCGGCTTCAGTTGCGGCCCCGGCCGGCGCCTGGCCGGCGAGCGACGAATCGGCCACGGCGTCAGCTCCGCTCGACGGTAGCGAGCGCGGCGCGCATCTCGTCGATCACCTTGCGGTAGTCGGGCTTGCCGAAGATCGCCGAACCCGCGACGAAGGTGTCGGCCCCGGCCGCCGCGATTTCCGCGATGTTGTCGGCTTTTACGCCGCCGTCGACTTCGAGCAGGATCTCGCGGCCGGTGCGCTCGGTGTACGCGTCGATGCGTGCGCGTGCTTCGCGCAGCTTGTTCAGCGTTTCCGGGATGAACGACTGGCCGCCGAAGCCCGGGTTGACCGACATCAGCAGCACGAAGTCGAGGCGATCCATCACGTGATCGAGGTAGTTCAGCGGCGTCGCCGGATTGAACACGAGACCGGCCTTGCAGCCGTGGTCACGGATCAGCGACAGCGTGCGGTCGATGTGATCGGAGCCTTCCGGGTGGAAGCTGATCAGGTTGGCGCCGGCCTTCGCAAAATCGGGCACGATCCGGTCGACCGGGCGCACCATCAGGTGCACGTCGATCGGCACCTGCACGTGCGGGCGGATCGCTTCGCACACGAGCGGGCCGATCGTCAGGTTCGGCACATAATGGTTGTCCATCACGTCGAAGTGGATCCAGTCGGCGCCGGCAGCGACGACGTTGCGGACTTCTTCGCCGAGCCGTGCGAAATCGGCCGACAGGATGCTGGGAGCGATACGGAATTGGGTCATGGCAGGGGAGCGGGGACGTTGCGGCGCAAAACCGTCATTCTACCGTCCGGCGACCCGGTGCGCGGCGGCGGGCCGTGCGGCCGAGGCCCGATTGCGCATAGAATGCCGAACCAATGCGGCGCGCCCGCGGCCCCGTTGCCCATGCCGGCACGGACAGTCACCTTCCACCGGAAACATCATGAGTCAGTATCAGTTCACCGTTTCGGTGAAAACCAGCTACTTGCCGGAACAATCCGACCCCGATCGCCGTCAATACGCATTCGCGTACACGCTGACGATCCGCAACACGGGACAAGTCGCGGCGCAGCTGATCGCGCGTCACTGGATCATCACGGACAGCGAGAACCACGTGCAGGAAGTGAAGGGGCTCGGCGTCGTCGGGCACCAGCCGCTGCTGCAGCCGGGCGAGCACTTCGAATACACGAGCTGGGCCGTGATCGCGACGCCGGTCGGCACGATGCGGGGCGCGTACTTCTGCGTGGCGGAAGACGGCGAGCGTTTCGAGGCGCCGGTCGACGAGTTCGCACTCCACATGCCGCGCACGCTGCATTGAGCGTGCGAAGCGCGTCAGCGCGGCTGGCGGTCGTTGTTGCCGCGGGCGTGCTTCTTTCTGCCCGACGACGTCCACACGACGATGAAGATCAGCAGGGCAAGCGCTACGAAGGCTTCGAGCGCAAAGATGAGCATCGGATATTGGTCGAGAAAATCTGACATGGCGGTTTCCATCAAGAACGGACATTGTATGTGGTTTGGGCCCCGGTTGGCCGGGTGGGCGGCAGCGGTCGCGGCGGCGGCGCTGCTCGCGGCGTGCGGCGGCACGCCGACGCGGACTTCGTCGCTGAAGCCGCCGACCGGCGCGGCGATCATGCCGGGGCAGGTCGCCGCGAAGCGACTCACGCCGGTCGCATGGCAGCAGGTGCCGGGTTGGCAGGATGATTCGCTGATCGGCGCGACGGCCGCATTGCGGCAGAACTGCGTGCGGCTCGCGCGCCAGCCGGCCTGGCAGCGTGCGTGTGCGGCTGCCGACCGGCTCGACGAGCTTGACGTCAGCAGTGCGCGGGCATTCTTCGAAACGTATTTCACGCCGTTCCAGTTCGCGAACACCGACGGTACGCTCGACGGGCTGGTGACCGGCTATTACGAGCCGCTGCTGCATGGTTCGCGCGTGCGTCGTGGCCCGTATCAGTACGCGCTGTACCGCTGGCCGGCCGGTTATCGCGCGGGCGCCGCGCTGCCGGCACGCGCGCAGCTCGAACGCGCCGGCATCCTGAATGGCAACGAACTCGTGTGGGTCGACGACCCGATCGAGGCGTTTTTCCTGCAGGTGCAGGGCTCGGGGCGCGTGTTGCTCGACGACGGTTCGGTGATGCGGGTCGGCTTCGGCGGCACCAACAACCAGCCGTACCGTTCGATCGGCAAGTGGCTGCTCGATCGCGGCGAACTGACACCCGCCCAGGCGACGATGCAGGGCATCAAGGCGTGGGCGAAGGCGAACCCGAATCGCGTCGACGCGTTGCTCGACACGAACCCGCGGTTCGTGTTCTTCCGCGACATGCCGACCAAGGAGGATGCGCCGCACGGCGGCGCGGACGGCCCGATCGGCGCGCTCGGCGTGCCGCTGACGCCGGAACGCTCGATCGCGGTCGACCCGTCGTCGATCCCGCTCGGCACGCCGGTGTTCCTGCAGACCACGCGCCCGCTGACGAATACGCCGATGAACCGGCTCGTGTTCGCGCAGGATACGGGCTCCGCGATCAAGGGCGGCGTGCGGGCCGACTATTTCTGGGGGCTCGGCGACGACGCAGGCGATCAGGCCGGCCGGATGAAGCAGGTAGGCCGGATGTGGCTGCTGTTCCCGAACTCGTGACTTGAGGCGGCCCGGGTTGTCCGGGCCGCCGCTGCCGATGCATCGGAGGGTGCACTCGTGGGCGCGATGGAGTGTGTGGGGCGTGTCGCGCTGATTGCGAGGGCGCCACGTGCGGCGTGAGTTTTCGTGACGCGCCTTTTGCCTCGACGGGTGCCTCAGAGGCGGCCCGGAATGAAACAGCCCGATCGGCGTTGGCCGATCGGGCTGTTTCATTTGCAGCCGCGGATTCACCGCACGTCGTGCACGCGCGGCGATTGCCGTCAGCCCTTGCGCTTGTCGACGACGCGTCGCGCCTTGCCGACCGAACGCTCGATCCCGTTCACGGGCAGCACGTTGATTACGGCCGTCACGCCGATCAGCGACTTGATGTCGTGTGCGAGCGCCTGTTTGGCCGCATGAATCGCCGCCGTATCGGGCGCAGTCTCCGGACAGGGCTCGACATTGAGCGTCAGCACGTCGAGCGGGCCTTCCTTTGTCAGTACGATCTGATAGTGCGGTGCGAGTGCGCGCTGCTTGAGCAACTGCTCCTCGATTTGCGTCGGGAACACGTTGACACCGCGCACGATCATCATGTCGTCCGAACGCCCCGTGATCTTCTCCATCCGGCGCATCGTGCGGGCAGTGCCAGGCAGCAGCCGCGTGAGGTCGCGGGTGCGGTAGCGGACGATCGGCAGTGCCTCCTTCGTCAGCGACGTGAACACGAGCTCGCCGAGTTCGCCATCCGGAAGCACTTCGCCCGTTTCAGGGTCGATGATTTCCGGATAAAAGTGGTCTTCCCAGATGGTCGGGCCGTCCTTGGTCTCGACGCATTCGGACGCGACGCCGGGGCCCATCACTTCGGAAAGTCCGTAGATATCGACCGCGTCGATGCCCATCCGCTGCTCGATCGCGACGCGCATGTCGTTGGTCCACGGTTCCGCGCCGAAGATGCCGATGCGCAGCGAACTCTGCACGGGATCGAGACCCTGGCGCTCGATTTCGTCGGCGATCGACAGCATGTAGCTCGGCGTCACCATGATGATGTCGGGCCGGAAATCCTGGATCAGCTGCACCTGCTTTTCGGTCTGGCCGCCGCCGAACGGGATCACGGTCAGCCCTGCGCGTTCGGCGCCGTAGTGCGCACCGAGCCCGCCTGTGAACAGGCCGTAGCCGTAGCTCACGTGCACCTTGTCGCCGCGGCGCGCACCGGCGGCGCGGATCGAGCGCGCGACGAGATTCGCCCATGTGTCGATGTCGCCGGCCGTATAGCCGACGACCGTCGGCTTGCCGGTCGTGCCCGACGACGCATGAATGCGCGAGATCTGGTCCTGCGGCACCGCGAACATCCCGAACGGGTAACTGTCGCGCAGGTCGCTCTTCGTCGTGAACGGGAAGCGCGACAGGTCGGCGAGCGTCTTCAGGTCGTCCGGATGGACGCCCGCGTCGTCGAACTTGCGACGATAGACGGGAGAGTGGTCATAGGCATGCCGGAGCGACCACTTGAGGCGTTCGAGCTGCAGCGCGGTCAGCTCGTCGCGTGAGGCGGTCTCGATCGGCTCGAGCGGTAGCGGGGTAGTCATGCATGTCTCCAGTGTTTGTTATGTGCGAGCCGTCGACGTCAGCGGTCTTCCGGGATGACCGTACCCTTGATCTGGGCGGATTTGCCGCGAAACATCGCGACGGTTTCTCCGGTCTGGTTCGTGACGCGGATGTCGTAGATCCCTTGGCGGCCGGCGCGTGCCTGCTCGATCGCCTCGGCCGTCAGCACGTCGTCGCCGTGCACGGGGCGCAGGAATTCGATCGAGCAGCCGGCCGCGACTGCGTTCACGTTGTACGAGTTGCATGCGAACGCGAACGTCGAATCGGCCAGCGTGAAGATGATCCCGCCATGGCAGGTCTGATGCCCGTTCAGGAATTCGGGCCGCACGCGCATTTGCAGGCGCGCGTAGCCGGCGCGTACTTCGGCGATTTCCATCCCGAACGCGCGGCTGCATGCGTCGGCGTCGTACATGGCTCGCGCGGCGGCACGGGCGAGCGAGTCGGGGTCGAGTGTGGCAGTGGCGTCCGTCATGTCAACGCCCCTCGAAGCGCGGTGCGCGCTTCTCGATGAACGCCTTCACGCCTTCCGCATAGTCGTACGACTGACCGAGCTTGCGCTGCAGGTCGCGTTCCTGGTCGAGTTGCTGGTCGAGCGTGTTCGTGACGCTGTCGCGCATCGATTGCTTGATCGATGCGATCGCGAGCGTCGGCTGTTGCGCAAGCTGGGTGGCGAGCTGGCGGACTGACGCAGCGAGGGTGTCGTCGTCGACCGCGCGCCAGATCAAGCCCCATTGCTCGGCCTGTTCGGCGCCGAGCTTGTCGCCGGTCAGCGCGAGCCCCAGCGCGCGTGCCATACCGACGCGTTGCGGCAGGAACCATGTGCCGCCCGAATCGGGTACGAGCCCGATCTTGACGAAGGCCTGGATGAAACTGCTCGATCGGGCGGCGAACACGAGATCGCACGCGAGCGCGAGGTTCGCGCCGGCGCCGGCCGCGGTGCCGTTGACGGCGGCGATGACCGGAATCGGCAGACGCTGCAGGCGGCGGATCAGCGGATTGAAGTGCTCGTCGATCAGCGCGCCGAGGTCGGTGGACGCGCCCGGCGTGAAGTCGAGATCGGCCAGGTCCTGGCCCGCGCAGAAGCCGCGCCCCGCGCCAGTCAGGATCAGCGCGCGCGCACCGGCCGCTTCGACATCATCGAGTGCCGACTGCAGTTCGCGATGCATCGCCCGCGTAAAGCTGTTCAGCTTGTCGGGGCGGTTGAGGGTAATCGTGGCCACGTTCGAGGCGCGATCGATATCCAGCTGAATCGCCTGATAGGACATGCAGTGTCTCCTTCATGACTTCGTTATAGGCGCGCGGTGCGTGGGTTACACGCGTTCGATCGCGATCGCGATACCCTGGCCGACGCCGATGCACATCGTACAGAGCGCAAAGCGGCCGCCCGTACGCTCGAGTTGGTGAAGGGCCGTGGTCACGAGCCGGGCGCCCGATGCGCCGAGCGGATGGCCCAGTGCGATTGCGCCGCCGTTCGGGTTCACGCGCGGATCGTCGTCGGCGACGCCGAGCATGCGCAGCACCGCCAGACCTTGCGACGCAAACGCCTCGTTCAGCTTGATCACGTCGAACTGGTCGATGGTCATGCCGAGCTGGCGCAGCAGTTTCTGCGTGGCCGGTGCGGGACCGATGCCCATCACGCGCGGCGCGACGCCGGCCGTCGCCATTCCGACGACCCGTGCGCGGCGGCGCAGGCCGTACTGGTCCGCTGCCTGTGCATTGGCGAGCAGCAGCGCGCACGCACCGTCGTTGACGCCCGATGCGTTGCCGGCCGTTACCGAACCGTCCGGGCGCACGACGCCTTTCAGCTTCGCGAGCGTTTCGAGCGACGTTTCGCGCGGATGCTCGTCGCGCGAGACGACCACCGGATCGCCTTTCTTCTGCTGAATCGTGACCGCGACGATTTCCTCGGCGAGCGTGCCGTCCTGCTGCGCACGCGCCGCTTTCTGCTGGCTGCGCAGCGCGAACAGGTCCTGGTCGGCACGGCTGATGTTGTAGTCGACCGCGACGTTCTCGGCCGTCTCCGGCATCGAATCGACGCCATACAGCTGTTTCATCAACGGATTGACGAAGCGCCAGCCGATCGTCGTGTCGTGGATGTCGGCCTGGCGCGCGAATGCGCTCGCGGCCTTGCCCATCACGAACGGCGCGCGCGTCATGCTCTCGACGCCGCCCGCGATCATCAGGCGCGCCTCCCCGGCCTTGATCGCGCGCGCAGCAGTGCCGACCGCGTCCATCCCGGAGCCGCACAGGCGGTTCAGCGTCGTGCCGGGCACGTCGGTCGGCAGCCCCGCGAGCAGCGCGGACATGCGGGCGACGTTGCGGTTGTCCTCACCGGCCTGGTTCGCGCAGCCGTAGATCACGTCGTCGATCGCCGTCCAGTCGACGTCGCGGTTGCGCTCCACGAGCGCCTTGAGCGGTACCGCACCGAGGTCGTCGGCGCGGACATCTTTCAGGGCGCCGCCGTAGCGGCCGATGGGGGTGCGAATCGCGTCGCAGATATAGGCGTCTGTCATGGGCGTATCGATGAGCAACGAACCCGCCGGGTGGCGGATTCGTTCATGGTAGAGAACGTGGCGGCGTTTGCACGTCGACCATTCGGGTTATGCAGGTTGACCGGCTTCCGCGGGTGCCGCTTTCGGCGCAACATGGACACGGCTTTGCACGACGCGGAACCGGTTGGCGACGAATGCCGGGTCCGCCAGCGCCGCGTTGGCTGCCGGGTTCGCGCCCGTGCCGTGGAAATCCGAGAACGCTGCCGACTGGTTCACGAACACGCCGCCGGTCAGGTTGATCGACAGCGCGACGCCGCCGCGCACCGCCGCGTCGTGTGCGGCGTCGACGATGGCTTCGTCGGTACTGTAGACGGAGAGCGTCAGCGCGCCATGTTCTGCCGCGATTTCACCGGCGAGATCGAGCGACTGCGCGGTCGAGTCGGTTGCGATCACGAACGAGATCGGGCCGAACCACTCCTGCGTGAATTTTTCGCGATCGGCCACGTCGAGTTGCAGCACGAGCGGTGTGCGCACGCGGGCATCGGGGAACGCGGGGTGCTGGAGGGTCAGGCTGTCGGCGAGCACGCGGCCGAGCTGGCGGGCGTTGTCGATGCGTGCGGTCACGCCTTCGTTCTGGATCGCGCCGATCAGTTCGACCGAACGGGCCGGATCGCCGGTGAGTTTTTGTACTGCAACGGCGATTGCCTGTGCGACTTCGTCGAAGCTCGCATGGCCGTCCGCCGTCCGGATGCCGTCGCGCGGCACGTAGATGTTCTGCGGTGCCGTGCACATCTGGCCGGAGTACAGCGCCAGCGAGAACGCGATGTTCTTGGCGGTGGCCTTCAGGTCGTCGGTCGAGTCGATCACGATCTGGTTGACGCCTGCCTTCTCCGTGTAGACCTGTGCCTGGTGGGCATGGCGCTCGAGCCACGTGCCGTTTTGCGTGCTGCCGGTGAAGTCGATCAGCTTGATCTCGGGGCGCAGCGCGAGATCCTGAACGAGTGCGCCGTCGTTGGGTTCGGTCGCGAGGAGCGTGACGACGTTCGGATCGAAGCCGGCTTCGCGCAGCACGTCGCGAGCGATCCGGACCGTGATCGCGAGAGGCAGGATCGCGCCCGGATGCGGTTTGACGATCACGGTGTTGCCGGTGGCCAGATCGGCGAACAATCCCGGGTAACCGTTCCAGGTCGGGAACGTGCAGCAGCCGAGTACCAGGCCGGTGCCGCGCGGGACGATCGTGTAGCGCTTGTGCATCGCGAGCGGCGGGTTCTTGCCTTGCGGTTTTTCCCAGTGCGCATCGGCCGGAATGCGGCGCAGTTCGTCCCACGCATAGGCAACGGCTTCGAGCGCGCGATCCTGCGCGTGCGGGCCGCCGGCCTGGAACGCCATCATGAATGCCTGCCCCGTGGTGTGCATCACGCTGTAGGCGATCTCGAAGCTCGCACGATTCAGGCGCGCGAGGATTTCGAGGCTTACGCCGATCCAGGCGCTCGGGCCGGCTTCACGCCATGAACGCTGCGCGGCGGCAGCGGCGGCGATCAGTTCGTCGGGCGTCGACTTCGGATACCGGATGCCCAATGCGATGCCGTACGGCGACCGTTCCGCGCCGACCGTTTCTCCGGACGCCGGCTGGTCGAGCGCGAACGTCTTGTCGAGGTAGGACTTGAACGCGGCCTCGCCATCTGCGTTCGCGCTTTCCCCGTACACTTTGGGGCTCGGCATTTCGGCGAACGGGCTCCAGTACCCGCGGCTCTCGATGGCGGCGAGTGCGTGCTTCAGCGTGTCTTCGTGCTTCGTGAACAGTGCATGGGTCATGGCGGCAGCCTGATGGACGATGAGAGGGGTTGGATCGATTAATTAACCGACCGGTTGGTCGGAGAATGGTAGCATCAAACTATTCGCATGTGCGAGGCGTTTCTCATTTCATTGATCGAGGAGAAATAGATGGCTTACGAGAACATCCTGGTGGAGACCCGGGGGCGTGTCGGGCTGGTTACGCTGAACCGTCCGAAGGCGCTGAATGCGCTGAACGATGCGCTGATGGATGAACTGGGTGACGCGCTGAAGGCATTCGATGCGGACGATGGCATCGGCGCGATCGTCGTGACCGGGAGCGAGAAGGCGTTCGCGGCTGGCGCGGACATCGGCATGATGGCGACCTATTCCTATATGGATGCCTACCGGGGCGACTACATCACACGTAACTGGGAGACGGTTCGCGAAATTCGCAAGCCGATCATTGCGGCGGTGTCGGGCTTTGCGCTGGGCGGTGGCTGCGAGCTGGCCATGATGTGCGACATCATCTTCGCGGCGGACACGGCCAAGTTCGGCCAGCCAGAAATCAAGCTGGGCGTCATGCCGGGGGCGGGCGGTACGCAGCGTCTGCCGCGCGCGGTGTCGAAGGCTAAGGCGATGGACATGTGCCTGACGGCCCGCTTCATGGATGCAGCCGAAGCGGAGCGTGCGGGGCTCGTGTCGCGTGTGCTGCCGGCCGACACGCTGCTCGACGAGGCGATTGCCGCCGCGGCGACGATCGCCGAGTTTTCGCTGCCGGCGGTCATGATGGTCAAGGAGTCGGTGAACCGTGCGTACGAGACGACGCTGGCCGAGGGCGTTCACTTCGAGCGCCGGCTGTTCCATTCGCTGTTCGCGACCGAAGACCAGAAGGAGGGGATGGCGGCATTCGTTGAAAAGCGGAAGCCGGTGTTCAAGCACCGCTGATTGAGGCGCCCGAGGTAAGTGGCCGGTGCCTGGCTGGTATCGGTTGTCGAACCCGGCCCACTGAGCCCCGGTCCCCGTGCGCGCCAGCGCACGGGGACTTTCTCAAAATATTTTCACAAAGGGCTTGCGTGGATGGGGGCGGGTGCTTAGAATCACGCCTCTTTCGCGCTAACGGAAACGCAGCGCGGAAGGGGAAGCAAAGCTGGTGGTGTGCTGCAGTCTTGGGCGCGCAGCTGGCCTGGAAGTTGAACCCCGCAGTCGCAACGATGTAGTGTAAAAAGTTGTTGACGAGCTGCGAAACACGGTTCATAATCTCGCTTCTCTGCTGCTGAAAACGCAGCGCTGCTGAGAAACACGAAGTTCCTCGCAGATTGCTCTTTAAAAATTAACAGCCGATAAGTGTGGGCGCTTGATGAAAGCGAGCTGATCCTCGGATC
>NZ_WIXR01000059.1:0-170422 GCF_019425585.1 Burkholderia sp. COPS | reverse complement strand
AGGACGACTACGACAGCGAGTTTCGCTATCTCGGCCGCCCGCTGCAGGCGCTGAAGAGTCTCGACCGGCGGGATCACGTGATCTATTGCAGTACCTTCAGCAAGGCGATGTATCCCGGTTTGCGGCTCGCCTACGCGGTCGTGCCCGAGCGCGCGATAGAGCGTGTCGACCGCGTCGCATGCAGCATGAATGCCGGCTCGCCGACACTGCTGCAGGCCGCCCTGGCGGATTTCATCGAACAGGGGCACTTTGCCCGGCACCTGAAGCGGATGCGTACGCTGTACGGCGAACGGCGCACGCTGATCGTGAACGCCTTGCGGCAGGCATTCGGCGAGCGGCTGATCGTCGAGTTGCCGCCCGGCGGAATCCAGTTCGCGGTGCGGTTCCCGGACGGGCCCGACGGGCCGGTCGACGACGTCGCCGTCGCCGCGCGCGCCCGCGAAGCGGGCCTTGCGATCCTGCCGCTCTCGATCTGGTATACGAACAGCCACACGCAGCAGACGCCGCGCGGGCTCGTCATCGGGTTCGCGAACGTCGTCGATGCGGCCGAAGCGCACCGTCACGCGCACACGCTGCGCGCGTGCCTGGACCGCTGACGCACGGAAATTCGCGGCTGCGCCCGGCGCGCCGGGTTCCGGATTGGTGTCCGACGGGAAACAGACAATCGCCCTGAACGGCCATACCGCCGCCATGTGCACGCCTCTAGCATGGGCACGTCGTTCTTTCGTGGACGAACCAGGAATCAGGCTGCACCGGGCGATTGCCGTATTCGTCACACGATCGCTCGACACCCACCCTTCGCGGCAGACGCAATTCGCGTGGGGCGTGCAACCCCCTTCGCAAGACGTTTCGACCGTCGAAGCGCGTCGCTGAACTCGAGCAGGCATCATGGATGACAAGAAGCTGCAGGCCCCCTCGCTGTCTCTCCTCGACAGGTATCGGGGCCGTGACTTTCAACCCCTTTACACGACGACCGTCACCGTTTCCGGCGGCGAGACGGGACACGGCCGCGCATCCGGCGTGGCCCGCTCCGACGACGGCAATCTCGCGGTCGATCTGCGCCTGCCCGCCGAGTTCGGCGGGCCCGGCAACGGGACCAATCCGGAGCAGTTGTTCGCGGCAGGGTTCGCCGCGTGCTTCCACGGCGCGCTCAATCTGCTCGGGAAACGCGCCGAAATGGAGGCCCCCGAGACGGCCGTGGAAGTGCAGGTGTCGTTCGGCCGCGATCCGATGGACGGTGGCTTTGCATTGCTCGTCGACGTTCGGGTGCGGATGCCGGGCGTCGATCGCAGCGTTGCGGAGGAAATGGTCCGCACCGCCGAGCGCCTGTGCCCGTATGCAAAGATGGCGCGGCAAGGCACCGTCAACATCATGACCGTCGTCGACTGAATCGACGCCTTGCGTGCCGCGGCGGCGTCTTGGTCGCCGATACCTTTCAACCGTCGCCGCGTGCCTGCACGCCCCGCCGCGCATCTCGCGACACACGCGGGGCGCCGTCCGATCAGCCGAACGATGCCAGCGGATTACCCGCTGCCAGCGCGTCGGTGCGATTCGGCGCCGGCGGGTAGATCCACTGAGTGTTGATCATCTGCTTGCGCGCCTTTCCTTCCGCGTGCGTCAGCTTGATCTGCCGATCCCAGCCTTCCGAGTAAACAGCGCCCCACTCGCCAAGGTCGACGCATGTCGCATAGAACGGCTGGCGGTACGTCAGCGTCGGCACACCGATCAGATCCGCGGCCACGTTGTGTCCGCCGAATTGCCCCATCACGATCGCGTGCTGGCACGACATCAATGCATCGTGCCCGTCGTCGTCGCACCGTGCCCGCGCCACGTCTCCCGCCACGAATACGTGCGGTGCGTCGGCGACCCGAAGATCGGCCGTGACCGCGACACGTCCGAGCGCGTCGAGATGCGACGAGACTTGCGCCGCCAGCGGGCTGGCGCGCATTCCGCCTGCCCAGATCACGGTCATCGCTTCGATATGCGTGCCCGATGCGGTGCGAACGCCGTCGGCCGCGATCGACACGACACGCGAACCGAGCACGGCTTCGACGCCCAGCGAATCGAAGGCTTCAGCGACGTGCGGGCGAGGATTGGGCCCGAGATCGGGGCCGATGTCGTCCTGCGCGCCGATCACGACGACACGGCTCTTCGCATCCGGGCCAAACCACTCGCGCAATCGCTTGGGCAACTCGGTGGCGACCTCGATGCCAGTGAAACCGCAGCCGACCACCGCAACGGTATTGCGTGCTGGCGATTCCGGCAGTTTCGCGAGCGTCGCGAAGTGCGCGTCGAGTGCGACCGCGTCCTCGATGCAATCGACGGAGAACGCGTGTTCCGCGAGCCCGGGCACTGGCGGCCTGCTCAGCTTGCTGCCGCTGGTCAGCAACAGCCGGTCGTACGCGATCTGGCGCTTCTCGCCGTCGGCGCAAGCAACACCGACCGTCTTCTCGCGAACGTCGATTTCCTCGACACTGCCCTCGAGAAATTTCACGCCGACGGCATCGAGCAGCGGCAGCAGCGGCGCGGCCATGTGCTGCGGCCCGCTTTCGTACAACCGCGGCCGGATCTGCAATTCCGGCTTCGGGGAAACCAGCGTGATCTCAACGTCACTACTCGTGACGCCGGCGGCGTCGAGTACGCGAGCCGCGCCCAGTGCGCCCCACACGCCGGCAAAACCGGCCCCCACTATCAGGATTTTCTGCGACATGATCATTGCCCTCGGTTGATGTCGACCGCGGCCATCCGCCGCGCGAAATCATCGTAGGGCGATGCGGACGCGCGCAGTAGGTCCGCAACCGTGCCCACGATGTTGCCTGCGCGGCACCAATCGATCGCATGTCACCGGAATCGATAGCAGGCATGATGTGCGGCGAAGTTCGTGCGTTGCTGCCCCCCTTCGTCACCCACCTGAATCGTCGATGAGGCAAATGAAATGCATCTCGGAAGATCGTACAAGCTATCGGAATTCCTGATCTGGACGCGCTGGAAGATCTACGAGCTGCTCATTTTCGGTTCCGTTCCGGTCGTGCTGTACAAGTTCTTTTCGATCACGTGGCTGTCGATCCCCCTGACGATCGTGGTGCTCCTCGGCACCGCCACGTCGTTCATCGTCGGCTTCAAGAACGTCCAGACGTACAACCGTGCAGCGGATGCGCTGGAAATCTGGACCGGCATCCTGAGCAAGAGCCGCCGCTGGGGACAAATTGCGCGCGACTTCGTCGCGGACGAAGAGGTTGCCCGAAAGCTGGTATACCGCCACCTCGCCTGGCTGACCGCGCTGCGATACGACCTGCGTCGCCCGAGGATCTGGGAAAGCACGACCAGACGCTACAACGCGGAGTACCGCCGCTTCTATCGTGTTCCCGAATGGGAAAAGGACATCGGGGAACTGCTGCCCCAATACCTGTCTCCCGCGGAAACGGCGCAGGCGCTGTCGTCCTCCTCCATCACGACATGCGTGCTGAGCCTTCAAGGTACGTCGCTCAAGACGCTTTACCAGGCCGGCCAGCTGAATTCGGGTTTTTACATGGAGCTTCAAAAGACGATCGGGGACTTCGTCGATCTCCAGTCGAGATCGGAGCGATTCAAGAACTTCCCCTATCCGCGCCAGTACGCGACCGTCAGCTCGCTGTTCGTGCGGTTCTTCTGCCTTTCGCTTCCGTTCGGTCTTCTGAACGAATTCAATCGATTGAACGACGGCGTGAGCGGCTTCATGCACGGCAACATGGTATGGCTGGTCGTGCCGTGCAGCGTCGCCGTCTCGTGGATGTATACGTCGCTCGAACAGGTGGGCGAAAGCACCGAGAACCCGTTTGAAGGCGGTGCGAACGATGTGCCCATTTCAACGCTGTGCAGCACGATCGAGCGCGACCTGAAGGCGATGCTCGGAGAACAAGAAAGCGAAGCGTCGAGCCGCACGATCATTGCGCTTTAGGGCGCTCAGCGCCTTTCCGACGCCGCTCGACGCGACTACACGCTGCACGTGCCGCCGTCGATGCCGTCGTTCGAGCCGCATCGCGCTCCCTGCCTGTTTCCTGCTCCGGGCAATCCACCTTTCGTCGATTGTTGTCGCCGAGACAACATGGTGAGGTCCTTCGCGGCGCTACTGCCGCGCGACTACATCGCCTACGCTTGGCGCTGACGGTGGCCGTACATGCTGCCCGATGCGTTCCGGAGCACAGGGACGACACCGCAAGCGCAACGCGCGAAACCACGCGGCAAATCTACGCCGCGTCGCGTCTTCACGCGTCATTGGTCGCGCCGGCAAACGCCTCAAGGAGAGCATCATGATGTCGCATGAATTGATCGCGCGGTACGGCACATGGGTCGTATTCCTGAACGTGCTCGGGTCTTCGCTCGGCCTCCCGTTGCCTGCCATACCGACGTTGATCACGGTAGGTGCTGGCACCGCGCTCGTCGCGCATGTCGGGTCGTCGACGCTGCTGCATTTCCTGACGATACTGGGTGCCGCCGTGATCGGCGGCCTGCTCGGCGATCTGGTCTGGTTCCAGGGAGGCAAACGGTATGGCAAGCGCACGCTTCACACCGTCTGCGGCCTGTCGCCGTCGCGCGAAGCGTGCGTCACGACGACCGAGCGCTTTTTCGGACGCTGGGGCGTTCGCGTGCTCGTCGTGGCACGATTCGTACCCGGCCTTTCGCTCGTTGCCGTTCCGCTCTGCGGTGCGATGGCCGTCCGGGTGCGTGCCTTCGTCCTGCACGATTGCGCCGGCATTGCGCTGTGGGCGTCGATCGGCCTCGCCGTCGGCACGCTGTTCGCGTCGCAGATCGATGCGATCTTCGCGACTGTCGCCCGTCTCGGCTGGCAAGCGCTCGTCGTGATCGGCATCGCCCCGGTGCTGTACTTTCTGTATGGCTACTGCCGCAGGCAGATGATGGCAAATGCGCTCGGGAACGCGCGGATCAGCGCGGGCGAATTGCATGCGCTGCTCGCGAACAAGCCGCGGCCGGCCGTGATCGATATCCGTTCCGCCGAGGGGAGAACGCGCGATCCGTTTGTCATTCCGGGCGCGCTGATCGCCGATGAACACCAGCCCCGCCAGATCATGGAGCGCTATGGAACGAACCGGACGCTGGTCATCTATTGCGCGTGTCCGCACGAAGCGTCTGCCGCATCGGTGGCCAGGCAGTTGCGGCTGTCCGGCGTCAAGCTCGCCTTGCCGCTCACCGGCGGCATCGATGCTTGGCGTGTCGCCGGCTTCGACGTGGAACCGATGATCGCGATGAACGACACGGCAATCGGCGTCGCCGGGCAGCAGCTTTTCACGCAGTGACCGCCATGGCGCCCTCATGCGCCGAAGCAGCGCGTATCGCCCGGCTCGTGCGGCGGGCGACCGAAATCGCCACCACGACTCTTGCTGCCCCGGCTTCGCGCGTCCTCCCGCCCCGACCCCGACGAACCGGGCATTGCGCTCCCGAGACCGTGCGCCGCTCGACAACTGAGCCGGTACTTTGCTCGGGTACACTCATGCCTCCGCCACACGCGCCGTCACAGCATGGACAGTCAGCTTTGGATCATTTGCGGGCTTACATTCGTCATCCATGTGATCGCGACACTGGCCTATGCGGTGCGGATTGCCGGCGTTCGAACGCGCCGGATCGCCTTGTCGTTCTCCTTGTTCGGGATCATCGCGCTGGTTTCCCGGACGGCCAACTCCTTCCAGGGGCCGTTCATCGCGAAACGGGTCGAAATGGATATTGCGCATCGGATGGGCAGCGGGTTGCTCACCGATTTCCGGCTCTTCCTGCTGAGCGCTACCGTGGCGAGCATTGCCGGCGCCTTCCTGATCCCGACTTTCCAGCGTTATTTCAGCCGCGCCGTCGAACATTTCCAGGTGAACCGTTCGATTCCGCGGCTGCTGGTGGACGCCTGCAGTCGCGCCGGCGTCAACTATCTTCGCGTGGGCGCACGATTGCCTTCCCGCCACAACGTCACGCAGCTGACCGCGAGCACCGGCGTGTCCTGGAAAGTCATCGTGCTGAACGTGGCGGCCATGGCGATCTGGACGGTCGGTGTGTTCGCGTCGCTGTATGCGGGTTACCTGAAACCCGACCTGAGGGTGACATGCGCGAACCTGTCGTCCGTCATCAACGGCTTCGCGACCGTGGTGCTGGCCGTCGTCATCGACCCGCAGGTTTCCGTCATGACCGACGATGTCATCGAGGGCCGGATATCGGAAAACAGCTTTCGGCGGGCCATCACGACGCTCGCCGGCGCGCGTGTTCTCGGCACGCTGTGCGCTCAGGCGGCGCTCGTTCCGGCGGCGTGGGTCATCGTCCACGTTGCGGAAATCATTTAACCAGGAATAGTAGTCTGCGGATGCTGTATCGTAAGCACCCACACAGTCGCGCAGACGGGCCCACGATCTCCGTCGAGATGTTCCAGATGATCCCACTCCACAGCAATCCAGCGTTCTATCAGCTCCTTGCCGACAGCTACGCCCGGCTGCTTGGCCGCCCCCTGGTGCCTCAGGCCATGCACGTGGACGAAGCTACCGAATGGCTCTATGAGCATGCGCCGTTCGCGGTACTCGCGCACAACACCGATCCCGACCCGGTCTTTATTTACGGCAACAAGGCCGCGCAGCGCCGGTTCGGGTACAGCTGGGATGAAATCACCCGACTGCCGTCCCGACTTTCAGCCGAGGCCCCGAATCGCGAGGAGCGGCAGCAATTCCTCGCACGCGTACAGCGGCTCGGCTACGAGGCGGGCTACAAGGGCGTGCGGGTCACCAAGTCAGGCCAGCGCTTCATGATCGAGGAAGCCACGCTGTGGCAACTACTCGACGCCGACGGCACACTGCACGGCCAGGCGGTCGTCATCCCGCGCACGCGGGACATCTGATCGAGCGGCCCGGTTTCTGAACCAGGGTCTGGCCGCCCTGCACGCTCCCCCCTTCCATCGACTGCATTGGTGCGGAACGGGCAACACCATGCATCCCGAGTCGGTCTGGTGCGTCGGCTCGTCTTTGCCTAGCATGCAAGTACGTGTGGTCCATCGACGGGATGGCACTCGAGGGGATTGACTGGCAGGCAAGCGCTGCGCCGTTGCGCTGATTCGCTTCGAAGAACAACGCAGCGCCTCGATACGCAAGGTACGAGAGACGTTCGCGTTGGCTATACCAGCAACCGGGAGGCATATGGAGAACGAGAGGTTGCAACCTCCGCCGCTGACACTGCTCGACAAATACCGCGGGAAGGAATTCGCCCCGCTCTACACGACCACGGTCACGGTCTCTGGCGGTACATCCAGGCACGGCCGTGCATCGGGCGTCGCGAAATCCGACGACGGCAGTCTCGCCCTCGATCTGCGCGTACCTGTCGAACTGGGCGGCCCGGGCGGCGGCACCAATCCCGAGCAGCTATTTGCCGCCGGTTACGCCGCATGCTTTCACGGTGCGCTGAGCCTGCTGGCGCAACGCGCGCGGGTCGATATCCGGGAAACGACCGTCGCCGTTGAAGTCTCGTTCGGCCGCGATCCGGTAGATGGCGGATATGCGCTGGTTGCCAACGTCATCGTCCGCATGCCGGGTGTCGAGTTGCCCGTCGCGGAAGGTCTCGTACGCGACACGGAACGTCTCTGTCCTTATACGAAGATGGCACGACAAGGCATATGTGGCTTCATCGCCGTGTCGGCATGATGAGCGACTGGTGCGGAAGCGGCAACAGAGTGCGCACCTTGCCGGTACTACTGGCCCCCGGGGCGCACGATTACGATGGTTGCCAGGCAGGTGCTGCGGCGAATCACCATCCGACGCGCCGGCGGCACCGCTTCAACCGATCAGGAGAACAGATCATGACGCAACGTATCAACTACTTCCAGCAATCGCCGGAACTGACCAGGAAGCTCATCGAGCTGGACGGCCTGTTTCAGAAGACGACGATCGAGGCGCCGGTGCGCGAGCTCGTCGAGATCCGGGCATCGCAGCTCAACGGCTGCGCATTCTGCGTCGACATGCACATCAAGATGGCGAAGATTCATGGCGAGCGTGAATTGCGCCTGCACCACGTCGCGATCTGGCTCGAATCGACGCTGTTTTCACCCCGCGAGCGCGCCGCGCTGGAATGGACCGAGGTACTGACCCGCCTCCCCGCGCATGGCGTGCCGGACGACCTCTACGCACGCATGCGGGAACACTATTCCGAGCAGGAATTGTCGGATCTCACCGTCCTCGTGGGCGCCATCAATAGCTGGAACCGGCTGAATGTCGCATTCCGCATCGTGCCGGGATCGTTCGACAAGATGTTCGGGCTCGACAAGGCCAACCTGGAGTGACGACATGAAACGCATCATGCTCGTACTCGCGTCGCTGGTATCGTCGCTGCTGATGGCCGTTCAACCCGCCGTCGCCGCGCCGCACGCGAAGGTCACGCCGCTGACCACGGAGCCGTTGCCCGAGTATCCGGGCAAGGAAGTCCAGATGATCGTCGTGGACTATCCGCCCGGCAGCGTCGACCCCGTTCATCGTCACGACGCGCACGCCTTCGTCTACGTGCTCGACGGCAGCATCGTGATGGGCCTGAACGGCGGCAAGGAGGTCACGCTCCATGCCGGCGACACGTTCCACGAAGGCCCGGAGGATGTCCACACGGTCGGGCGAAATGCCAGCAGCACGAAGCCGGCAAAATTCGTCGTGTTCCTCATCAAGAACAAAGGCGCACCGGTCCTCACCCCCGTGAAGTAGGGTAATCGTCGTCGCGGCCCGGTAACGGCGGGCCGCTTCGCCGGTTTCAATCGCGACAATGCGTCGAACCCATGTGTTTCGTGTACGGCGACGACTCGATCCACTTCGGATCGGCAAACAGCAGCGGATCGATTCGTGTTTGAGGCCACGTTGAGGCGATCGAGCGACTTGAGCGGATACGCGACGGGCGATCGCCCGATCGGGCGCCGGCGCACCGTGGTGGCGTCGGAACCTGACCCGGTTGACACGGCGGATGCGACCATCGGCCTGATCTTGCTTACCGCCCTCTGATATATGCACAGTGATCGGCCGCCGCGAACTGCCCCCGCTTCATTGGAATCAATCGCTGTCTCAAGCTTCGCGATCAGCCAACTCGCATCAACCTTCGATGCACTTGTCTCGAACCCCGACTCGCTTTCCGCGATACCGATCGCGGAGATGAGCCGCGGGCTTCGCGCGACGCGTGACCAAGTGGCCGCGCGCGGATCTCGCGCCGGCCGCATGCCCGGTCTCCGCCGGTACCTGTGCCCTCCTTCGTACGCGCCCGGCCGTCAGCGGCTCGCCGCAAAGGCATCGATTCCGGTCAGCTTCGCGGACCACGCCCACAGACGCGCCGCCTCATCCGGATCGATCGCATGCGGTCGCACGCCGAATTCCTCGTTTCCCTGCGTGACGACCGCAACGTCGCAATCCTCGCAATAGATACCGCCGATCGCCGCAAGGCGCGGCGACGTTGCCGCCCATACCTGGGTTGCGGCACCCTGGGCCGGCGTCTTGAAAGTCGGATCGACCGGCACACCGTGCTCGTCCACCCAGCCCTGCGCCATCATCTCTTCACGTGTCAGATGGCGCTGCAGCGGCGTCGCGATCTTGCCCGGATGCAGCGAATAGGCGCGGACACCGAACGGGGCGCCCAGCGCGTCGAGCTGCACCGCGAACAGCGCGTTGGCGGTCTTCGACTGCCCGTACGCGAGCCATTTGTCGTAACCGTGTGCGAACTGGACGTCATCCCAGCGAATCGGCGACAGCCGGTGCCCGAGCGACGACACTGCGACCACGCGGGCGCCGCCGCCGTGCGCAAGCACGGGCCACAGCCCGTTGACGAGTGCGTAATGGCCAAGATGATTGACGGCCATCTGCGCTTCCCGGCCATCGCCGACGCGCGTCTCCGGGCACGCCATGATGCCCGCGCTGTTGATGACGATGTCCACGTTGCGCCGCCCATCGACGAACCGCGCCGTGAATGCGGCCACGCTCGCGAGATCGGCGAGGTCGAGTGCCGCAATCTCCACACCGTCGATGCCGCGCGTTGCTTCGCGTGCGGCATCGACGTGCCGTGCGCCGACGACAACGGTCGCACCGGCTTGCGCCAGTGCGCGCGTCGTTTCCAGGCCGAGGCCCGAATGGCCGCCCGTGACGATGGCGGTCTTGCCACGAAGGTCGAGATCGGCCAGTACGTCGCTTGCCGTCGACGCTGCGCCGAATCCGGAATGAAGGGGGTGTTGCCTGCTCGTCATCGAAGGCTCCTGGAACGATGCGTGAAGCACGCGCCCGCCTGTCGGTCGCGTCACTGCACGAGGCCATTTTCCGGCGGCGCCCCCGGACTGTGAATGCAATAGAATCCGATTTTTCGTCGAGATCGTCCGGAGCGTGAACGTGGATCCCCTGTCGGAAGTGCTGTCGCTGCTGGAAACGCGCGACTCGTATTTCACCGGCCTGAGAGCGGGCGGCCAGTGGGCGGTTGCCATTCCCCCGCCCGAGGGAATCAAGTTCAATGCGGTTGTCGAGGGAAGCTGCTGGCTGACCGTCGACGGCGCCGGGGTGCCGATCCGGCTGCGCACGGGAGACTGCTTCCTGCTCGCATCGCCGCGGGCATTTTCGCTGGCGAGCGATCCATCTGTGACGCCGGTCCCCGCCGCCGACGTGTACCGGAACGTCGAACACGGCATCGCGCACTATGGCGAACAGGCGAACTGCTTTCTGATCGGCGGCCGCTTCTCGTACGAGGAAGGCATGCCGCTGCTGCTTGGCAGCCTGCCGCCCGTGGTGGTCGTGAGCGGCGAATCCGAACAAGCGGCGGTGTTGCGCTGGGCGCTGCAGCGGCTCGCACATGAGTTCGGCAAACCATCACCGGGGGCGTCGCTGATGGTTCGGCATCTCGGCCACATGATGCTGGTCGAGATCCTGCGCCGCTACGTGGACGACGGCGCGAACAGCGATGTCGGATGGCTCGCCGGGTTCGCGGATTCCCGGGTGAGCACGGCGCTTGTCGCCATTCATGCGGAGCCCGCGCGACGCTGGACAGTCGACGAACTCGCGACCTGCTGCCACGTATCGCGGTCGACGTTCGCGCTGCACTTCAAGCGGCGGCTGGGATTCGGGCCGCTCGAGTACGTACTGCGCTGGCGCGTGCAGCTCGCAATGCGGGAACTGCGACGCTCGAACGCATCGATATCGGCAATTGCGCAAATGCTCGGCTACGACTCGGATAGCGCGTTCGGACATGCGTTCAAGCGCATCGTCGGTTGCTCTCCCCGTGCCTATCGACATGACATCACGGGCGGGGCGGGCGGCTAGCGTCATCGCCCGCCACGCTACGGCCTCTGCTGGCGCCCCAGAACCCGTTTCAGTCACGCCAGTGATGCTGCCATCCGCCGATGGGATTCACTCCGATCAACATCATCGGGATAAGTATTCTTATCACAATAGCATTGTTATCAGATAAAACTCGCAATCGACACAACGCGCGACCACGAGCGTCCCCGTCGTGACGGCCCTGTCGAAAGTTGGCAGAAGCCTTTGCGTAGCCTCCCCCCCCTGTGACAACTTCAGTGCGTGGCGCGCAATCGCGTGAATTCACCACGGTTCCGCACCTGTCGACCGACGACGACTGGCGAATTGACATCATTGCTTCGCAAACGGTGACAACCCCATTTTTGTCTACGCCCGCCTGCAGTGGCATGCGCGCTATGTGCCGAATCCCGTTTCGTCGAACGCCAATCGAATGATCGCGCCGGCTTACCGCTCGCATCACGGAACGACGTGCGTCGGCTGGCCACTGACACTGCCTTCGCACTGACGTCCAGACGCGGGCCCCCTGTCGATTCGACAGTTGTCACAATTTCGGCAAGCAACATCAGGTGCATACCACCCCTGCCCGATGTCGCTAAATGGGGAAAAGTTTCGTTTTCCGTAAGAGGCATGAACGGTCGGCGTCGACTGGTTGTCGAGGCAGTTGCGTCGTCGCGGTCGAAATAAGATGGACACCCGCTCGACGATGCGCGTATGATGGTTTCATTCGAGCGCCCGTTTGCTGTTTGCCCGCTCGCCCTCCACCCGCCACCGTGTTGCGTCGCGTACTGCCTCGCTCGCAACGTTTGTCCCTTTCACACCGACCCGCCGCGCCAAGCATCAGGCGATGCTGGCTGAATACGCTCGTCCTTGCGAGTCGCCGCAATCGATCGCCAGGAGTTCATGATGAGCATGCATATTTACCGTGGATTCGAGATCTATCCACTGATTTACCCACACGTGCCTGCGTTGGATGGCAACCCGCATAACTACGATGCCGGCTTCGACGCAGCGGTCAAGATTTGTCTTCGCGGCACCACCGATACGCTGACGCAGAGCCAGACGTTCAGGCTTCTCGACGACAGTCCGTTCGATACCGCCGGTGACGCACGTCGTGCGTCATTGCGCTATGCCGAGAGTGTCATCGACGAAAATCGCGAAAAGCAGGGCTTCTTTTCGAGCGCCGTCTGACGCGACTCACGATGGCAAAGCAACTTTCCAGCAATTTGGAGGACGAAATGATCGTCGACGAACTTCTTGACCTGATCAGAGGGTGCAAGGTCACGCGGAGCGACGCTGTCCTGCCCGCTGGAATGACCCATTCCGCGCTATGTCATCAACAGGAGTTGCAGATGTTCGCGGCCGTGCGTGCGTTTTCAATCGGAGCCGGGTATTCGGAATTCGAATCCGACGAGATCGCAAGCACCGTCATGACACGACTCGGCTAGATTTCCTGTCGACCGTTTTCAACCAGGAGTTACATGACAACCATCACACTGAAGACCAACGAACCGATCGATGTCGCGCTGCGACGATTCCGGCGCAGTATCGAGAAGACCGGGTTGATTCGGGAGTTGCGCAGTCGCACCAGCTACGAAAAGCCCACGACGGAGCGCAAGCGGAAAAAGGCCAGTGCCGTTGCCAGGCAGCGCTTGCGGACGAAACGCCTGATGCCGCCCCGCAAAATGTTCTAGGAACATCGAGCACGCCGTGCCGGCCAGAGGGCCGCGTGCGTCGCCCTCTCGCCCTCCGGCATGAATTGCGGTGGCCGGACGACGCAGGCTGCAAGCCGGCCGGCCGCCTCGCAGCCGCAAGAAGGATGATCAGTACGCCCGTCACGCCGTGCAGCCGTGGTGCTGCCCGACATTGACTCCAGCATCGCCTTAGGCGTGAGCGCACGTGCGCTCGCCGTGCAGCAAGTCAGGATGAAAATCATAATTAGAAGGCGAAAAACATGAGCGGGTACTGCGACGCGGCACACGAGTTGGCCCATATCAGACGATCGATCGGGCTGCTTGAGCAAGCGCAACACGCGTTCATCAACAGATCGACCGTCAACGATCCAGCGTACTGGAGAGTCAAGCTCAACAAGCTTCGCACGCAATCCGGGCGCAACAAGGTTCTCTCGCTCCAGGTGGACGAACTCCTGGCCCGCCTCGAACGCATTCACGATTCACGCTCCCGAAAATAAGAGCCGACTCCTCCGTCGCCCCCTCTTTTTCCGGGTGCACGCGCATTGCAGGGAGCAATCCCGGGAGCACCATCATGATCGACGCCAACCCAGGCAACACGTTTCGACACCTTCCACTCTCGCCCGAGCAGGACGCGGAAATCCGGCACTATATAAAGAAGAAGGCGCGAAAGGGCGAAGCGTGGGACACCCCTGAGTTGGCGATGATGCTCGGAGACATGCTTTCCCCTCCGCCAAGCGACGACGAGACGCCAGAGGCTACCGTCGAAGAAGTGAAACTGGCCTGCGAACATGCATTGGCCTCGATCGACGAAGCCATGGAGTCCGTATCCGCACGTGAAGAACGAGTCGCCGCGATGGAAGCCGAGGAAATGAAGCACCCCAGGCGGTAACGCATCCACGATGCCCGAAGCTCGAGCCGCAGTTGCGCCGCCGCCCCTTTGCCTTCAGCCGGATCGAACGGCCTGGCCATCCCTCCGCCCATGACGTCGCGTACGCAATCGCATCGTCACTCGCCTCGAAAAAACGCGAATTTCCGCGAACGCCCCGCCTGCAACGGGGCGCCCGTCGTTCAGCGGCCGATCGGCAACCCCGTCGGCTCGATCCAGCCCAGCTTGTAAGCGATCAGCAGCGACAGGAACAGCGTGACCGACAACCCGACGCGTGCCGCGAGCGACCATGCCATCCGCTTGGACTTGCCGCGATCGTGATTCATGAAATACAGCGCGAAGATCAGGCTCGCGATGATCATCGCGAATGCCACGGAAACCAGCAGAGTTTTCATTGGTGATGCCCTTGAAGATCTGAATCGGCCTGAATCAGTTCGGCCAGTTTTTGCCGCTCGTCGGCGAGCGCGCCGACGCCCGACGCCGGCCAGTCCAGCGCGACGCCGTTGCCCAGCGAATCGCGCACGAGCGCCTGGTAGCGCCGGTCGTTGATCCGGCCGTGGTCCATCGTTTCCGAGATCTCGCGCCGGAACGGCAGCGGGAAACTCGCGTACGCACGCGACAGCGCCGCATATTGTCTCGCATCGATCTCTTTCGACGATGGTATGACTGTCCAGATCACCACGGCCACGATGGCCGTGAACGGGATCGCAGTGTAGCGAAGGATGAACTTGATCGGGGTCATGAAGCGGTGGGCAGAAGTGATCGCGAATGCGGGCGGCACGGCAATGCGGCAGCGAAGACGCGGCCGGCCCGCGCAGCACGACATTGTACTGTCAGCCCCATACGGCTGACAGAGTATGATAATGACATTATCATGTCCATCACATGATTCAAGAGACCCGGCACCCGTACGCATGCGGCGTTCCCGCCCTGCCACCCGGCGCCGGTTTTCATGTCCGTGCCCGCGATCCGCGGCGATTGAGCGAAGCCACCATGCCAGCGCAGTACTTTCGAAACCTGACGGGAAAACACCGCAGCGCGACCGCAAACCGTCAGCTCGGGTTTTCGCTGGCGTTCGTCGCCGGCGCGGCCAATGCCGGCGGCTTCCTCGCGGTCAAGCAATACACGTCGCACATGAGCGGCATCGTATCGGCGATCGCCGACCAGACGGCGCTCGGCGACGTGCGGCTCGCGCTGGCCGGCATCAGCTCGCTGGGGTCGTTCCTGATCGGTGCCAGCTGCTCGGCGATCCTCGTCAACTGGGGCCGCCGTCGCGGCCTGCACAGCCAGTTCATGCTGCCGCTGCTGGTCGAGGCCGCGCTGCTGCTTCTGTTCGGGCTGCTCGGCAGCCATCTCGCGCTGTGGGAAACCTTCTTCGTGCCGGTGACCGTGACGCTGCTGTGCTTCATCATGGGGCTTCAGAACGCGACGATCACGAAGCTGTCGGGCGCGGAGATCCGCACCACACACATGACCGGCATCGTGACCGACCTCGGCATCGAACTCGGGAAGCTGTTCTACTGGAACCGGTCGGCGATCGACGTCGACGCGCATGCGGTGATCGCCAACCGCTCGAAGCTGCGGATTCACGCAACGATGCTTTCGTCGTTCTTCATCGGCGGCCTGGCCGGCGCGATCGGCTTCAAGCATGTCGGCTACGTATCGACCGTGCCGCTCGCCGCGGTGCTCGTCACGCTGGCGATCGTACCGGTGATCGACGACCTGCTCGCGCTGGTCCGCAGCAAGCGCTGAATGCGCACCCGGCCGCGTTTCCCCACGCTTCCCCGCGTGTCCGGTAGTGGCACCGAAGGCTCATCGATTATAATTTGATTAACATACCGACCACCCTCGCCCCGCAATGGAAACAAAAACCGCCCGCCTGACCGTCCTGATCGATCCCGCGAAGAAGGAAGCATTCGAGATGCTCTGCGCAGAGCAGGATCTCACGCCTTCGCAAGTCGTGCGGCAACTGATCCGCGAGTATCTCGACCGTCACGGCGTGACGTACAAGACCAAGAGCGCGCTCGGCAAGCGCGTGAAGTAAGCGAAGCGCGGCCGCACCGGCCACGCACGCGGCGGCGCTTAAAAGCCGCTCAACGCCTACGCGCCAATCTCCCACCGCCCCGGAGGCTGCGTACGCTGCACCAGCCGCTGCGGCTCGATGCACTCCCCGGCCTTCATGCGTCTCGCCGTGGCTCCCAGCTTGAGCTCGCCGGCCTGTGCGCACGCAAGTGCGCGTTCGAGCAGGATGCGGAGTGACGGCAGCCGCTGGCCGCCCTTCCACGCGAACGCGATGTAGTTGTTGTCGTCGCCGCACGGCACCAGCGTATACGACGCACCGAACACCGCTCGCAGTTGCTCGAGATGTTGCGGCAACGCCGGATCGTCGTCCATGAAGTTGATCGCCAGTACGCCGGTATCACTCAGGCGCGCCCGGCACGCAGCGAGGAATGCGGCACCCGTGCACCGGCCACGCATGCCGTCCGCGACGAACGCGTCGTGCAGGATCACGTCCGTCCGGACCTCCGCCCTTTCCAGGTGATCCGCGGCGTCGGCGCATACCACCTTGAACCGGCCGTCATCGGCAGGAATCCTGAATACGTCCCGCAGCGCGATCACGTCCGGGTTGATCTCGACCGCGTCGATCGCCGCACCGGGCAGGTGCCGGTAGCAGTACTTCGCCAGCGAACCGCCGCCGAGCCCGAGCATGCAGATGTGCGCGGGCTCCGGCTGCAGCAGCAGAAAGCCCATCATCACGCGTGTATAGCCGAGCTCGAGCCGGCCCGGATCCCGGAGCGACATGAAGCTCTGCGTGCCGAAATGGTCGAAATGGAGCGAAAGCGCGTGCTGCGTCTCCAGCACGAAAGGCCGGCCGTCGTTCAGCGGCGTCGCCAGGAACCTGACGAACGCATCGTAGGAAAATCGTTCCTCGGCCATGGGGGGGAAGTCGATCAAGCAGTCGATTGGCGCGGGTGCACTCAGACCTTCTTCAGGTAGCAGGCCTTCAGCATGAAGCCGCCCATGTCGGTCTTGCAGTCGACCTCGTGATCGCCGCCGACGAGCCGGATGCTCTTGACCTTGGTACCCATCTTCAGCGTGATCGACGAGCCCTTCACGCGCAAGTCCTTGATCAGCACGACCGAATCGCCATCCGACAGCACGTTGCCGTTCGCGTCCTTGACGACGTCGCCGGCCGGCTCGTCACCGGTTTCGGCGCCGGCACCGGCCGACCATTCATGGCCGCAGTCCGCGCATACGGTCAGCGTGCCGTCCGGGTAAGTGTTTTCCATCGCGCATTGCGGGCAGGCGGGGGCGGCGTTCATTGCAGCTTCCATTCGGGATGAGTTGGGTCGTCGATAAAAATGCCGGGCGCGCTGGCAGCGTCGCCCGGCCGGCCTGACGGCACGCGCCGACGGATCGGCGGACCACCGTCGGCGCACACGGCATTATAATGCAATTCACATATCTTGATCGCTGTATTATAATCGGCGTTTTCGTGCCGTTCGCCGGATTTGCAACCCGTTTCCCCGAGAATGCCGGCACATCCACGCAGGATGCACCCCCCCCCGGCCTCGCCGCCGGCTTCTCCGGGTTCCGCGGGAAAGCGTGTTTCACGCGCGCCAGGCGCAGCGCCGGCCCGGCACCGCACACCGATTCCCCGTTCTGAGGCTTTCCGACATCGTGGCAACCGTCGTGTACGTTGAAATCGGCCCCGCGTGGAACCGCAACCGCGGCGGCGCCGCACGAAAAGCAGCCGTCGACGCGGCGCGCGGCTTCGACAGCGACATCCTGCTGATCGCGAACGGGATCAGCAGCAACGCAAAGGACAGCGCCGCCGTCGCAGCGCTGCAGGTGCACGGCGGCACGTCCGCGCAAGTGCTGGCCACCGGCCCCGACGAGGAGGCGGCGCTGCAGGCGCTGCTGCCCGTGCTGCAAGCGCGCTGATTCGCGCACCACCCGGCGTCACGGCATCCCGCCCACCCCGAATCCCCTTTTCACGAGGAAGCGATGAGCGACAACTTCACGTCCAACACCCCGAACCTGTCGGCCTCCGCCATCTGGGCGCTCGAGCGCCTCGCCGACGTCCGCTACGGGCGCGATGCGCCCGCGCTCGGCTGGTCGATCGCGCGGGAACTCGTCAGCGCGGGCTTCGTCAGCCATTCCGCACACGGCCGCTCCGGCGCGTCGATCACGGCCGAAGGGCGGACCTTCCTGAAAAGCCGGAAGTAGACCGCCGGCGGCGGCGGATCGACTTGATCCTTTTGAGCATCACAATGGCGATTTTGCGCCTTATGAGGATCGCCCTGCGCTTCTAAAGTGGAGTCACCCCGAACGAACGGGCGTCAACTTTCCGATCAAGGAGCCAGTCATGAGCCGCATCGCCATCCCCGCCATCGAAACCGCCACCGGCGCAACCGCCGACGTGTACGCACAAGTCCGCAAGGTCGCCGGCGGCACCGTCCCCAACCTGTTCGCCGCCGTCGGCCATCTCGCGCCGAACGCGCTCGCGGCCGTGCTCGACGCCGAAGGCGTGCTCGCCGGCGGCACGCTGACCCGGCAGGATCTCGAAACGATCAAGCTGCTCGTCAGCGCCGATACCGGGTGTGACTACTGCGTCGCCGCGCACAACCTGCTCGGCAAGATGACCGGCCTGTCGGCCGACGCACTGCGCGCGATCCGTTCGCGCGAGCCGAACACCGGCGACGCGAAGCGCGACGCACTGATCCGTTTCGTGCTGAACCTGCAACGGACGAGCGGCACGATCACCGACGACGAATTCGCCGCGATCCGCGAAGCCGGCTACACGGACACGCAACTCGCGGAAATCTCGCTCGCGATCGCGCTGACGATCTTCACCAACACGTTCAACCGCATCAACGACACGGTCGTCGATTTCCCGCCTGTGAAGTAAGTCGCGCGGCTGCAAGAGCATCGGGACGGCATGCGGTACCGCTGCCGTTTCGATCGCGCCCGTCGCCGGCTCCATTGCCGCGGCGGGCGTGCCGCCTGGATGACGGCTACAGCGCTGCCTGGGGGATCGGAAAATCCAAGGTGCCGCGCTGTTCGTCGAGTGGTTCGTCGGGCCGGACAACCGTAGCGATGGGCCTGGCATCGAACCGTGCGCCGACATCTGGCTGATCCGCCTGCGATTGCATCGAACCGCAGCAGGCGCCGCCTCCTTCGCGTTTACTCCGCATCGCCGGCCACGCCATCGTCCAATGCCGCCGCATCGCGCGGACCACCGAACGACTGGCGCCGCCATTCACCTGGCGTCATCCCCGCCCAGCGCGTGAACACGCGGCGAAACGCAGCCACCGACTGATAACCGACGTCGGCCGACACGGCCTCCGCGCTGGCCGACGGCCGGCGCAGCGCATTCGCGGCGAGGCTCATCCGGATATCCGTCAGCAGATCGGCGGCCGAGTGCCCGAGTTTCGACTGGAAATGACGCATGAAGGTCGCGCGCGACATGCTGCACAGCGCGGCCAGTTCGGGCAGCGTCCACGGCCTTGCCGGATCGTCGAGCATCGCGACGATCGCGGGCGCGAGGCGCGGCTGGCCGGCCAGCGCCAGCAGGCCGGTCGGCGCCTGCCCCGATTCGCTGATCGCGCGCAGCGCGAGCGCGAACAGCGCCGCCGACAGCGCGTCGAGGATCGCGAGACCGCCGAGTTGCTGCTCGAGCGATTCCGCGCGCATCAGCTCCACGAGCGCGGTCAGCCGCGCGGTGGCGGCCAGCGCGTCCGCCGTGCGGCTGTCCGCCACCGCGCGCACGACGAGATCGGCCGGCAGGTGGCGCCGGATCAGCCGGTCGTGCGGCGGCGCGACCACGAAACGCCCGCACAGCATGTCCAGCCGCTCGCCGGTGCCCGCGTTCTCGCCGATGAAGACGTGACCGCCGGGCCGCTTGACCGCCGACACCGGCGGCAACCCGCTGCCGTCGTGGAGCACATGCGGGGAACCGTGCGGCAACAGCACGAGATCGCCGCCGCCGAGTTCGCGCACGGAGCCGTCGTCGGGATTCTCGAGGATCGCGCGGCCGCGCAGCACCACGTGATACGGAATCTCGCACGCAGGCGATCGTTCATACGTGACCGCCCACGGCGCGCCGAACGCGCAGCGGATTTCGAGCTTCCCGGTGACCGTGACGAGCGCCATGAAGCGGCTCAGCCAGTCGGATTCGGGTGTCATGTCGAGGGGTGAACGCACATCGGAAGTGCGGCGCGCGCCGCATGAAAGTCCGATTATCGCGCGGTCTGCCGCTGCAATCGCGCACGTTTCCGGTTCGACGCCGTCGATGCACCGGCGTCACTCGCGGCCGCCGGAGGCCGCCGGACGCGACGCCCGCCGCGACAAGGGTTTTGCTATCATTCCCGCGCCCTGTCTTGCCGAAATGGACCTGCCCGCTCGCAGCGTGCCGCGCTCGCGTACCGCCGATCACACGCCGCCGCTCACCGACCAACACCGCCGCCCGACCTGCCGGCGAGCGCGTGAACGGGCCCCGACCAGCGCGGCATCGACGTGCCGACGGCCCGGCCGTCCCATGCGCCCCCTTCTTTCCGGAAACCACGATGCCGCCTGTCTCTTCCCCGCCCGTTCTCGACACGCCGCGCCTCATCCTCGAAGGCCATCCGCTCGGCGACTTCGACGCGCTCGCCACGATGTGGGCCGAGCCCAAGGTCGTCGAGCACATCTTCAACGGCGAGCCGTCCGCGCCGCGCGACTCGTGGATGCGCATGCTCGCGTATCGCGGGCTGTGGCCGCTGCTGGGTTATGGCTACTGGGCGATTCGCGAGAAGGCGTCGGGCCGCTATGTCGGCGACCTCGGCTTCGCCGATTTCCACCGGCTCATCGAGCCGTCGATTCGCGGCGTGCCGGAAGCCGGCTGGGCCCTCGCGACGTGGGCGCACGGCAAGGGCTACGCGACCGAGGCGCTCGCGGCCGCGCTTGCGTGGCTCGACGGGCAGCAGCGGTTCGAGCGCAGCGTATGCGTGATCAAGCCGACCAACGTTGCGTCGATTCGCGTCGCGGAGAAAGCGGGTTATGGCGAGCCGCAGCGTATCCGCTTCAACGACGCCGATTCGTTGCTGTTTTCGCGCAAGCGCCGATAGGCGGGCGTGGTCCGTCGGTCACGTCAGTCCACGACCGGTTCGTAAAAGCGCAGGAAGAGGCCGTTGTCCATCGGCCAGCAGTTCCCGCTTTCGTCGAGCAGAATCCAGTCTCCCGGCTTCACCGGACGCCAGCCTTCCGGCGTCGCGACTGCCCACGTGTCGTGGCGCCGCGCCACCCGGTCATGGTCGCCATCGACGAACCATCGTGTGGCATCGACGTAGGCGGTACGTTTTCTGAATCTCATCCTGCCACCCAAGAAAGCGGATATCTGCGTCGCGCTCAATGACGGAGCGCGAATCGCGTGTCGGTGCGGGGCGCGCATCGCGATGCCGCAGCGTCCGCGTCGAGCGCACGCTGCCCGGCCTGCAACGCATGCGTCGCCGCCTGCGTTTCGTGCAACGCCGCCCAGCCCTCGGCGACGAGCGCCTGCAACGTTTCGCGTGCGACGATGGAGATCCGGACATCGGTCTCCTGCATTCTCCCGAGCGCAGACACGACCTCGTCTGGCTGATCGGGCGCCAGCGCAAGCACGAACCGCGAACGCGTCTCGGCGGCGCGGACGGCCTCGGCCCAGTCGGCCCGCGCCACCGCGGCTTCGATCGCGTTCGTGAGCGCTTCGAGACTCCGCACGACTTGCCACGGCATCATGTCGCCTTCCCGTCAGTTGCCTGTCACCGTCCGCATGACGGACGAAATCGCGGCGCATCATGCGCGCGCATCAGGAAGCGAAATTGTAGGGAACGATACGCGGCGACATCGGTAATATTTTGTAATGAAATGTCGAGTAACCTTGCCTGGCGGGGAGATCGACTCGTACAGACGACGTTCGAGACGGTGGAATTCCGCAAACGGTTTCGCCGGAAGCATGTTCGACGGCCCCCGCTCAGCCGCGCCGCTGCCGGACATCGCATCGAAGCGATTCGGCAACACGCGCGTGCTGGATGCCGCCCGCTTCGCGCGTTCCGCCCGGCAGCGGCGACTTCCCGATAGCTGCGTGTCATACCCGGATTCAGATTTCGCCACATTTCGGCGAAATTCTGCACCGTATCATCCGCATCGCTTCTGCGACGACGCGGTGCCGACATCATGGTGACCGCGTCTGACGAACGACTCGTCAGGACCATCCGCTCCGACGGTCATCCGGCCGACAGGCACGGTAACGCCGCGCGCTTGCCGCTATCGCCCGGACGCCGTGTCCCTGCCCAAAGCCGCGGCCGTGCTGGCCGGCCATCCTCCACCCAGCGCCTTGTACAACGCGACGAGATCGGTCGTGGTCTGCAATGCGCCCTGCTCCGCCTGCTGGCGCCCCTCCGACCACTGTCGCTCGGCGTCGAGCACGTCGAGGAACGGCGACAATCCCTTGCGGTAACGGTCGCGTGCCAGTTCGAGCGCGCCCTGTTCGGCCTTCGCCGCATCGTCGAGCGCGGCCGCGCGCGCCTGGTCGGTGCGATACACGGCCAGCGCGTTGTCGACGTCGCGCAGCGCAACCAGCACGGCTTGCCGGTAAGCCAGGGCCGCTTCGGCCTGGCGCGCTTGCGACAGCCGCAGGTTCGACACGAGCGCACCACCGGAAAATACCGGCAGCGACACGGCAGGCCCGAACGCATAAAACAGATGCGACCAGTGAGCAAGTTCACGCACGTGCGACGCGCGCAGGCCCACCTGCCCGGTCAACGAGATGTCCGGATAGAACTGCGCGACCGCGACGCCGACATCGGCGGTGGCCGCATGCAGGTCGGCCTCCGCGCGGCGAATATCGGGGCGTCGCCGCGCCAGCGTCGACGGCAGGCCGACCGGCACGGTCGGCGGCACGCCCGGCAACGCCCGCGGGGCGGCCAGCCAGTCGTCGAGCGCGCCAGGCGCACCGCCGACGAGGTACGCGAGACCATTGCGCAACAGCACGATCTGCTGGTCGAATTGCGGCAGCTGCGCGCGAATCTGTGCGAGCCGCGCGTCGGCACTGCGCACGTCGAGATCGCTCGCCAGGCCGTGCGCTGCCCGCTCGCGCGTGAGATCGAGCAGGTCGTGCTGCGCACGTTGCAGGTCGTCGGCAAGCGCGCGCTGTGCCTCGGCACCGCGCAGTTGCAGATAGGTCTGCGCGACTTCGGCCTCGAGCGACAGCAGCGCGTCGTCGCGGCTCGCGACCGCTGAACGCGCCTGCGCATCGGCCGATTCGACCGAGCGGCGCACGCGCCCGAACAGGTCGAGTTCCCACGATGCGTCGAATCCGGCCTGCCACAGGCTGACCGGCGCCTCGAGGGCATCGAGCGCGTCTTGCGCACCTCGCCGCGCGCTCGCGCCGGTACCCGGCCCGAACCGGTCGAGCGGCGAGCCCGGTGCGCCGAGCTGGTCGACGCGGCGGTCGATGCCCTGCTCCTCGACGATGCCTTTCAGGCCGAGCTGTTCACGCTGATAGCTCGCGTTCGCGCGCACGTCGGGCAAACCCTGCGCGGCGGCCGCGCGAACCTGCGCCCGCGCCTGTGCGATACGCAGCACGGCAGCCTGCACGCCGAGATTGTCTTGTGCCGCGCGCTCGACGAGCCGGTCGAGCAGCGGATCGCCGAACGCCTGCCACCAGCGCGGATCAGGATCGACGTCGGTCACGGGCGACGACCGCATGGCGGTGTCCGGGGCCGCTTGCGCATCGGCATGCATCGCATGCCAGGTGTCAGGCATGTCGGCGTGCGGCGGCTTGTAATCGGGGCCGACGGTACAACCCGATAACGTTGCGTATGCAACCAGTGCAATCGCCGTGCCGCGCACGAGGCACTCCCTGCGGCTACGATCGTGTCGGCGCATGCGCATCTCAATGCCCTCCCGCACCGCGCGCCGCTTTCACCGGCGAGAACAGGAACGTCAACGGAATGCTGAACGCGCAGAACACCGCGAGCAAGGCGAACACGTCGATATAGGCGAGGATCGTCGCCTGCAGCACGAAGGTTTCATACAGCCGCCCGGTGGCCGTTTGCAGCGCGACCGACGGCGGTCCGCCGGTCAGCTCGCCGATCGCGCGCGCGTTGTCCTGCAGCGCGGCCTGGAAGTTCTGCGACAGCGGCGACATGTGCCCGGACAGATGCGCCATCCGCGCCTGGGTACGCTCGCGGATCAGCGCGGTCGATAGCGAAATGCCGATCGAACCCGCGACGTTGCGGAACATCGTGAACAGCGCGGACGCATCGTCGTTGAGCCGTCGCGGCACGGTCAGGTACGCGAGCGTCGTGATCGGCACGAACATGAAGCCAATCGCGAGCGACTGCGCGCACCGGATCATCACGAGATGCCGGTAGTCGATGTCGGGCACCAGCATGCGCGAATAGGCGAGCGCGCCGCACAGCAGCACGAAGCCGGACCCGACGAGATAGCGTGTCTGCACATGCGGCATCAGCCGGCTCACGAACGGAATTTCGAGCGTGATCAGCAGCGCGCCCGGCGACAGCACGAGCCCCGCAAGCGTCGCCGTATAGCCGAGATGTTGCTGCGCGAGCTGCGGCACGATCACCGCGCTGCCGTACAGCACAGCCGCGAACGTCGCGATCGTCACGCAGCCGAGCGCGAAATTGCGATCGCGCAGGCACGACAGGTCGACCACCGGCTTTTTCGCGCGCAGCAGCCACAGGGTCGCGCCGACGAGACCCAGTGCCGACAGCACCGCGAATATCCGGATAAGCGGCGAGCCGAACCAGTCCTCGTCCTCGCCGCGATCGAGCATCACCTGCAGGCAACCGAGCCCGATCGCGATCAGCCCGATGCCGATGTAGTCGACGGAGATCCCGCGTTCGGCGCCGCGCCGCCAGGGCGGGTCCTCGACGAGCTGCATCACCGCGAGCACGGTCAGCGCACCGATCGGCACGTTGAGCAGGAACACCCAGCGCCACGAAAAGTGATCGGTGATCCAGCCGCCGAGCGTCGGCCCGAGCACCGGCGCGACGACGATCGCGATCGCCGAGATCGAGAACGCGCGGTTGCGCTCTTCGGGCGGGAACGTGTCAAGAATGATCGACTGCTGGTTCGGCTGCAGGCCGCCGCCGAACAGCCCCTGCAGCACGCGAAACACGATCAGTTCGCCGAGATTGGTCGCCACGCCGCACAGGAACGAGCACACCGTGAAAGCGGCGATGCACAGCACGAAGTAGCGCTTGCGGCCGAGCAGGCGTCCAAGGAAACCCGAGATCGGCAACACGATGCCGTTCGCGACGAGGTACGACGTGAGCGTCCAGGTCGCTTCGTCGTAGCTCGCCGACATCGTGCCCGCGATATGCGGCAGCGCGACGTTGACGATCGTCGTGTCGAGCACTTCCATGAATGCGGCGAGCGTGACGACGATCGCGACGAGCCACGGGTTCGAGGCCGGACGCCATGCGTCGCCCGGCTCACCGTTTCGGTCGGACGGCCGGTTCATCGGCGGAGTCCGCGAAGCGGGAACGGCATGCGAGTGTCGGGCATCGGAACGCTCCGGTCGGGGCCGGCCGCCGTATGCCGGCGCAACATGCGGCGGCCGTTCATTTCAAATGCACGGTCGGCTCGACCGACAGACCGAGACCGAGCGGCGGACGGTTCGGCAGCGGACCGTCGAGCACGATCTTCACCGGTACGCGCTGCACGATCTTCACGAAATTGCCGGTGGCGTTCTCGGCCGGAAACGCGGAGAAGCGCGCACCGCTGCCGAGCTGAATACTGTCGACGTGGCCGTGCAGGTCGAGGCTCGGGTACGCGTCGACGGACACGTCGACGCGATCGCCGACGCGCATCCGTTCCAGCTGCGATTCCTTGAAGTTCGCGGTGATCCATACGCGCGGCGCGACGAGCAGGAAAATCGACGTTCCCGGCTGCAGGAACGAGCCGAGCTGGACATTGCGCCGTGTCACCCACCCGTCCGACGGCGCACGCAATTCGCAGTACGACAGGTTCAACGCGGCAGTATCGAGCTGCGCGCGCGCCTGCAACACTTGCTGGCGCTGCTCCTCGACGGCCGTCTCCGCCTGGCGGATCTGCTGCGGCACGAGGCTCGCGGTGCGCGCCTGCGCCTGAGCCATCGCGACGTTCGCATCGGCGCTCGTGCGTTGCGCGTCGGCGGCGTCGATCGCCTGCTGCGACGTCGCGCGCGCATCGACCGCGCGCTGCCGCTCCTGCGCGGCGAGCGCCTGTCGATAGGCAGCTTCCGCCGATTCGATCTGCGCACGTGCCTGCCGGTACTGGGCTGGATACTGCACGTGCGCGATGTCGAGCTGCACGCGCGCCGCATCGAGCCGGGCCTGCACGAGGCCAAGCTGCGCCTGCGCTGCGTCGACCTGCGCGCGGTAGTCGCGCGGATCGATCTCGACGAGCACGTCACCGCGTCGCACGAACGTGTTGTCGTCGACCGCGAGCCGCGTCACGTAACCGGACACGTGCGGCGCCACCGCGACCGCGTTGCCGTCGGTGTACGCGTCGTCGGTGCTTTCCTGGTCGCGCGTCGCGAGCCACCAGACCAGGCCCGCGACGAGCAGCACGCACAGCATCGCGCCGAAGACGAGGAGCGGCTTCTTGCCGGGACGTTTGCGTTCGCCTTCGCCGTGGCCGCCGTCTCCATCGCCACCGGTGCGTCCGCCGCGATCGTCGTGCGGATGGCCGTCGCCTCCACCGCCACCCGAGGCATCGGTCGAACGTTCGTCGTCGCGGCGCGGTGCCGGGCCGTCGCCGTTGCCGCCGGGCCGATCGTCGTCGCCCGCACGCGCGACGGCGGCCGGTGCCGGACCGTCACCGTTCCGGCCGGCCGGTTCGCCGGATTTCCCCGTCACGCGCGCCCGGCCCTCACGCCATCCGGAGATCGGTGCACGCGGCGCGAAGCCGAATCGCTCGGGTACGGACAACGGACACGGAATGGCATCGGGCATCAAATGGCGCTCCTGGCGGCGGCCGCGTACGTCATTGCACGCGCCGGCCGCGTCGCACGTCATCCAGCAAACGGCGGGCCCGGGCGCAGCAGGCGAAGCGCCGGGCCGCCGATACGGCCGAAAAACGCCGGGGCATCGTCACGTACCAGTCGCGTTCCCGCCGGACGCTGTGACGGGCGCCTCCGGATCGCGCGCCAGCCCTTGCGCGAACACCTTCAGGCCTTCGAGCAACGGCGTCAGCGCGTCCCACAGCGCTTCATCGTGCAGCAGCCGGTACGCGCCGCGCACGCCGGGCGCGACATGCTCGTGCTGCGCCGGCTGCCATGCGCCGACGTGATGCAGCGCATCCGCGGCCGCGAACACGGCCTTGCCGAACTGCTCCGGCGGAATGCGCGACAGCGCCATCAACAGCACCGCGAGATTCTGCATCCCGCTCTGCATGCCCGGCTTGTCGAGTGCATCGACGAACGTATCGGCCAGCCGCGCGTTCGCGCCGACGACCTCGCTCGCCAGATGCAGGAATCCATGCCGGTGCAGGCTGCCGAGCAGGTGCTCGAGCGCTTCGTGCGCACCGGGCTCCGTGTGCGGCGGCGTCGAGTCGCCGGACGGACGTTCGATCATCGGCTGTGCTCCAGGTGAGGCGCGCGGCAGCCGCCGCTCGAGCGACTCCGCATGCGCCGAGTTCGTAGTTCGTGCGTTGCGCGGCTCACCGCATCGCCGGCAAACGCCACTGTCAGCGCGAGTGGCCGGGCGGCACCTTGTACTCGCTGCGCGCGCCCATCGCGTCCTCGACTGTCTCCACGCCATGCAGCGCGGCCACACCGTCGACGACGGTTCGCCGCTCGGCCTCGTCGATCTGCCCGCTGAGCCGCACATGCCCGTGTTCGACGATCGCTTCGACGTCGCGTGGATGGCCGGCCAGCCGGCCGAGTGCCGAACGCACGCGCTCGGCTACCTGGGCGTCGCCTGCATCGCCCGCAAGCCAGTCCGCACGCAGGCCTGCGATCGCGCCCCGCGCATGGTCGGCCACCCGCCTCGCCTGCGCATTCGCATAATCGGTCACGCCGTGCCGGCCCGAGGCCGCCTTGTCGCGCAGGTACGCACGCCGCCGCCGGCCCGATGCCGGATCGAGGAAGTACATCGCGACCGCGCCGCACGCAACGGCTACCGCAAGATTCAACAACGGGTACGAAGGAGGTCTGGCGTTCATGGCAGCACCGTAGGCAATCCCCGGAACGACCGGGTTTCGTCGCGACGTGCAGCACGTGTCGTTCCCTGTGCGCCCTGCACCCGCCGGAAGACGGCGCGCCGCCATGCGTTCATCGCGCGGATGCCCTGCATGCCGATGTGCATGGACAGAAATGACAAGCGGTTGAAAAATCGTCCGCGGGTCGCGCCCCGATCGCGCGCAGCCCCGCAGCGTCACGTCCGTCATGATTCCGGCGAAGGTTCGGCCGGTTCGCGGTCGCAATCGGTATCCGGATCGGCGTCCCGGGCGGCTACCCGCTTCGCTTTGTCGAGGTAGGTCTGCGCCATTGCGCGCAACTCTTCCTCCGATGCGTCCTCGATCCCGATCAGCCGGTCGCTCGCCGCGTGCGTGACGGCCACGAGTTCGTCGAGCTTGAGGTGCATCGCGACACTGTCGCGGTTCTGGTTGCGCTGCAGCAGGAACACCATCAGGAATGTGATGATCGTCGTTCCGGTATTGATGACGAGTTGCCATGCATCCGAATAGTGGAAGAGCGGGCCGGTGACGAGCCACAGCGCCGTGACGGCGACCGCGCTGCCGAACGCGACCGGCGAGCCGGCCCACACGGTCACGCGCGACGCGAAACGTTCGAACGCGCGCGTGACGGGGTGCCTGACCGTGACCGCCCGGGGATCGGTCGCAGCCTGTCCGTCCGGGCCCGTCCGGACACTGGATGGATCGCTCGATTCACGCATGGCGCCTCCCGGATACAAATGTCTAGATCGGCGCACACGCGGGCCCGCGACACGCAACGGCACGCGGTTCCGTGCCCGCAGGCGGGCGCCGTCCAAAGGCGGAGCAACGTGCGTGCCCGCGCCGCACGGCCGCTCACGGCGCCTTGCCGTGCATCTTTTGCCAGCGCTCCATCAGCGCGATCTCGTCGCGCTGCGCCGCGACGATCCGGCTCGCGAGCTGCCGCAGCGTCGGGTCCTTTCCGTATTTCAGCTCGACCTGCGCCATGTCGATCGCGCCCTGATGATGCGGTGCCATGTGGGCGACGAAATCGCGGTCGGCGTCGCCCGTGTACCGCGCGGCCTCCATCGCGTCCATCATTTTTTGGTCGGCGCGCTTGTACGCCTGCGTAGATGAATCGGGCACGCTGGCCGGTTCGGCGGGGCGCAACTGGCCCGCCGCCGGCAGCGCCGACGCGCACGCCGCGAGCACCGCACCGGCGACGCACCGGCGCACGGACAAGCAAAGGAATGCTGGCATGGGATAGGTCCTCGATAAAGGATTGAAACGGGTCACACGCGATCGCCCCTGTCGTGCTCGAGCATCGCCAGGCGCGTCGGCGCGTGGTTCACCGCCACCGGGCACGCGCATGCGCGTCGCCGCGCGCGACCAGCGTACGGATTCGATCGGCGGTGCGGCACGCGATCGCCTGAATCGTCAGCGACGGATTCACGCCGCCGACGGTCGGAAACACCGAGCCGTCGCATACCCACAGATTCGGAATGTCCCAGCTGCGGCAGTCTGCATCGACGACGCTCGTCGCCGGATCGCTGCCCATCCGCGCGGTCCCGGCGAGATGGCAGGTATCGTCCTCCTCGTGCCAGACGTCGCGTGCGCCGGCCGCTTCGAGCGCGCGCCCCATCTGCGCAAGCGCGTGACGGATCATCCGCCGGTCGTTGTCGTCGTATGCATAAGTCACGCGCGCGACCGGCAGCCCGAACGCGTCGCGCTCGTCGGCGAGCGTCACGCGGTTGTCCGCGCGCGGCAGCGTCTCGCCGACGATCTTCAGGCCGGCCTGGAAGTTGTAGCGCGCCATCTCGCGCTTCAGCGCGTCGCCCCACAACCCGCGCGCGGCCAGCTTTCTCGCCCATTCGATCGGCAGCGGCCCCTGGCTCATCCAGCAGTAGCCGCCGAAGAAATCCTTGCCGTCGTCCGCGTAGTTCCAGTGCTCGGTCAGCGACAGCGACGGCGGCCCCTTGTACCAGCGCACTTCGTCGTCCATCGTCCCCCACGACGCCTGGTTGAGCTGCGCCATCATGAAGCGACCGACGAGGCCCGAGCTGTTCGCGAGCCCCTGCGGATGCCGCCCGGTCGCGGACAGCAGCAGCAAGCGCGGCGTCTCGATCGCGTAGCCGGCGACGACGACGTTGCGCGCGCGCTGGAAACGTATACGCCCGTCGCGGGCATAGTGCACGCCGGTCACGCGATCCCGTTCCGCTTCGATCCGCAGCACCATCGCGAGATCGCGCACTTCGGCGCCGGCCGCGAGGGCACGCGGAATCCACGTGACGAGCGCACTCTGCTTCGCGTTGGTCGCGCAGCCGGCAATGCAGAAGCCGCGATACACGCACGGGTGCGCGCGACCGCGCGGCGCGGACAGCGTCGCCAGCGGAGTCGGTGTCCAGCCGATGCCGAGGGCGTCCGCGCCGCGCGCGAGCACCAGCGCGGCCGCATTCAGTTCATGCGCGCGATACGGATAGCGCGGGCGGGGCGGTCCCCACGGGTAACGCACGGGCCCGCTGATCTTCAGCGCCTGTTCGACCTCGCCGTAGTAGCGCCACATCTCGCGCCAGTCGAGCGGCCAGTCGACGCCGTAGCCGAGCGCGGTACGCGAGCGAAACCACTCGGGCCGGAAACGCAGCGACACCATCGCGAAATGCACGGTGCTCCCGCCGATCGCACGGCCGCTGTTGTTGGTGCCGAGCGTGAGCGGATCGGCGCCGTCACAGATCCGCTCGTCGGTCCAGAACAGCTTGTGCTGGTGCGTCTCGTCGGACGCGAATTCCTCGAGCGGCCGCCACCACGCGCCTGCATCGAGCGCGACGACCGAGAACCCGTATTCGGCGAGCTTGCACGCGAGCGTGGCGCCGCCCGCGCCGGTGCCGACGATCACGAAGTCGACTTCGTCGTGGTCGCCGAACATGCGCATCGGCGACCAGCCGCCGACGCGCAACGGATCGGGCGCGCGGCCATCGCGGCCGCGCGGCGTCTCGGGAAACGGCGATGTGTCAATGGCCATCGCGGTCGCCCTCGTCCACGCGCGCTTCAGCTTCCCAGGGGTCACGCCGGTTGAATCCCATCCGCACGTAGCCGCGCGGGCTCGCGGGGCCACCGAAGCCGATCTCGTTCCAAGCGAACGGGTGGCTGTAGTACGCACCGCAGATATCCATCAGCACTCGCTTCGCGAAGAACGTACGCGGATCCATGCCACCCCAGACCGGCGCGACGCTTCGATCGATTTCGCCGTGCTGCACCGCATGCAGCAGCACGTCGGCGTCGTTCGCGCCGAGCGAAGCGAACGCGCGGCCGTGCGCATGGTGCGCCATCGCGTCGAGCGCGGCGAGGCCGGTCTGCCAAGCGGCCCGCAGCGGCGGGAGCCGCGCATCGCGGTAGCCGTCACCCTCATCAGCCGCGAGTCGCGCGTCGAGCAGTGCCGCCGTCGGGACCACGCCGGCATCGCCCGGCTCCTGCGGCACGATGCGCGCGCACAGCGCATCGAGCGTCGCGAATCGTTCGGCATCCAGATGACGCGGCGCGGCGTCCTCCACCCGCAGCCGCGCATCGATCGCGCGACGCGTTGCGTCGTTCCATGACGGCGTGTCACGTTTGGCAAGGACGTCGTAACCGGCATAGCGCGGCAGCGCGACCGCCGTGCTGCCGCGCACACCGCTCATTGCCCTTCCCCTTCGGCGAGTGCGGTGGCGGCGAGCCCCGCGATCGCGAGTGCGGTGAAGCCCGGCGGCGCCGGCAGCGGCGGGCCGGACAGTACGTTCTGTGCCGCATTGCCCCAACCGCCCATCTGCCGCGCGACGCCGCGCGCATGGAACGCGACGCCGACGGTCCCGAGTACCGCCGTCGCGCGCAGCCACACGCGGCAGAACCGCAAGTCCGCGCTCCGGCGCGACAGCGCGAGCTGCGCGGTCGCGAGCGCGGCAATCGGCGGTACGACGAGCGGCGCGAACATCGCGCGATGCTGGAACGCACCGCGAAAATGCAGCAGCCCGACTTCGCCGAGCGTGCCGACGAGCCCCGCCGCGACCAGCGCGGCCAGTGCGCGCCCGGCCGGCAGGCCGGCGAGCCGTGGCGCCTCGGCCGGACTCGCGCGCAGCCGCTCGCCCGCAGCGCCGAGCGCGCCCGCCAGCAACAGCGCGAATGGCGCGCCGAGCGGTGCGCCGTAGAACAGGTTGTGCCAGCTGAAGCCGCCGGGCCGCTTCGTCACGTTGTACAGGTGGAATGCAGCGCCCGCGACACCCACCGCGGCCGACGCGACGTGCACGGCGTCGCGCAGCCGGTGGCGTGCGGGCGTGTCGTCCGCGTGGCCGTGCATGCTCGCGATCACCGACAGCGTCGACATCGCGAGCGGCGCGAGCATCGCGCGATTGTGAAACGTGCCGCGATAGTGTTCGACGCCGCTGTCGGCGAGTACCGAGCCGGCCAGCAGCAGCGCGCTTCGGTTCAGCAGCCGTACGGCGTCGGCCAGCAACCTGTCGCGCTCGGCGACGCGATCTCGGGGGTGTCGCATCGTGCCTCCTTGCGATCGGGATTCAGAGCGCGAAATCGCGCAGGTCGGCCGCGCGCAATTCGAGGCCGAGCCCGGCGCGCGTCGCATCGATTCCGAGCGTGCCGTCGACGAGCACCGGCGCGCCGTCGAACAGCATTCGCTCGATGCGCACGTGATCGTGAAACCACTCCACATGTCGGATGCGCGGCGCCACGCATCCGACATGACGATGCAGCGCGGGCGCGCAATGCGCGGACAGGTCGACGTGATGCGCATCGGCCAACGCGGCCGCGGCGAGAAAACCGCTGATGCCGCCGCAGCGCGTCGCGTCGGCCTGCAGCACATCGACCGCGCGCGCCTCGAGCAGGCGCAGGAAATCGTCCGGCGTGTACGCGTACTCCCCGGCCGCGATGTCGACCCGCGCGCCGACGTGCTCGCGCACGAACCGCAGCCCTGCGACGTCGTCACTGCTGACCGGCTCCTCGAACCAGCGAATGCCGTAATCGGCGGCGGCCTGCGCGAACTCGACGGCGGTGCGCGGCGCATACGCGCCGTTCGCGTCGACGAACAGGTCGACACGCGGCCCGAGCGCGTCGCGTGCCGCGCGCACGCGCGACGGATCGCGCACGTCGTTCGCACCGACCTTGATCTTGCACGCGCGCACGCCTTCGGCACGCCACCCGTCGAGCTGCGCGGCGAGCGTGCGCATATCGTAGGTCGTGAAGCCGCCGCTGCCATACACCGGCACGCGTTCGCGCACGCGGCCCAGCAGCAGCGCGAGCGGCGCGTCGGCGAGTTTCGCCTTCGCATCCCACAGCGCGGCATCGATGGCCGAAATCGCGGTGGCCGCGATGCCGCTACGGCCGATATTGCGCACGGCGCGCCGCATCGCATCGACGGCGGCCGGCACGTCGACCGCCGGCCGGTTGCGCAACACGCCGGCCAGCAGCGACGTCACGAGCGGCACGGCGCTCGCGTCCGTATACGTATAACCGAGCCCCGTCACGGGTCCCGCGTCGATCTCGACGACAACGACGGTCGTCGCGGTCCACGCGTAGGTGCCGTCGGCTTCAGGCCGGTCGGTCGGCATGCGGTACGCGCGAGCGCGCACGTCGTCGATCGCCGGTGCGGTGGAAAGTGCCATCGTTGCGCTCCGGTCTGCTTGCAACTTGCTTGCGGACATCCGGTGCAACCGGTGTGCCTGACGCCGGCAGTGCGGCACAGGCCTTGCGCGACGGTCTGCATCGGCTCATTAGGATCCAAGGAGAATCGGCATGGCGACAGTGGCGGATTTCATCGTCGAGCGGCTGTACGACTGGGGCGTGCGCCGCATCTACGGCTACCCGGGCGACGGCATCAACGGCTTCTTCGGCGCGCTGCGCCGCGCGGAAGGCCGGATCGAATTCATCCAGGCACGCCACGAGGAGATGGCGGCCTTCATGGCGTCCGCGCATGCAAAATTTACAGGCGAGCTCGGCGTCTGCGTCGCGACGTCCGGCCCCGGTGCGTCGCACCTCGTGACGGGCCTGTACGACGCGCGGCTCGACCATATGCCGGTGCTCGCGATCGTCGGCCAGCAGGCGCGCGCGGCACTCGGCGGCCACTACCAGCAGGAAGTCGATCTCACCGCGCTGTACAAGGACGTCGCCGGCGCATTCGTGCAGCTTGCAACCGTGCCGGGCCAGGTGCGGCACCTGGTGGACCGCGCCGTGCGCACCGCGCTCGGCGCACGCACGGTCACCGCGCTCGTGCTGCCGAACGACCTGCAGGAACTCGACTATTCGCCGCCGAAACGCGCGCACGGCACCGTGCATTCGGGCATCGGCTACACGGCGCCGAAAGTCGTGCCGTATGCGGACGACCTGCGGCGCGCGGCGGATGCGCTGAATGCAGGGTCGAGGGTCGCGCTGCTGGTCGGTGCGGGCGCGCTACGCGCGACCGACGAGGTGATCGCGGTGGCCGACCGGCTCGGCGCGGGCGCCGCGAAGGCGCTGCTCGGCAAGGCCGCACTGCCGGACGACCTGCCGTGGGTCACCGGCTCGATCGGACTGCTCGGCACCAAGCCGAGCTACGACCTGATGACGGAATGCGACACGCTGCTGGTCGTCGGGTCGGGCTTCCCGTATTCGGAGTTTCTGCCGAAGGAAGGCCAGGCGCGCGGCGTGCAGATCGACCTGAAGGCCGACATGCTGAGCCTGCGCTACCCGATGGAAGTCAACCTCGTCGGCGACAGCGCCGAGACGCTGCGCGCGCTGCTGCCGCTGCTGAACGAGCGTCGCGACACCGCATGGCGCGACCGGATCGCGAAATGGAACCGCGACTGGCGCGACACGCTCGCGGCGCGTGCCGCCGCGAAGGCGAGCGCCGGGCGCGGCGTCAATCCGCAGCGCGCGTTCACCGAACTGTCGCCGCGCCTGCCCGACGACGTGATCCTGACGAGCGATTCGGGCTCCTGCGCGAACTGGTACGCACGCGACCTGATGATGCGGCGCGGGATGATGGGCTCGTTGTCGGGCGGGCTCGCGTCGATGGGCGCCGCGGTGCCGTACGCGATCGCCGCGAAGTTCGCGCACCCGGTGCGCCCGGTGATCGCGATGGTCGGCGACGGCGCGATGCAGATGAACAACATGGCCGAGCTGATCACGGTCGCCAAATACTGGCGGCAGTGGCCCGACCCGCGCTGGATCTGCATGGTGCTGAACAACGAGGACCTGAACCAGGTCACGTGGGAACAGCGCGTGATGGAAGGCGATCCGAAGTTCGACGCATCCGAGCAGATCCCGAACGTGCCGTACTACCGCTTCGCGACGCTGCTCGGCCTGAAGGGCATCTACGTCGACGATCCGGAGCAGCTCGGCGCCGCGTGGGACGAAGCGCTCGCGTCTGACCGGCCCGTCGTGCTCGAGGTAAAGAGCGACCCCGAGGTGCCGCCGCTGCCGCCGCACGTGACGCTGCAGCAGGCGAAGCATTTTGCCGAGACGCTGGTGAAGGGCGATACGCGCGAAACCGGCGTGATCGTCGGAACCGCGCGGCAGGTGCTGTCGGCCGTGCTGCCGGGCCACGGCGGACACGGCGGAAAGGACGGGACGTAACAAAAACACGCGCGTGCGCGGAACGGCGCGACGCGGCGCGTCAGCCGAAGTCGACGTCGTCCCGCCCGTCGCCCCGCAGCGCGAGCGCCGTGTTCACCAGTCCGACCTGCGCGAGCGTGAACGGAAAGTTTCCGCACATGCGCCGCGCCTTCACGTCGTACTCCTCGGACAGCAACCCGACGTCGTTGCGCAGGCCGAGAAGCCGCTCGAACAGCGCGCGCGCGTCGTCGTCGCGCCCCTGCATCCGGTAGACCTGCGCCAGCCAGAACCCGGCGGCGAGAAACGCGCCCTCCTCGCCTTCGCAGCCGTCGGCGAAGCGCGGCGGGCGATAGCGGAACGGCAGACCGTCCTCGATCAGTTCGCGCTCGATCGCGGCAACCGTCGCGACGACGTGCGGGTCGCGCGCGTCGAGCATTCCCGTCAACGGGATCAGCAGCAGGCTGATGTCGAGCCCGTCGCCGTCGAAACGGTCGGTGAAACGGCCCAGTTGCGCGTGGTAACCGTGCTGGAGCACCTCCGCCCGCACCGTGTCGGCCCAGCGCCGCCAAACGTCGAACGGCGCATGATGGCCGAACGCGCGCGCGGAGCGATATGCGCTTTCGACCGCGGCCCAGACCATCACCTTCGACGACGTGAACGGATGGCGGCCGCTGCGCACTTCCCAGATCCCCTCGTCCGGCTCGCGCCAGATGGTCGCGAGATGCTCGATCAGCCGCCGCTCGAGTGTCCACGCGTCGTCGTCGGGCGGCAGCCCGTGGCGGCGCGCCTGGTACAGTGCGGCCAGCACCTCGCCGTACACGTCGAGCTGTTGCTGTTCGGCGGCTGCATTGCCGAAGCGCACCGGCCGCGCGCCTTCGTAGCCGGCCAGGTGAGCGGCCTCCCATTCGTCCGCGCGCCGCCCGCCGTCGGCCGCATACAGTACCTGCAGTTGCGACGGATGATCGGCAATCGCGCGCACGAGCCAGTCGCGCCAGCGTGCCGCTTCGTCACGATATCCGCAGCGCACGAGCGCGCGCAGCGTGAAGCTCGCGTCGCGCAGCCAGCAGAACCGGTAATCCCAGTTGCGCGAGCCGCCGAGGCATTCAGGCAACGAACTCGTCGGCGCCGCGACGATCCCGCCCGTGTGCACGCTCGACAACAGCTTCACCGTTATCAGCGCCCGCTCGGTCGCGTCGCGATACGGACCGTCCGGCGCACCGGACGCGGACCACGCACGCCAGAACGCGTGCGTGTCGCGCAGCGATGCGTACGCATCGGGCACGGCCGGCGGCCGGTCGTAGGAACGCGCGTAGCTGATGCAGAAGTCGGCCTGCTCGCCAGCCGCGATGCGTGTCGTGCCGACGAGCCTGTCGCCCCGCACGTCGAGCCGCGCGTCGGTGTCGAGCCACATGGCATCGCCGCCCGTCATCATCCGCCAGCGCCGGCCGAAGCGTCGGCACCACGGCAGCGCGCGGCCGTAGTCGAAACGTACGCCGAGATCGATGTCGAGCGCGACCGTCCCGCGCTCGCCGCGCACGCTGCGGATCAGGCACGGATCGGGCGCCGCCCAGCTCATCCAGTCGATCACGACGACGCAGCCCGATGGCGTGTCGAACGTCGTTTCGAGAATCGCGGTGCCGGGCAGGTAACGACGCCGCGCATGGGTCGAGCCTTCGCGCGGCGCCAGCCGGAAGCGCCCGTTCTGCGGCGTGCCGACGAGCGCGGCAAAGCACGGCGGCGAGTCGAAGTCCGGCCAGCACAACCAGTCGATGCTGCCGTCGCGTGCGACGAGCGCGGCGCTGCGGCCGTCGCCGACGATTGCGTAATCCTCGATCCGCATCGCGCTCACCGGTTCCATCTGCGGGCGGCGGCGAACGCCGACGCGAGCACCGCGACGGCTGCGCCGAACGCGACGACGCGCGACACGCCGAGCCCGGCGTCGGCGCCGGTGCGACGCGCCTCGGCGCCGAACGCGCCGCGCGTCGCGTGGCGGCCCGGCACGCTTTCCCACAGGTTCGAGACCCGCGGGCCGGCCGGCTCGGCACGTTGCTGGCCGCGCACGGCGGTCTGCGCAAGATAGCGATCGAAGCAGCCGGGCGCGATCCCGTTCGCGACGATCGCCGCGAGCGACGACCAGCCGACCCAGCGCTCGCGGCATGGGTGGCGCGCGGCGCGCACGATCGCGTCGGCCGCGACCTCCGGCGCGTAAACCGGCGCGACGGGACGCGGCGCGTGCGGCAGGACCGATTCGGCCCAGTCGAACTGCGGCGTGTCGATCGCGGGCAACTGCACCATCGTCACGCGCACACGGCTGCGCGCGTGCAGCAGTTCGCAGCGCAGCGCGTCGGTGAAACCGCGAATCGCGTGTTTCGCGCCGCAGTATGGCGCCTGCAACGGAATCGACCGGTACGCGAGCGCCGAGCCCACCTGTACGATCGTGCCGCGATTGCGCGCGCGCATCCGCGCCAGCGCCGCCCGCGTGCCATACACGCAGCCCAGATAGGTGACGGCCGTCACGCGCGCATAGTCTTCCGGTGAAATCTCGTCGAACGGTGCGAACACGGTGACCATCGCGTTGTTGATCCAGACGTCGAGCGGGCCGAGTTCGGCCTCGATGCGTTGCGCGGCCGTGTCGAGCGCGGCCGCGTCGCTGACGTCGACCGCGATCGGCAGCGCCCGGACGCCATACGCCCGCACTTCGCAAGCGGTGTCGTGTAAAGCGCGCGGATCGCGCGCGAGCAGCGCGACGTTCGCGCCGCGCCGCGCGAATGCATGGGCCGTCGCACGGCCGACACCGGCGCTCGCCCCCGTGATCGCAACGGTCTCCACTTCCGGTCCCTCCTCTGTTGCCAGATCGCCGCCGCGCCGCCACGCTCGCGAACGCACCGCGCCGTAATGCGATCGGTGCAGCAAGCGGCATGCCGGGCCGCGTGCCGCCGTTGCGATCCGTGCATCGACCGCGCGGGCACGTCAAACGTCAAGCGTCAAGCGTCAAGCGTCAAAGCGTGCGCCAAATTTACAACGGTGCGGTAATGCACGGGATGCTGCGCGCGCAACGCGCTCGAAAGCCGTCCGCGCACGGGAATTGCTACGCCACGCACGGGTGTCCGATTGCTGTTCTGTTCTCGCGCCGTCGATCCCGGCAAGGAGCCGCGTTGCCCGTTCCGCTGTCCCTGAAACCGCGCCACGTCGCGTGCATGGCCGTGGCGGCCTGCGCGGTCGCGCCGGCCGCCGCGTGCGCGGCCGCCGAACCGCTGCCGCTCGCGTACGTCGCGCATGCAGCCGGGCCGGCCGCGCAGCCGGTGTTCGTGCTCGGCTGGGCGCTGCTCGGGCTGTGCACGTTCGTGTGCGTCTCGATCGCCGCGCTGCTGCTGCTCGCGGTGTTTCGTCGTCGCCCGGGCGCCGGCAGCCCGGGCAACGGCCTGATGTTCGTGACCGTCGGCAGCGGCGTGTCGATCGTGCTGCTGTTCGCTGCGCTCGTGTACATGCTGTGCGTGCTCGGCGCGGTCGCGTCACCACCCCGTCCGCCCACGCTGACGATCGCCGTGACCGCGCACGACTGGTGGTGGGACGCCCGCTATCCGGCCGGCACGGGCAACGATGCGTTCGTCGTCGCGAACGAACTGCACATCCCGGTGGGCGAACCCGTCGCGATCGAGCTGAACAGCGCCGACGTGATCCACGCGTTCTGGGTGCCCCAGCTCGCAGGCAAGACGCAGGCGATTCCCGGCCAGACGAACCGGCAATGGCTGCAGGCCGACCGGCCGGGCGTCTATCGCGGGCAGTGCTCGCAGTACTGCGGCGCCCAGCACGCGCACATGGCGCTTGAGGTCGTGGCCGAACCGCCCGCCGCGTTTCGCGCGTGGCTGGCCACGCAGCGCCAGCCGGCCCCCGTGCCAGGCAGCGACGCCGAACGGCGCGGCCGGCGCGTGTTCGGTGCGCGCTGTGCGGGCTGCCACGCAATACGCGGCACCGATGCGACGGGCGATGCGGGCCCCGATCTCACGCACGTCGGCACGCGCCGACTGCTCGCGGCCGGCACGCTCGACAATACGCCCGACAACCTGCGGCGCTGGATCGCGCATGCGCAGCAGATCAAGCCGCAATCGCTGATGCCGTCGATTGCGCTCGCGCCGCGCGACGCGGACGATCTCGCCGCGTATCTCGCCACGCTGCACTGAACCGAGGATGCCGATGGCCATTGCCCGCGACACGCCGCCCCCGCTCAGCCGCGTACCCGATCTCGGCGAAGCGCCGCCCGGCTCCCCGCACGAGCGCGCGCTCGCCGAGCTGTGGGAATCGGCACCCGGCTGGCGCGGCTGGCTCGGCACGGTCGACCACAAGCGCATCGGCCTGCGCTACATCGTCACCGCGTTCGCGTTCCTGCTGCTCGGCGGCGTCGAGGCGCTGGTGATGCGCATCCAGCTCGCGCGGCCCAATGCGACCGTGCTCACGCCCGCGCAATACGACTCACTGTTTACGATGCACGGCGTCACGATGATCTTCCTGTATGCGCTGCCCGTGCTGTCCGGCTTCGCGAACTACCTCTGGCCGCTGATGCTCGGCTCGCGCGACATGGCGTTCCCGCGGCTGAACGCGTTCTCGTACTGGGCCTTCCTGTTCGCCGGGCTGTTCCTGTACGCGAGTTTTCCGCTCGGCGCGGTGCCCGACGGCGGCTGGTTCAATTACGTGCCGCTCACGTCACTCGACTACAGTGCCGGCGCGAACATCGACATCTATGCGCTCGGGATGATCCTGCTCGGCATCTCGACGACCGGCGGTGCCGCGAACTTCGTCGTCACGCTGCTGCGGATGCGCGCGCACGGGATGTCGATCGACCGGCTGCCGATCATCGTCTGGGGCACGCTGACGGCATCGGTCGCGAACCTCGTCGCGGTGCCGTCGGTCAGCCTCGCATTCCTGCTGCTGTGGCTCGACCGCAATGCCGGCACGCATTTCTTCGACGTCGCGAACGGCGGGCGGCCGCTGCTGTGGCAGCACCTGTTCTGGATGTTCGCGCACCCGTGGGTGTACGTGGTCGTGCTGCCCGCGATGGGCATCGTGTCGGACGCACTGCCGACCTTCTGCCGGCGCCCGCTCGTCGCGTACGAGGCCGTCGCGGTGTCGACCGTCGCGACGATGCTGATCGGCTTCGAAGTGTGGGTGCACCACATGTTCGCGACGGGCATCGCGCCGCTCGCGCTGGCGTTCTTCGGGGCGGCGAGCATGCTGATCTCGATCCCCAGCGCGGTCGCGGTATTCGCGTGGATCGCGACGATCTGGACCGGCCGCCCCGTGTTCCGCACGCCGTTCCTGTATTTCGCGGGTTTCGTGCTGATGTTCGTGATCGGCGGCGTGTCGGGCGTGATGACCGCCGCCGTGCCGCTCGACTGGCAGCTCACCGATACGTACTTCGTCGTCGCGCACCTGCACTACGTGCTGCTCGGCATCAACGTGTTTCCGGTGCTCGGCGGCGTCGCGTACTGGTTCCCGAAATTCACGGGACGGATGATGAACGAGCGCTTCGGCAAGCTGACGTTCTGGGTCGTGCTGGTCGGCTTCAATCTTGGCTTCTTTCCGATGCATATTTCCGGGCTGCTCGGGATGCCGCGCCGCATCTACACCTATCCGGCCGGGATGGGCTGGGACACGTCGAACCTGCTGACGACGATCGGCTCATTCGTGTTCGGGATCGGCATCGTGATGTTCGTCGTCAACGCGCTGGTGAGCGCGCGGCGCGGTGTGCGCGCCAGCGAGAATCCGTGGGGCGCGGCGGGTCTCGAATGGTCGGTCGCGTCGCCGGCGCCCGTATACAACTTCGCGGTGCTGCCGCTCGTCGCGTCGCGGCATCCGCTGTGGGAAACGCGCGACGATCCGGCGCGCACCAGCCTGCGGGTCGGCTACCGGCTCGCCGACGGCCGCGAGGCGCTCGCCGTCACGCCGCTCGCCGCCGCGCCGAACGCGATCCTAAAGATGCCCGAAGACAGTTGCGTGCCGTTCGTGCTCGCGCTGCTCGCGACCGCCGTGTTCGCGGCGCTGCTCGCGCGCTCGCCGACGCTCGTCTGCGCGGGCGTCGCCGGTTGCGCGATCGCGACCGCCGCGTGGCTGTGGCCGCGCCGCGTGCTCGGGCAGCGCGCCCGCCTGCCGGCACGCGACGACACGCAGGCGCCGGCCGCCGCGGCCGGGCGTCACCCGGTCGAACCGCCCTCCGCGACGATGCCGCGCGGCGCGCCGGCCGCGTGCATCGAGCCGCTGCCGGTCGGCAGTCAAGGTGAACGCGCGGGCGGCTGGTGGGGCGTGCTCACGCTGATCGTGACCGAGGCCGGGCTGTTCGGTTACCTGTTGTTCTGCTACTTCTACCTGCAGTCGCAATCTTCCGCGCCGTGGCCGCCCGAAGGCATGCCGAAGATCGGGCTCGCGGCCGCCAATACGGTCCTGCTGCTGTCGAGCAGCGTGTTCGTGTGGCTCGCCGAGCGCGCGCTGCGGGCCGGCAGCCGGCCGCGCGCGGTCGCGATGCTCGTCGTCGCGCTGGTGCTCGGCACCGCGTTCGCGCTCGTCCAGCTGCACGAATGGCGCGGCCACCCGTACGGCCCCACCGCGCATCTGTACGGCAGCCTGTACTTCACGATCACCGGGTTCCACCTCGCGCACGTCGTGGCCGGTCTCGCGATCCTCGCGCTGCTCGCCGGCTGGACGGCCGCAGGCTTCTTCGGCCGCGAACGGCGCGTCGCACTGACAGTCGGCGGGCTCTACTGGCATTTCGTCGACTTCGTGTGGCTGTTCATCTTCACGGCACTGTACGTGTCGCCTCACTGGCTCAGGAGCCCGGGATGAACGGCGCGCGACGCTCGTGGACACCGTGGCTCGCGATCGCGGCCGGCCTCGTCGGCGCCCCCGCGCTGTGGTTCGCGCAAATGCTGGTGTCCGAAACGCTCGCCTCCACCGCGTGCTATCCGTTCGGCATCGAGCAGGCCGTGCCGCGCTGGGCACACGTTGGCGCGTGGCTCGCGCTGATCGCAGCGGGCGCTTTTGCGCTGGCCGCGGCCTGCGCGACCTGGCTCGCACACGCATGGCGACACCGGCACGATGCCGATGCGCCCGCCGTGGCACGCGACGACAGCACGCGCTTTCTCGCGCGCTGCGGGATGCTCGCCGCGCTCGGCTTCGTGATCGGTCTCATGTTCACCGGGATCGTCACGGCTTTCGTGGGGCCCTGCACTCCATGGCACTGATCCTGATTCCGAATCCGAATCCGCCCGGGTTCGCGCGGCTTCGCGTGCCGGGCCGCCGCACCGGCGTCGCGCTTGCGATATGCGCCGCGCTCGCGGGCTGCGGCCCGCACGACGAGAAGGGGACGAACGACAATACGGCACAAGCCGCGTCGTCGGCGTCCGCGCCGACGATCGAGCCCGACGCCGATTCGAATGACTGGCATTTCACGCGGATTCGCGAATCGGTGCCCGCTGCCAGCGCGGCGATGGCGGCGCGCGCGAACGACGATCCACGGCTTGCGCCGCTGCGCTCGGCCGGTGCTTCTGGTGCTTCTGGTGCCGCTGGCGCCTCTGGTGCTTCTGGCGCATCCGCGCCGCCGGGTCCGGTGCCGGACGCCCGAACCCGCCGCCCGGCCGTCGCGGCCGCTGCCGCCGATACCGACACCGCGACGATCGCGCGCGGCCGTTACCTCGCCCGCGCCGGCGACTGCTCGGCATGTCACGACGCGGCCGATCACACGCCGTATGCGGGCGGCCAGCCGGTGAATTCGCCGTTCGGGCCGATCTATGCGCCGAACATCACGCCGGACCCGGTACACGGGATCGGCAATTACACGCTGCGCCAGTTCGACGATGCACTGCGGCGCGGCGTACGCGCGGACGGCGGCCGGCTGTATCCCGCGATGCCGTACCCGTCGTTCGCCCGCCTGAGCGACGACGACGTGCGTGCGCTGTACGCGTATTTCATGCGCGGCGTCGCGCCATCCCCGAACGTCGCCAGGCTCACGCAGTTGCCGTTTCCGTTCGACCAGCGCTGGGCGCTCGCGCTCTGGAGCGCCGCGTTCGCCAACCGCGACCGGTTCGTGCCGCTTCCGTCGCAATCGGCCGAATGGAACCGTGGCGCGTATCTCGTGCAGGGGCCCGGCCACTGCGGCGCGTGCCATACGCCGCGCGGCCCCGGCTTCAACGAACGCGGCTACGACGAGCGCAGCGCCGCCTTCCTGACCGGCGGCATCAACGACCACTGGTTCGCGCCGAACCTGACCGGCGCGGACACCGACGGCCTCGGCAGCTGGTCCGTGGACGATATCGCCGCCTTCCTTCGTGACGGTCATGCGGTGCGCGGCGCGGTGTTCGGCGCGATGGCACCCGTGGTCGGCGAGAGTACCGCGCTGCTCACCGACGCCGATCGCCGAGCGATCGCCGTCTATCTGAAATCGCTGCCGGCGCGCCCGACCGCCGCCACGAATCCGCTGGGCATCGGCACCCCGCGGCTGACGGCGGCCGGCCCGCGTCCGGAAGGCGGCCAACAGGCACCCGGCGCCGGCGTGTATGCGGGCTTCTGCGCGCGCTGCCACGGTGCGGCCGGTACCGGTGTGCGCGATCACGGGCCGCCGCTCGCGGGGAATTCAGCCGTGCTCGCGGCCGACCCGACCAGCGCAATCCGCATCGTCGTGGAAGGCGCCCGCCCGGCTCCCGGGGAGCCGGGGATGATGCGCCGGATGCCGTCGATGCGTGGCACGCTGACGAGCAGCGAGATCGCATCGGTGGTCAGCTATGTGCGCGGCGCGTGGGGCAATCGCGCGGCGCCGGTGTCCGAGCAGGAGGTGAGTCGGTTGCGCAAGGCGATCCGACGGTAGCGCGAAGGCAGTCTCCCGCGTCGATACGGCAGGCCGCACGCCACCCGGCAGGTAATATTTTGTAATGATATGTAGAGCAATCTTTACCGGTTTTGCTCTGGCAAGCGCGCGCAACGCCCGCACGCGCGGCGCTTTCGCAAACGTTTCCGCACGAACGACATCCCGCCCGGTATTTCAGCCGGTTGCACGCCGGATACCGCTCCGAACGTGTTTACGCGTACAGCGCGTCGTTCGACTAAACACGAGACGGCCCCTTCATGCGTTCGCGTTCCTGCAACGCGACGATGCCCAGCCCGCGGCGAGACTCACCGAACGATGCAGATTTCGCCACATTCTGCCGGAATGTTTCTCAGTATCATGCGCGTCTCTTCGGCTTCCCCATGTTCGGACGGGCCTGAGCGCTCGCCACTTTCCCGTTTCGCCCCCTCGTTTAGCGATGCCCATCCGAATCCTGCTCGTCGAAGACGACGTCCCATTGTCCTCGCTGATCGCAGACTATCTGCGCATGCATCAGTACGAGGTGGACACGCTGTTCGACGGCACCGATGCCGTGTCCACGATCGTCGCGCGCCGCCCCGACCTGGTGCTGCTCGACATCAACCTGCCGGGCAAGGACGGCTTCGAGATCTGCCGCGACGCACGCATGCAGTACGACGGCATCGTCATCATGATGACGGCCCGCAACGAGCAGTTCGACGAGTTGCTCGGCCTGGAATTCGGCGCGGACGACTTTCTCCGCAAGCCGGTCGAGCCGCGCATCCTGCTCGCGCGGATCAAGGCCCACCTGCGACGGATGCGCTTGCGCCCGGTCGACGGCGCACCGGCATCGCCGCAGCGATTCGAGTTCGGCAAGTTTTCGATCGACCGCGCGGATCGCAAGATTCGCCTTCCCGACGGCAGCGCGCCGCGCCTGACCTCGACCGAATTCGACCTGCTGTGGGCCCTCGTCTGCCGCGCCGGCGAAGTGGTCAGCCGGGAAGACCTGACGCAGCTGCTACGCGGAATCGAGTTCGACGGCTTCGACCGCTCGATCGACGGCCGCATCTCCAAGCTGCGCCGCAAGCTGCGCGACGACCTGACGGAACCGAAGCGCATCAAGACGATCCGCTGCAAGGGTTATCAGTTCAGCAAGCACGCGTGGGAGTGACGTGCCGCGGCGCGTGCGCGCTGTCGTGGCACGCGAGCGCACGACCGCGCGCCCTGACCGTCCGCCGCCCTATCGCATGTTGCCGGTATGGCCCAGCGAATAGCGCCCCGGCTGCGGCCACACCGTCAGGCCGTGCGGCTCCATGCCGACGGGAATCGATCGAACCGCGCCGCTCGTGGTGTCGATCGCGTAGACGACGTCATCGAAGCGGCCCGACAGCCACAGCGTCTTGCCGTCCGCGCTGACGTTGCCCATGTCGGGGCTACCGCCGCCGGGGATCGGCCAGGTCGCGACCACCTTGCGCGTCGCGAAGTCGAGCACCGATACGCTGCCCTTGCCATGGCGCGGCCCGTGGACGAGATTGGAACCGCGATTCGCGATGTAGAGCTTCGTGCCGTCGCGGCTCGGATACAGCCCGTGCGTACCGACGCCGGTCGGGATGAAACCGGTCTTCGCGAAGCGGTCGCCGTCGACGACGTATATGCCGTCCGCCATCATGTCGGCGACATAGAACAGCTTGCCGTCCGGCGACACGCGGATGTCCTGCGGCATCCCTTTCCGGTCGAGTTCGAGGTAACCGAGCACCTTGCGATTCACCAGGTCGATCTTCGCGAGCTTGCCGCCGAACTCGCACGTGAAGAGCGCATACCGGCCGTCGATCGAGAAGTCCGCATGGTTGATGCCCTTGCATTGCGGCACCTCGAGGCTCGATTTCAGCGCCATCGTGCCCGGGTCATGGAAGTCGAGCCGCGCATGCGCCTCGGCCACGACGATCGCCTCCTTGCCGTCGGGCGTGAAATACATGTTGTACGGGTCGTCGACGCGCACTGCCGGGCCGGGCTTGCCCGTCTTCGGATCGATCGGCGTCAGGCTGCCGTCGGTGCGCCCTTCCGCATTGTTGGCGACCCACAGCGTCCGCAGGTCCCACGCCGGCACGACGTGCTGCGGGCTGCGGCCGACGGCAAACCGGTCGACGACCTTGTACGTGGCCGGGTCGATCACGTAGACATCGTTCGATCGCAGGTTCGGCACATAGATGCGCGGCAGCGCGCCCGCCACCGCCGCGCTCATGCGGCCGGCCTGGGCCTCGCCGTACAGGTTGTCCGGGTTGATCACGGGCGGCATGCCGGGTACGGCCGCGACGGCGGACGCCGCGATCGCACCCTGGGCGCAAAAGCTGGCCAGCGCAGCCGCGACGACGATCGCGGGACGGGGGAAGCGGATATGAAGGCGAAGGCGCGGTTGCATGACGATGTCCCGGTTCGATGGCATGGAACGACGGCAAAGGCGGCGCAATGGCGCGGCGGCGTCAGCGGCCGGCGGTTTCCTTTCTGATCGCGTCGACGGTGCGCGACACGATCGCGTCGGTGCCCAGCCGGCCGAGTTCGACGCTCGCATGACGCGGATCGCCGCCGTAAACGCCGTCGACGGCGCCCGGCTTCGCGGCGTTGCGCAGCTTGTCGACCCTGACCATGCCCGGCGCGACCGCCAGCAGCAGCGACGTATCGGCCAGCCCCGCGTGCGTGCCGATGTCCGCGGCCGGCACACCGTGCTCGCGCAGGAGTTGGTCGTAACCGTCGGAGCTGGTGCCGTAATACTCGGCCGGCACGAACGCGCGCGCGCCCGTGCCGGCCCACGACTTGTTCAGCCGCGCGACCGACTGCCGGATGTCGTTCTGGTAGCCGCCGTGGTCGCCGAGGAACACGATGTTCGTGAAGCCATGGACCCGGAAGCTGTTGGCTGCGGACTCGAGGGTCTTTTCGAAGACGTCGTCGGGCACGGTGATCGTGCCGGGAAAGCGCATGTGCGACGTCGGCGGCGCATAACCGCCCTCGGGCACATAGGCGATGACGGGGGCGACGATCGCGTTGCCGAGGCCTTGCGCGATCCGCTCGGACAGTACCGCGACCCGCGCATTGTGCTTGCCCAGCGCGACGTACGGCCCGCTTTGCTCGGTTGCGCCGACCGGGATCAGGATGGTGGTCTTGCCGGCCCGGATGCTGTCGCGCAGCTCGGTCCAGGTCATGTCTTCGAGCCGCACCGTGGCGGGCGCCTGGGCGAGCGCGGCTTGCGCGACGGTGAAAGCGACAGCGGCGAAGACGGCGCGTGGCAGGCATTTCATCGCGGATTCTCGACGGAAGGAAAGAGATGACGCTGCGTTCCCTCGCACCATAAACGAACTCGCGCGACTTGTCGCCGACCGCGGCGCAACGACGCACGCCCGACGTCGCGAGAAAGCATTTCGTCAGGATTGACCGGTGGATCGCGACGTCTCTCGTTCCGTGCCGGCAAGCGTCACGCCGGCAACACGGCCACCGCCTTGATCTCGACGATATAGCCGGGCGCGCCGCCCAGCATGTGCGCGCCGACCGCCGTCCATGCCGGCTTCGGGTGGGCATCGAGGTAGCGGTCGCGCACCTGCATGAACAACGGCAGGTCGCGCATGTCGGTATGGAAGGTCGTCAGGTCGACCACGTCGCTGAACGATGCACCCGCCGCGTTCAGTACCTGCTTCAGATTCTCGAACGCCTGCACGATCTGTGCTTCACGATCCTCGACGAGTTGCATCGCCGCATCGCGGCCGATCTGGCCGGACACGTACAGCGTATCGCCGACCTTCAGGCCGGGCGCATAGCCGATCTTCTCGTACACCGCTTCCATTCCCGCCGGAACGATGGCTTTGCGATCACGCATGGGAGTCTCCGTGGCCGGCGTCTTCGCGCCGGCCGGTTGGTGGGTGGATAGATGGATGGGTTGTCGACGAACATCCTGGACACATGCCAGGCGGCGCGACGACGCGCGACTCAACCCGTATCGCCGCCCGCGACCGGCAGCACCGTGCCGGTGATGTAGCTCGCCTCGTCGGAGGCGAGGAACAGGATCGGCGCGATCTGCTCGTCGAGGGTGCCGTAGCGTTTGAGATACGTCGATTCCGTGACCTGGCGCACGGCTTCGCCCATCCATGCCTGTTCCCGTTCGCTGTCGCCGGCCGCATTGCGCGGCACGCGGCGCGGCGGTGCGCTGGTGCCGCCCGGCGCGGTGGCCACGACCCGGATGTTGTGTTCCGCATATTCCATCGCGAGCGCCGACGTCAGTGCATTGACGCCGCCTTTCGCCGCCGAGTACGGCACGCGGCGAATCCCGCGCGTCGCGTTCGACGAGATGTTGACGATCGTGCCGCCGCCGCGCGCGAGCAGGTGCGGCAGCACCGCATGACACGTATAGAGCGTCGGCATCAGCGAACGGCGGATTTCCGCGTCGATCTGCGCGGGCTCGAATTCGGCGAACGGCCGCATGCGGATCGCGCCGCCCACGCCGTTGATCAGGATGTCGATACCGCCGAACGTCTGCACCGCGTGCGCGATCGCCGCATGCGCGCCGTCGTAGGTTTCGAGATCCGCGACGAACCCGGCCGTCTCGCCGCCCGTCGCTTCGGCCGCGACCTCGGCGACGAAATCCGCGCGATCGACAAACAGCACCCTGCCGCCTTCGGCCGCCGCGCGCAGCGCGACGCCACGGCCGATGCCCTGTGCGGCCCCCGTGACGACGATGACCTTGCCTGAGAATCGCTGCATGATCATGCCGCCTTTGCCGTGACGTTGGGGGTGAACTTCTCGTAGTGGAAGCTGTTCGGCTTCACGCCCTCGTCGTCGAAATACTTGCGCACCGCGTCGACCATCGGCGGCGGCCCGCACAGATACACGTCGACGTCGCCGTCGTTCAGCGCATCGGCCGGGATGTGCTGGGTGACCCAGCCCTTGCGCGGATGGCTCGACGCTGCATCGGCCACGACCGTTGCGAAGCTGAAGTTCGGCAGCTTCGCCGCATACGCTTCGATCGCATCGACGAGCACGAGGTCGAGATCGCGCGTCACGCCGTAGATCAGGTGCACCTTCTGCTGCGAGCCGCTGCGCGCGAGCACTTCGAGCATCGACAGGAACGGCGCGAGCCCCGTGCCGCCGGCCAGGAACAGCAGCGGCCGCTGCACGTCGCGCAGGTAGAAGCTGCCGAGCGGCCCGTGCAGTTCGAGCGTGTCGCCGGGCCGCGCCGATTCGAGCCACGTGCTCATCACGCCGCCGGGGATCTTCTTGATCAGGAAACTCACCTTCGCATCGGCCGGCGCCGACGAGAACGAATACGAACGGTGCTGGCCGCTCGCCGGCACGTCGATGTTCACGTACTGGCCCGGCAGGAACACGGGCGCGGCCGTGCCGACGTCGAGTTCGAGCACGACGGCCGCATCGTTGTGCTGCTCGACCTTCGTCACCGTGGCCGCGAACCCGCTCTGGCCCGTCTTGCACGCGACCGACGACGTCGGCACCGCGATCACGCAATCGCTTTGCGGCACCATCTGGCAGGTCAGCACGAGGCCGCCGTCCTTTTCGTCTTCGGTGAGCGCGTCGTCGATGTAGTCGTCGCCGAGATCGTAGCGGCCGCTCTCGGCGCGGCACTTGCAGGTGCCGCACACGCCGTCGGAGCAATCCATCGGCAGGTTGATCTTCGCGCGGAACGCCGCGTCGAGAACCTTCTCGCCGGCCTTGCAGTCGATGAAGCGGGTTACCCCGTCCTCGAAGTTCAGTGCAATCTTGTAGCTGGACATGGCGTCACCTCCACCTCCTTTCATGACAAAACAACAGCGTCAGACGTGATAGACGTCGAGCACCTGCCGGATGTAGTCGTTCTTCAGCACGATCTTCTTGTACGAGATCAGCAGCTCATCGCCCGCCTTGCGCAACGTGACGAACATCGTGCCGAAGAAGTGATCGGTCACGCGGTAGCGGTGGTTCAGCGTGTGAAAGTTGTAGCGCACGTCCACTTCGTTCTCGCGTTCGGCCAGCACCTCGACGTTCGTCACGTTGTGGCTGGTGCGCGGCTCGGGCGTCGATGCGCCGCTGCGCTCGGTCTTGATCCGGAACACGCGATCCTCGAGGCCGCCGCGGTCCGCGTAATACATCAGCGAGATCTGGCTTTGCGGATCGTCGGTCGGCCGATCGTCGTCGTCCCACGCGGGCATCCAGTACGTGACGTCCTCCGTGTAGCGGGTCAGCCACTCGTCCCACTGGCGATCGTCGAGCAGGCGCGCTTCGCGATACAGCGCGGCGCAGACAGTCCGGTAATCGAAGCTCATGCTGCCACCTCCCCGCGTTCCTTCTTCAGCGCATCGCGCATCACGTTCACCCAATGTTCGTGCTGGCACACGAACAGCCCTTCGTCCTCGCTGCGCTCGCCGGAAATGCGCGGGTTCAGCCCCATCTTCCTCGCGTTCTCGTCGGGCCCGTCGACCCACAGCGGCGCGCCGCGCGACAGGTCGTTCCACATCGCCGTGATGCCCGCATAACCGGCCTGGCACGCGCGAAACTCCTCGAGATCGTCGGCGGTACCCATGCCCGTCACGTTGAAGAAATCCTCGTACTGGCGGATGCGGGTCGTGCGGTCGGCTTCGCTCTCGCCCTTCGGCGCGAAGCAGAAGATGCTGACCTCGGTCTTGTCGACGCCGAGCGGCCGCACCACGCGGATCTGCGTGCTGAACTGGTCCATCAGGAACACGTTCGGGTACACGCACAGGTTGCGCGTCTGGTTGACGATGAAGTCGGCCTGCACGTCGCCGACGCGCGCCTTGATTTCATCGCGATGCTGGTACACGGGCCGCACTTCCGGGTTCATCGTCTGCGTCCACAGCAGGATGTGGCCGTTGTCGAAGCCGTACACGCCCGCGACCGACTTGCTCCAGCTGTTCGCGTCGACGGCCTTGGTACCGTCTTCCTTGCGCCGGCCCATCGTCGCCGCGTAGTTCCAGTGCACGGTGCTGACGTGGTAGCCGTCGCAGCCGTTTTCCATCTGCATCTTCCAGTTGCCTTCGTAGATGTAGGACGAGTTGCCGCGCAGCACCTCGAGCCCGTTCGGCGCCTGGTCGACGATCTGGTCGATGATCACGCGCGCCTCGCCGAGGTAGTCCTCGAGCGGCAGCACGTCGGCGCCGAGGCTGCCGAACAGGAAGCCGCGATAGTTCGCGAAGCGCGCCACCTTCTTCAGGTCGTGCGAACCGTGCGTGTTGAACTGCACCGGGTATTCCGTCGTCTTCTCGTCCTTCACCTTCAGCAGCTTGCCGGTGTTCGAGAAGGTCCAGCCGTGGAACGGACACGTGAAGCTGCCCTTGTTGCCGTGCTTGCGGCGGCACAGCATCGCGCCCTTGTGCGCGCAGGCGTTGATGACCGCGTGCAGCTCGCCGGTCTTGTCGCGCGTGATCACGATCGGCTGGCGGCCGATCCACGTCGTGTAGTAATCGTTGTTGTCGGGAATCTGGCTTTCGTGCGCCAGGTACACCCAGTTGCTTTCGAAGATGTGCTTCATCTCGAGCTCGTACAGCTCGGCGTTCGTGAAGATGTCGCGGCGGCAGCGGAATACGCCGGCCTCCTTGTCGTCCTGCACGGCGGTGGCGAGCAGGTGATCCAGGTCGTTGGCTTGGTCGATCGTGGCGGACATGATGGCTCCTCCCATGCGCGTGCCGCGTCCTGCAAGCACGCTCGCATCGGTAATCGGTTGAATCTCGCGGGAACCCGGCCGGCGGCGGCGCCTGCGCGCCGCCGTGCCGTCGGGCGGTTATGCCGTGGCGGAAGCGCGCAGGCGTTCGACGATCTGGTTGTCCTTGCCCTCGACGCGCGGCGTCAGGACGAAGTTGAACTCGATGTCCTGGTACGCGTCGGCCTTCAGGCCGAGCGCGGCGCCGCCGGTCTTGCCGGTGACGGGCGGGATCAGTTCCTCGCGGGTCGCATACGCGAAGTCATCCCAGATCAGCGGGTCGCCGTCGATGTTGAACTGGGTCGTCAGCTTGCGGTGGCCGTCGCTGGTCACGAAGAAGTGCACGTGCGCCGGGCGGTTGCCGTGGCGGCCGAGGCTGTCCAGCAGCTGCTGCGTCGCGCCCTGCGGCGGGCAACCGTAGCCGACCGGCATCAGCGTGCGGAATTCGTACTTGCCGTCGGCGCCCGTCTTCACCGCGCCGCGCAGGTTGAAGTCGCTCTGCTTGCCGGTCGGGTCGAAGTGCGAGTAGAAGCCGTGCGAGTTCGCATGCCAGCACTCGACCACCGCGCCGGCCACCGGTTTGCCGTCGACACCGGTGACCGTGCCGTGGATCACGAGCGGGCCCGCGCCGTCGTCCGCATCGAGGTCGATCTTCGCGACGCCGTCGCGCACCGGTGCGCCGGCGACGTACAGCGGCCCTTCGATCGTGCGCGGTGTGCCGCCGTCGAGGCCGAGCGCTTCGTCCTCGGCGTCCATCCGGATGTCGAGAAACTTCTCGAGGCCGAGGCCGGCCGCGAGCAGCGCCGCTTCGCCGTCCTGGCCGAGCTTGTTCAGGTAGTTCACGCCGGCCCACACTTCGTCGGGCGTGATGTCGAGATCGTCGATCGCCTTGAACAGGTCGCCGAGCAGCCGCAGCACGACCTGCTGCGTGCGCGCGTTGCCGCCCTTCGGGTTGTCCGCGCCCGCGTTCGACGCGGCCTTCAGCAGATCCTGCACTTCCCGGGTTTCGAAAACTTTGACGCTCATGATGATGTCTCCACGTGTATTTGGGGGAATGACGGCGGTGCGTGACTCGGGCTACCGCGCGACGCGGGTGAGTCCGTCGCGGGTGAAACGCCTGACCTTGTCCTCGTCGAGTTCGATGCCGAGACCGGGGCCGTCCGGCACGGTCAGTTCGAAGTCGCTGTAATCGAGCGGCTGCGTCAGGATCTCTTCGGTGATCAGCAGCGGCCCGAACAGTTCGGTGCCCCACTGCAGGTTCGCGAAACTCGCGAACAGGTGCGCGGACGCCACCGTGCTGCACGCGCCTTCGAGCATCGTGCCGCCGTACAGCTCGATGCCGGCCGCGTCCGCGATCGCGGCCACGCGCTGCGCGGCGAACAGGCCGCCGCTCTGTTCGATCTTGATCGCGAACACGTCCGCGCCGTGATGCTTCGCGATCTCGAACGCGCTGTCGGGGCCCTGCAGGATTTCGTCGGCCATCAGCGCGACCGGGAAGCGGCGCATCAGGCGCGCCAGCGCCGCGGCCGAGGCCACCGGCTGCTCGACCAGTTCGCAGCCGGCATCGGCCAGCGCCGGAATCGCGCGCGCGGCCTGCGTTTCGCTCCACGCCATGTTCACGTCGACGCGCACCGATGCGCGATCGCCGACGGCCTTCTTGATCTCGGCCACGTGCCGGATATCCGTCTCGGGTGCCTTCGCGCCGATCTTCAGCTTGAACACGTTGTGGCGGCGCTGGTCGAGCATGCGCTCGGCTTCGGCGATGTCGATGGCCGTGTCGCCCGACGCGAGCGTCCACGCGACCGGCAGGCGATCGCGCCGGCGCCCGCCGAGCAGCTCGCTCACCGGCACGCCGAGCCGCTTGCCGTGCGCGTCGAGCAGCGCGGTTTCGAGCGCGCTTTTCGCGAAGTGATTGACCTTCGCCAGCTTGCCGAGGAACGCCATCAGCGTCTGGATGCGCGTCGCATCCTTGCTGACGATCGCCGGCGCGAGGTACGCGTCGATCGCGAGCTTCATCGCTTCGGGGCTTTCCGGGCCGTAGGCCATGCCGGCGATCGTCGTGCCTTCGCCGAGGCCCGTCACGCCGTCGCTGCAGAACACCTTCACGAGCATCAGCGTCTGGCCGTGCATCGTGGCCACCGACAGCTTGTGCGGGCGGATCGTCGGCAAGTCGACGAGGCGGGTTTCGATACGTTCGATGGTGACGGAGGACATGGGGCACGCGGTGGGGGGTGAAGTTCTTGAGGCGATTTATACGTCCCGGCCAGATGGGGCGTCCAATACTTTTAGGCGGGATTTTTGATACCTGGCAGGTATTGAATTCGCGCTCATCACACTGAATACTGCGGTGCGCCATACCTGTTTTGGCTAGGTATGCGGGCTGAGAGGCTTGATGGGGCGCGGTCGTGCGGATGCGGGGCACCGTTTGGACGGGGGAGCAATGCGGCGGCTCGTGGCGGCGGGAAAACGGCCTGAAACCGACGGCCTGCCGAGTCGATCAGGGTTTTCCTGACGGGGGAAATGGTGCGGCTGGCCGCCCGGCCTTCAGCTTCGGCGTCGGTTTCCGCGAACAACCGGAAGGAATCGGGTTGGCGAGTGTCGACGTTCGTTGTCGATGTCCGTTGTTCATCAGAGGCTGACGGGCGCTGTCGGCCAGGAAGCGACACTTCTCCCGCGCGTCGCGCGGTCACTCAGGCGGCGGTAGTGCCCAATAAACGGCCGTTCGATGGGCGAAGTAACACTGCATCAACAGTGCGGATTCAACTGGTCGATTTGGTTCCACGGGGAGCCGACGCTCGTCCGGCGACGCCACTTCACTTTGCTCACGCTCGTTTGTCGGAGGTCACGACCGACTGACCTGTTGCAGATCGTGCTTACAACTCGTTCGGTCCTCCGGGGCCTCGGGGATAGGCGAACCGCTTCAGTACTGCTGATATAACATCATTCTTCGACGTTTCATCCAAGGTTCACTGGTGAAAGGAAACCAAATGATGCGACATCGTCTTGCTGTAATATCGTACTCGTCAGCAGCGGCTTGCTGACACTCCCTCCCTCTCGCACGTGTTAGTAGCGAATCTAACTAGACAGCCGCTCATGAAGGCGAACGGGATTGAAGTCCAACGAAAAGATGCGATCAGAGTAGACGAGCATGAGAGGACAAGACGAACAAAAAATTTCGTGGCTGCATATTAGCGATCTGCATGCTGGGCAAAAATCTCATGAGTGGCTGTGGCCAAGTTTGCGTACTCAGCTTTATGACGACTTTGCTCGGCTTAACGAGCGAATGCGCGGTTGGGATCTGATTATCTTTTCCGGTGATTTGACTCAAACGGGGTCCAAGGAGGACTTCACACTGTTGTCCGATATTCTCGCCGGCATGTGGGAAAAGTTTGGAACTTTAGGCCTTAATCCAAAATTGTTCTTGACCCCGGGAAATCACGATCTTGTGAGGCCGGACAAACGTGATCCCATCACCGCGGCGCTTAGATCGTATTGGACAAACGAAGATGTACGGAATGAGTTCTGGAACAATGAAAGTACCGCATACAAAGGTTATGTCGCCAACATTTTCTCGAATTACAACGATTTTATCGATGTCGTTAAGAAAAGCGGTATTCCTGTATGTACGGGAGTGTCCGGACTGCTTCCTGGCGATTCGTCTGCAATCGTTGAACACGATGCCTTAAAACTTGGGCTTGTCGGTTTGAATTCCACTTTCCTACATCTTTTCGACGTAGGCGAAGGGAGTCTAGACGTACATGTGAGACAGCTTCACTCCGTCACATCAGGCGATCCTGATGCATGGTGCGCGGCGAACGACTTTAATTTTCTCGTAACGCATCATCCGGTTAGCTGGCTGGAACCTCGCGCAAGGGATCATTTTTATCAGGAGATCCACACGCGCAACAGATTCACAGCTCATATGTTTGGGCACATGCACGCTCCGGAAATCCATAGTAGGACAAGCGGTGGCAGCAGTAAGCGCAATGCAGTTCAAGCAGCATCGCTTTGCGGTCTTCAGCATTGCGCAGGTGGAAAGCTGGATCGCATACACGGATACTCCGGCGGCTCCCTGACGTGCGGAGAAACCACACAGAGCATCACCTTTTGGCCGCGCGTCGATACTAAAGTCACCGCTGGTGGTCGTCGATTTATCCCGGATGCGACGCAGGACCTTACTGAAGACAACAACTTCACATGGGAACTTGGTACTCGTCGCGGAGTTGCGAAGCCGTCAACCGAACCGGCGCGCCCTGTTTCGACAGTTCTCGCTGATGCAGACGAGGAAGCTGCAGCCTCCGAGGGAGGCGCGAGCGCACTGGTCTACAGACTGGAGCCGGCACCGAGCCACGGCGCGGTTAGACGACTGGAGCAAAACCGGTTGAAGTCGGCCCTTGAGCAACACCGAACCGCATGGCTGGTCTCGGATTGGGGTTATGCCACGGATGAATTTATCTGGTCGGTGTTGTCTACCATGGCCTCCGATCTACCGACCACTTACCGGATTAGTCTTGAGGATTATAAAGGGCGCGACGATTTCTTCGCTCGATTCACACTTCAGACCGGAAAGAGCTTTCCCGAGTTCTGTAAGTCAATCTCCGGATCCGCAAGAGTCCTGCTTCTCATCGAAGATACTCCTGTCTCGCGCGGCACCATGCCGCAGAGCGCCGAATACGAGGCTGAGGTACTGCTAATAGTCGATGCTATTAGAGAGTACTGTGCCAACAGCTCTATCATCCTCGTGTCCCGACAAGCCCCGCAATCAGGATCGCTTGACCTTCCAGCCATAATCGAGATCAAGCCTTTTGATGAGGCAGATGTAAAGACCTACGTTATCAATCACCAATTTGGGGGGCAGGAAAAAGCGGGCGTCTATGAGATAACGGACATCTATCGGCTGAGCGGCGGGGTGCCCAGCGAAATTGACTCAATCCTGAAAGACTTGGCGTTCATCTCGCTCTCTGATTTGGTGGAGTTGAGGCTTACAAGTCCCGATTCGGGCGCGCCTGTATCTCACGTGAACAGTGGGGTTGATCGAGTTATCGAGCATCTCCGTCAATCGACGGATCCAGAGCTGAAGAAGTCTTTCGAGCTTCTAAAAATTCTGACGACGTTTCCCTATGGCGAAACGTTGATGCGCGTTCGTCGCATTGATTTTCGTCATACGTTCTATCTTTCGCATGTGACCGTTCTTGCAGACCGCGGATTGCTAGAATCCGTCGCGGTCTTACAAATGTTGGACGCACGGGCTGCAAACGCCTCTCAGAGCCCGAAACTCGTCGTTAAAAAAGCGGTCCGTGATTATGTACTATCGATTCTATCGGCAAATGAAAAGGAGGATCTAAATAGAAAGGCCGCTTCACTATATTTTGGTGAAAAGTGGGTCGTTGGCGAACCGCGCAAGCTCAAGGCGTCCGATCTAGCCAAGGCTCTTGGCGTCGATGGTGGGTTGGGAAACCCTCACACGGTTATCAACGCTTTGTTAAGTCACTGCGCCGAGTTTGATATTTTTGATAAATTCGATAATTGCCTCAAGCTCGCGAGAATTTTCTTGGCCGAGCTGGAAGATAAAGGTAATTACCGAAACTGCTTAACCGCATGCCAGGACTTTTTGCGACTACTGCCGGATGATCAGGAGCGCTACGTCGATGATCAAAACTGGATCAATCTCATCCAGGGAATCTGTCTACGTATGCTAGGCGACCATGAGAAAGCCTGCTCTATTTTCGAAGCCTTGGAGGATGTCGGGTTTACAAAGAGGATGAAGCAGAAACTGTACCTCAACTGGGCTTTAGCGGTGCAAAGCAGTAATAGCGAACTCGCCAAGATTTTGTCCGAAAAAGTTCTTTCACTCGGCAAAGGAACGTTTCAAGCGTTGCAGGCGGAATCGATTATTCTACAGGTGAGCGAAGAAGACTCAGGACAACTCGCCAAGCTTGCTGCTCTGGAGAAGCGTGCTCGTGGAAAAAAAGCCATCTTGACTGCAAATAATATCGCTTACTTTATGGCTAATAAATCCAATTCTTCTGATGGCGACAGAAAGAATCGAATGAAGGAAATTGCGAATAGCGCGATAAAAAATGGTGACGAGTATAGCGCCGCACGAGCGGTTGTTGCGATGGGGACGGCTTCGCGAAATGCACTTGCAAAACTTGGAAATGACGAGCTGTCAGCATCCATCAGTGCGTATCACTACCTTTTCAAAGAGAGGATGGACTCCATGTTTGCGAACTGTCATCGCAATCTATGGTTCGAATTCAAGAACCGGAATCAGCATGACGACATGCTGAAACTATTCCGGCACAGCTCCTTCGTATGGCGTCTCCATGGAGATGACCATAGAGAGAAAGAGTACATAAACGAGCTCGCTACGCTAATTTCAAACGATCGAAGCGCGGCATTACTTGAGGGAGCCGAGCTTGGTTATTTCGTTACCCGCATGGAGCGACTCCGCATTAAATAGGTGATTTTTATTGCCCCCGGTCAGCAGTGGTGGCATTGCGGCAGAGGCGAACCTACTGGCGTCGTAGGGGGGCGTTGCCGCATATTTCGTGGAGCGTCGACCCTACCAAAGAGCTTCAAATGGGCTGAGTTCGTGTGGAAGAATCGCGTCCGATTGCGGTAAGCCGATACTCGTCGCCATTGCGCCACGAGTATCGGCTTACCCTCTTCTCTTTGATCTGCCGGTGGGAATGCCGGTAGTCGACGTTGGTCGAGGAGTCCCCACCTATGTCGTCTCGCGAATGTCCGCTATACATCCGAGATGCGTCGCGTGGACCGGAAAGTGATGACCGGCGGCAACGGGTCGATCTGCGCCGGTCATGCGTCACGGACCGGCGGCCGGCCGCAGTCGGCGATGGATTCAAGCGGCCGTTCGACACAGCTTTTTAGATCGTCGACAATCGGTGCAGATAAGGGCGTAGCCTTTAGCGGTTACCGTCGATCAGATCGTTCAGCAGCGCATCGAACGCGGCCTGTGCGTCTTCAAGTTCCTGCAGGGCGGCATCAAAGGTTTGCAGCGCGAATGGCGATGGCTCGCCGCTGCCTTGCGGCGGAAATTGCTTCTGCATCGAGGCGAACGTACTCTGCACGCGCAGCGTGGCGGCCACCATGCGCTCCATCGCCTGGGTTTCTTCGGCTCGGGCCTGTTCCGGATTCATTCCTCTCTCCTTGGATGGTTTTCTTGAAGATCAGATCGTACACGCTGTGTCCGTTCTTGCCGCCCTTGGCAGAACGACTCCGCTGAAGGTTCCAACGGCACGCTGCGGGAGAAGCGATTTAATCGGGAAGGATTCCGCAGTCGCGCCGAGGCCAAGATACTCATCGGGCGTGGCTGCAAAATCCCGCCGCAGGTCACTATTAGTAAAATCAAATCTCGATGGTTATAGACATGAACCTCAATAGAACGCGCACGGCCGTGTGTTTGCTCGCGCTCTTATTCTTGTCAAAGGTTGGAGCGCAAGGCGTGAGGACCGAGCCGTTGCCTTGGCACCGGCGCCATCAAGTACTTGCCTACGGTAGCTGTGGATGTGCCGATAGTTGCTGGGTCGCGACGTTAAGCGATACCCGGACTCATGCAAAGGTGGCAACCTTACGCTGCGATTGCGCGGAAGTATTTTTTTCCAAGAATGACGGGAAGGAACAGGTATACGCACGGACCTGTGCGGCCTTTGAGGGCAATGACAAGTTTGGCCGTATTGTCCAAACCATGGAAGCTTTAACGCGCTAGCACCGGGATAGGCACCGCTATGCAGTGCAACGTTCGTGGCGAATGCTTCGAATGTCCGTTTTGCGCAAACACGACCCCCTTGCGGGTCGCCAACTACCGCTCCGACGAAGCGTGAGCTCAGGTGTCTTCCCACAGGTTTGCGCGCCGAGCCTTCAGACGCAGCGCACGTCGCACTACACCTGCCATAACCTGCCGAATCCCCAGACGGCGTGCCGCACCAATCCGCACAACGACTGTTCAGTTTCCGCACACAAATTCGCAGACGCCCTCCATTCCACGCGCCCTCCGCGGGTGGGAAGAAACCCGGATAGCCCCGCTTCGCCGCGCCCGCCTACCCTCGCGCGCATGCCGGTCGGGACGATGCAAGGCCCGATCCGGCGGGTCGGAATTTCCTCAGGAGCGTACATGGATAGCAGCAGCAACACGGCACTGTTCGACGCCGACATCTGGCACGGCAAGACTTTCAACGGACGCTGGCACGCCAGCCCGCACGCGGCCGACGTGATCGAACCCGCGACCGGCAACACGCTCGGCCGCCTCGGCCTCGCGGATGGCGCAGCGGTGGCCGAAGCGTCGGCCGCCGCACATCGCGCACAGCCCGCATGGTTCGCGCTGCCGTACGACGAGCGCGCGGCCGTCCTGCGCCGCGCGGCCACCGTCGCGGAAACGCACTTCGATGCGATCGTCGACTGGCTCGTGCGCGAAAGCGGCTCGACGCGCGCGAAGGCGTCGTTCGAGACGTCGGTCACGATCAAGGCGCTGCACGAAGCAGCCGGGCTGCCGTCGCGCGCGGCCGGCGAAGTGCTGCCGTCGGCGGCCGGCCGGCTGTCGCTCGCGCGCCGCCGCCCGCGCGGCGTCGTTGGCGTGATCTCGCCGTTCAACTTCCCGCTGTACCTCGCGATGCGCGCGGTCGCGCCCGCGCTCGCGCTCGGCAACGCGGTCGTGCTGAAGCCCGATCCGCGTACCGCCGTGTGCGGCGGCGTCGCGATCGCCCGCGTGTTCGAGCTCGCCGGCCTGCCGGAAGGCGTGCTGCACGTGCTACCCGGCGACGGCGCGGCCGGCGCCGCACTGGTTGCCGATCCGCACGTCGCGATGATCCAGTTCACCGGTTCGACCGCGGCGGGGCGCAAGGTCGGCGAAGCGGCCGGCCGCCACCTGAAGAAGGTCTCGCTCGAACTCGGCGGCAAGAACTCGCTGATCGTGCTCGACGACGCCGACCTCGAGCGCGCCGTCGCCAATACCGCGTGGGGGGCGTATCTGCATCAAGGCCAGATCTGCATGGCGACCGGCCGCGTGCTCGTGCAGCGCAGCATTCACGACCGCTTCGTCGCGAAGCTCGTCGAGAAGGCGCGAAGCCTGCGCGTCGGCGATCCCGCGAGCGCGGACGTCGGCCTCGGGCCGCTGATCAATGCCGCACAGCTCGACCATGCGGCGAGCCTGGTGGACGCAGCCCGTCGCGCGGGCGCGCGCGTCGAGACCGGCGGCGGCCATCGCGACCTGTTCTTCGAGCCGACCGTGCTGAGCGGCGTCGCGCCGGGCAACCCGGCGTTCGACGAGGAGATTTTCGGGCCGGTCGCGGTCGTCGTGCCGTTCGATACGGACGAGGACGCCATCGCGCTCGCGAACCGCACCGAATACGGGCTGTCGACGGCGATCCTGTCCGCCGACGTCGGCCGGGCACTCCGGATCGGCGAGCGCCTGAACACCGGGCTGCTCCACATCAACGACCAGACGGTCAACGACGAAGTGATCAACCCGTTCGGCGGCGTCGGCGCATCGGGCAACGGCTCGAGCATCGGCGGCGCGGCAAACTGGGAGGAGTTCACGCAGTGGCAGTGGCTGACGATCAAGGGTGAAGCGCCGCTGTATCCGATTTGACAAGGAGACCGAACATGTACACGGAAAACGATACCCGCGTCGTCACCGCGGCCGTCGCGCGCGCGGCCGGCGCACCCTTCTCGATCGAATCCGCCCGCCTGCGCGCGCCGCGCGGCGACGAGGTGCGGGTGCGCGTCGTCGCGACGGGCCTGTGCCACACCGACCTGATCGTGCGCGACCAGTACTACCCGGTACCGCTGCCGGCCGTGCTCGGTCACGAGGGCGCCGGCGTGGTCGAGGCGGTCGGCCCGAACGTGAAGACGCTCGCCGTGGGCGACCACGTGGTGCTCACCTATGGCGCGTGCGGCCACTGCCCGTCCTGTGTCGGCGGTCACGGCGCGTATTGCCGGCAGTTCTTCGGGCTGAATTTCGGCGGCGCCGACGCCGACGGACAGACCGCGATCCGCGACGAACACGGGCAACCGCTGCACGATCATTTCTTCGCGCAGTCGTCGTTCGCCAGCTATGCGCTCGCGCGCGAGAACAACGCGATCAAGGTGCCGCCGGAAGCGCCGCTCGAACTGCTCGGGCCGCTCGGCTGCGGGATCCAGACCGGCGCCGGCGCGGTGATCAATTCACTCGCGGTGCGCCCGGGCAGCAGTTTCGCAAGCTTCGGCGCGGGCGCGGTCGGCATGAGCGCCGTGATGGCCGCGCGCGTCGCCGGCGCGACGACCATCATCGCCGTCGACATCGTGCCGTCGCGGCTCGCGCTGGCGCTGGAGCTCGGCGCAACGCACACGATCAACAGCAAGGAAGTCGATGTCGTCGACGCGATCCGCGCGATCACCGGCGGCGGCGTCGACTACGCGCTCGAATCGACCGGGCTGCCCGCCGTGCTGTCGCAAGGGATCGAAGCGCTCGGCTCGCGCGGCACGATGGGCGTGGTCGGCGCGCCGAAGCTCGGGACGAAGGCGGAATTCGACGTCAACAACCTGCTGCTCGGCGGTCGTTCGATCCGCGGCATCGTCGAAGGCGACAGCGTGCCGCAGACGTTCATTCCTCAGCTCGTCCAGCTGCATCTCCAGGGGCGGTTTCCGTTCGACCGGCTGGTGAAGTTCTATCCGCTCGAACAGATCAACCAGGCCGCGGAGGACAGCAGCCGCGGCATCACGCTCAAGCCGATCCTGCGTTTGCCGCATTGAGCGGCGACGCCCCCGGTCGCGGGGTAAATCGCGACCGGGGGCGCGCATGGGCCTCGTGCGGCGGCGTAGCCGCCGCGAAAATACCGCGCCGCGGGCGCCGGGCTATATTACGCATTCGCGCGACACGCGGGCCGGCACGTCCGGCCCGAACCTTCGACCCAACTGGAGCGCAGCGTGAATGCAGCCCCCGAATCCCCTGCACGGCCGGTCGACCTCGACCGGCTCCGCGCCCGCTTCGCGGCGGGCGAACCGCTGCCGGAAACGGCGTTGCCGGCCGGCGTCGCGCGCTCGTGGCTGCGTTCGCGCGACGCCGGGCTCCGGCCGTGGCAAACCGCCCGCTACGAAATGCAGCGCGAACTCGACGAATCGCGCGCGGACCGTCGGCTGACCCGCTGCGTCGCGCCGGAAATCGAGCAGCTGTGGGCCGCGTTCGGCGGCAGCGAGTGGACGATCTTCTGCGTCAATCCGCGCGGCACGATCGTCCACGCGCGGCGCAGCCCGCATTGCGACAACACGCTGCTGACGCCGATCGTCGCCGGGCGCCGGATCGTCGAGCCGAACATCGGCACGACCGCGCCGAGCTGCGTGATTCACGACGGCACCGAGGCGGTCGTCGCGGGCGCCCAGCACTATCTCGACGAATTCTCGCGCGTGTTCTGTCTCGCGGTGCCGCTGGTCGGTTTCGACGGGGAAGTGATCGGCGCGCTGGACATCACCGGCGTCGGCCGGCGCAATGTCGTGCAGTTGCGCGAACAGTTCCGGCATGCGGCGCTGTCCGCCGAGCAGCGGCTGTATGCGATGCTGCGCGACTGCCATCTGCTGCAGGTGCAGTACGATCCGCGCTGGCTCGGCACGCCGCTCGCGGGCGTCGTCGCGCTCGACGAGGCGGGCCGCGTGCGCGCGGCGAGCCGGCTCGCGCGGCAGATGCTCGAGCTCGCGCCGGCCGGGCCGATCGAACCGCACGATCTCCGCCAACTCTTTCCCGGCGCGACGCCCGCGCAGCAGCGTCGTTTGCTGACACCGGCGCGTACGCCGCAGCGGATCGCGCGCGACGACGGCAGCCACATCTGGGTGCGGGCCGTGCGCGCACCGCTCGATCGGGCGGCGACGCGGCGGCAATCCGATGTGCTGGCAGACGCCGCCGACGCGTGCGGCACGGCGCCGGCCGCCAGCCCGCAGGCCAGCCTGCATGAGCAGTCGCTCGACGCGATCCGCCGGGCGGTCGACGAGCACGACGGCAATGTGTCGGCCGCTGCGCGGCAACTGGGCATCTCGCGCACCACGCTGTACGCGAAGCTCAGGCAGCTCGATGCAGCGGGAATCACGAACGCCGGCGCGCATTGATACTGCGTGCGGCGATGGCGCCCGCGCCCCCACCCGCCTCTCGTGCTGCCGCAACGTGAGCCCCACGATCCCGACCGCGCCGACCCCGCCGCCCAAGATGCCGATCCACGGCCGTTCGGCGTCACGGGAAACCGCCGGTCGTGCATGCCGGCCATGCTTCGCGGCGAGCGCCGCCGGCTTCGACGATTCAGCCGCCGCCACGTCCACGTCCGCGTCCACGTCCGCAGCGCAGCAACATGGCGACGTGGCGACGTGGCGGCGCGGCGTCAGCCCGGATAACCGCCCAACCTGCCCCCAACCCCGAACCCGTCGTCCGGCGCCGGCAGTCGCCCGAGCACCCGCTCGACCTCCAGCGCGACCGCGATGAGTTCGCGATCGGTGCCGGCCGCGCCGTCGAGTGCGAGGCCGACCGGCAGCCCGTCCGCCGTCAGGCCGGCCGGGACGGTCATGCCCGGCACGCCGGCATTGCTGCCCGGCTCGGTATTGCGGATGTAGGTCGAGAACACCGAAGCGGTTTCGCCGTTGAGCATCATCGTGTCGCCCGCCGGGATCGGGCACGCGGTGGCGATCGTCGTCGGAAAGACCAGTGCGTCGGCACCGCTGTCTGCGAGGCACTGCCGATACGCGGCACGCGAACGCGTCCGCCGGTCGAGCGCGGTGCGGTAGGCCGCTTCGCCGATCCCGTCGGGGCCGGTGACATGGCGGGCGATCTTCGCGACGTCCGGGCTCCCCACGTTCGCGACGATGTCGTCGACCGTCAGGTCGTAGCCGTTCTCGACCAGGTACGCGTGCATCGACGAACGGAATTCGTACATCGCGATGACGGCCGGCTCGTCGTCGAAGAACCCCGGATAGTCGTTCAGGTCGAGGTCGACACACTCGAATCCCGCCTGCTCCAGCTTCGCCACCGCGGCATTCGCGACCGCGTCGACGTCCGGCGCGAGGCCGCGCCAGAACGTCGTGCGCGGAATCGCGAGACGCACGGGGCGCGTCACGCTGCGCACAGGGGGCGACAGCGGCGCGGCGGCGCCGGCGAGAATCGCGTCGAGCAGCGCGATGTCCTCGACCGACCGCGCGATCGGGCCGACGGTGTCGCGCGTGCGCGAAATCGGCGCCACGCCGCCCGACGGGTAGCGCCCCACGGTCGGCCGCAGGCCGACGGCACCGCACAACGCGGCCGGAATCCGGACCGAGCCGCCGGTGTCCGTGCCGAGCGCGGCGGGCACCACGCCCGCGCCGACCAGCGCGCCCGAGCCGCTGCTGCTGCCGCCCGGAATCCGGTTGAAATCGTACGGGTTGCGTACCGCGCCGGTGACGCGGTTGTTGCCCGACACGCCGAATGCCAGCTCGTGCAGGTTGGCCTTGCCCGCGATCAGCGCCCCGTGCGCGAGCAGCCGCGCCACCACCGGCGCGTGCTGCGGCGGCACGCGGTTATGCAGCGCCAGCGTGCCGTTGCCGGTCGGCAGGCAGGCGGTGTCGATGTTGTCCTTGATCGCGATCGGCAGGCCCAGCAGCGCGTGCGGGGTGGCCGACGTCGCGAGGTCGCGGTCGCAGCGGGCCGCTTCGGCGAGCAGCCGCGCATCGTCGACGCACGTGAAACCGTTCAGGTAGCGCCAGCGTGCGTGCCGCTCGATCAGCGCGTATGCGTACTCGACACAGGAAAACTCCCGGCGCAGGATCGCGTTCCGGGCTTCGGTGAGCGTCAGGGTTCCCAGGGTGGGCATCGTCGTCGTTCCTCGTCACGGGGGATCGCCACAAGGTAGGGCGTGCCGATTTTGACGCCCATCATCACAATGGATGACCCCGGCCGACGGCCGCGCCGCCGGTCACGCCAGCGCGGCGGCCAGGCTCGCGCGGTTGGCGACGCCCTTCTTCGCCATCACGCGCCGCAGATGCGTGCGGACCGTCGCCAGTCCGATGCCGAGCGTGCGCGCGACGTCCTTGTCGGTGTAGCCGGCGGCGACGAGCCGCGCGACGTCGCTCTCGCGTTCGGTCAGCCCGGTACACGCATGACGCCGCCTCAGCAGCGCACGCCGGAAAAACGGCTCGATGCCGTTCAGCAGCAGCTTGTCGCGCTCGGTGAAGTCGGGCCGGCCCTGTGCACGCCAGATGCGCAGGTCGCCGACGTGCGTCGCGCCATCGAATGCATAGACGTTGATCCCGTGATGCATGCCCTCGCGGCTCAGGAAGTCGCCGTAGAACGCGGTGCGTTCCAGCTCGCGGCGACTCATCACCTCGTCGACGCAGGTCGCCACGCGGCGCGCGCACAGTTGCGACGTAACCGGGTCGATATGCTGGAACCACGCTTCGTACCGCGCGATCTGCGACGGGTCGAGGTTGTACGAGAATCCGTTGCGCCAGAGCCCGGTTTGCGCGTCGCACTCGAACGACGCGGCGAAATCCGCGCGCATCAGCCGGGTGATCTCGGGCAACACGACCGTCCTCACGTCGACGACCGGCCCCAGTTCTTCCAGGCGGGCGACGATGTCGCCGAACAGCCGAAGTTCCTCCGGCGTGATCTCGGAGACGGAAAGGTTCATGATGCGGCCGCGACCGTCGCCTGCCATAACGCGGCCACGCCGATGTAATCGTCGACCTTGAAAGCCGAGCCATCCTGAACATGGACCCAGCCGAACGTGCGAGCGGCCAGCGGCTTGTCGTGGTCGTCCGTCGCGATCTTGACGATCGCATGCGCGCGGATATGCACGACTCCGTTCGGATAGTCGGACGACGGGTTTGCCAGCGTCACCGTCACGAACGGGCCGAGATCCTGCAACAGCTGCGCAGCCGGCGGATTGTCGGCCATCAGCAACGAGCCGCCCTTCACGCGGTCGTCCACGCGAATGGCCGTGCCGCCCGGCCGCCGGTGCGCGGCGGTCGGCAGCGACATCCACAGCACGTGCGCCGGGTTGAGATAGACCACATCGGGTTCGCCCATCGCGTCGCGGGTTTCAATCCGGGTAATCGGCATGCAGGGTCTCCAGTCGAATGTCGGGCACCGCGTGCGGGTGCGCCGGCACCATGATGATGCCGCAATATGTCGGCTTGCAACGTGCCCGTCGATGCATGGCGCGACCGCCCTCGACCGGGAAGCCGCGCCACGCGCCCGTCATTGCTTGGCCGGCGCGCCGATGCCGTCGATATCGGGTGCCCAGCCCGTCGGATTGGCAAACTTCAGCGTGTTGGCGCTGCCCTGCCGGAACGCGCCCGTTACCGTCAGCGTCGACACGTTCCCCCATCCGCCTGTCGACGGGAACGACACGGACACGGGGGCCGCGCCGTCGAAGCTGAGCTGCGCGCTGCGCGGCGCCGAATCGCCGTTCACGTAGGCGATCGCGACGCTATAGGTGCCGTCCGCCGCCACCGAGATGCCGTTGATCGTCAGCGTGCCGTTGCTGGTCCCGTCACCATTGCCGACATAGCCGACGTCCTGCCCGCCCGAGCACGCGCCGCATGACGACACGCGTGCCGCACCGCCGAGCGTGTTGCCGGCCGCCTCGGCCTCGTAGGCCAGCGGCGGCGGCGGCGGAACCTTCACGGGGCCGGCCACCACGGCGATCGACGTAACGTCGGGGGCCGCCGTCGTGCCACCGAGGCTCGACAACGTCAACGTGTTCTGCCCGGACTGCAGGTTGACGAAGACCGTCACCGTGCCGACGGCCTTGCCCGTGGGCGGAAACGCGAGTGTCGTGCCGTTGCCGCCGTTCGCACCGAGCCGTGCCTCGACGGTTTCCGTCCCGGTGTTCAGGTACGCAATCTGCACATAACCGCCCGCCGTTTGCGAGCTCACGTCATTGAACGTCACCGCACCCAGCCCCGTCACCTTCCTGCCGCTTGCACACGCCGCGCAGTCCGCAACGGTCGCGCCGCCCGACAGGGTGCCCGGCAGGTAGGTGGTCGACGGCAGGTCCGTGCCGCTCAGCACGAGCATCACCGTGCCGCCGGCCGGCACACTCGCGACCGTATAGGAACCCGTGGCCGCACCGAGATCCTTGTGCGCCCAGACGTCGCGGACGACGGCCGAGGTGCCGGCGGCGAAACCCAGTTGCTGCCACGTGACCGTCATGTCGCTTGCCGCCGTACCGTTGTTGAACAGCAGAACCGCGCGTTTGCCTGCGCCGGCCAGCAGCTTCGCCCACACCTGCTGCCCGTTGGCGTCGGCGACCTTCAAGCCCTGCAGGCCCAGCATGTCCTGGTCGATCGCGATCAGCTCGGGATTGGTCAGCAGGCTCACCGTCTCGCTCGACAGCGACTTCGACAGGTCGTTGCCGAGTATCATCGGCGCGCCGGCGATGGCCCACAGGTTCACGTGCGCAAGATCGTTCGCCGCCGTCATGCCCATGCCGGCCACCATCATGTCCGGGTCGTTGTAATAACCGGTGTGCTGGCCTTCGGGGTGATAGTTGCCGTTGAAGTTGCCGAGCACCGAGCCGAACTTCGGCACGCCGCTCCCCGGCCCGTAGATGTCGCCCGTCGTGCGCCATGACGTCGCGATGCCCGCGCCCCAGTCCCACGGCCCGAGGTTGTAGTCGGGATAGCCGCTTTGGCCGAGCGTGCCCCAGTCGCACATGTTCAGCACCAGCCGCTTGCCGGTGGCGACATAGGCTTTCTGGATCGCCTGCGAGATCGCCGTATAGGCTTGCTGCGGATCGTATCCGGCCGCACGGCCGCCGCACCAGTCGACCTTGACGAAGTCATAGCCCCATTGCGCGAACTGCAGGAAATCGTGATCGTAGTGCGCATAATCGCTGCCGACGAAATGCGTGCCGTTCGTGTTGCCGCAGCCCTGCGGCCCGGAATCGATATAGATGCCGGCCTTCAATCCCTTGCCGTGAATGTAGTCGGCCATCGCCTTCATCCCGCCCGGCCACTGGTTGGTGGGATTGCCGTTCATGTCGACGTTGAGGATGAAATTGCCGTTCGCGTCGCGCTTTCTCGACGTCCACCAGCCTTCGTCGATATTCACGTACTGGTACTTGTTGCCCGTCGCGAGGTTCGCATTCAGCGCAGCCAGCCCGTCCGCCTGCGCCTTGATCGTATCGAAGCTGACGTTTTCTTCGAGGCTGTTCCATGACGACCAGCCCATCGGCGGCGGATTCACCGCGATCTGCTGCAGTGCAGTCGGCGACGTGTCCGTCGTGGTCGTGCTGCCGCCCGTCGTCGAGGTCGCTCCCGTTCCCGTCGCCGACGTGCTCGTTCCCGGCGACGAACCGACATCGTCGCCTCCGCATGCGGACAGGCCGATCGCTGCCGCCGCAAGGCATATCATCAATATTCCTAAATGATTTGTGCGCTGCATCTTCGTCTCCCGATTGTTGTGAACGACGCACGTCGATCAGCCTTGTGCGCGTACGCAGATTAATGACGTTCGTTTCCCCGTTTCAATCTTTGCGGCACGCGGCCACATATTGGGAGATGGCGGTTTTCCCGTTGCCCGTCGCCTTGTCGCCAATGGTTTAAGCAAATGACCGCAAAAACCCAATCTTTGGAAACTCGATCGACTGGACGGAAACAATTCGGATCGTTGTTGCCGGTTTGACGCGAAACCGGACAGGCGTGTTGCCCCCGCCATGAGCGGGCGGGCTGCCGGACCACGCGGACGCATCGCCTACGCGCGCGACGTTGCGTGCGCGAGCTTCGCCACCAGTTCGTCGTACACCACCCGGATACGCCGCGGCATCGGGCCGCGCCGCGGCCGATACACGTGCAGTTTCCACGGCTCGGGTTCGATGCTCGGCAACAGGCGCACCAGGCGCCCCTTCTGGACGTGCGGCCTGACCAGGTACTCCGAGCACTGACCGAACCCGATCCCCGCGCACACGGCCTCGATCTCCACTTCGGTGTCGTCCGTCAGATAGGCCGGCGATGACGGAACGAATTGCTGCTCGCCGCGAAACACCCATGGCCACGGCCGTCCGTTCGCGCGGTCGATCAGGCAGGTCACCGGCATCGCCGCGAGTTCCTTGCGGCTTTTCGGCTCGCCCATCCGCATGATCAGCGACGGTGCCCCCACGACCCACATCGGCAACGGCCCGACCATGCGTGCGACGAAGCGGTTGTCGCCGATTGCGCCGACACGCACGCCGATGTCGATCTGCTCGTCGACCACCGGCGACGGCGCATCCGACAGCCGCAGGTCGGGCACGAGGTCCGGATACCGCTGCATCAGGTCGATCAGGATCGGCTGGACGTAACGACGCCCCATGCCTGACGGCGCCGTGACCCTGACGATACCGGCGGGTTCGTCGGCCTGCCCGGCCGCCGGCCCGAACAGCCCGTCGACGGTAGACAGCGCCGCCTTCGCGTCGCGCGCGAACGACTGCCCGAACGCGGTGATCCGGATGCTGCGGGTCGTCCGGTGAAACAGCGTTTCGCCGAGCATCTCCTCCAGTTCGCGCACCGCGCGCGTCACGACCTGCGGCGACACGCCGAGACGCGCCGCCGCCTCGCGGAACGTGGGTGCCGCGGCCGCCGCGGCAAAAATCTTGAGGAGATCGAGTCGATTGAGCATGGCGAACCCTTCTGACGTTCCCTGAGCGACGCGTTTAATTCCGAAATCAGGAATTCTGAATGCGAGATTGTTCCATTTTATTGCGGCAACCGAGCGACCACAATGAGCACCAGACGTCGCATTGACGTGGATGATCAACCCCTCAGGAGCAACACATCATGAACGCAAGCACGCAAACCGCCCCACTCGCAAACCGCGTCGCCGTGGTGACGGGCGCCAGTTCCGGCATCGGCCGTGCGTCGGCGATCGAACTCGCGCGACGCGGCGCGAAGGTCGTCGTCAGCGCCCGGCGCAAGGCCGAACTCGATCGACTGGTCGACGAGATCGTGACGGCCGGCGGCGACGCCCGCGCATTTGCCGCCGACGTCGCGAACGAAGACGATCTGCGCAAGCTCTTCGATTTCACGGTAGCGACCTACGATCGCCTCGACATCGCGTTCAACAATGCCGGCACGGAAGGCGTATTCGCGCCGCTGCTCGAGCAGAATGCCGAGCGTTTCGACAAGGTGTTCGAGCCGAACGTGCGCGGCGTCTTCAACTCGATGAAGTACGCGGCCGAGATCATGCTGCGCCAGGGGTCCGGCAGCATCATCAACAATGCGTCGATGGGCGGGCTGATCGGATTCGAGAATGCGTCGGTCTATATCGCGAGCAAGCACGCGGTGATCGGGATGACGAAGACGGCGTCGATCGAGTGGTTCAAGCACGGCGTGCGCGTCAATGCGCTGTGCCCGGGGCTGATCGAAACGCCGTTCCATCACCGCGGCATCTGGCCGTCGGACGATGCGCAACAGGCATTTGCCGCATCGACGCCGGCAGGACGGTGGGGCTCGGCCGAGGAGATGGCGACGATCGTCGCGTTCCTCGCATCGGACGATTCCAGCTATGTGTCGGGGCATGCGCTCGTGGCCGACGGGGGCTATTCGGTGGCGTGAGATGCCAGGCGCGATCCGTGGCGCGGCTTCACGGCGCCGCGGCTGCCTCCTCCCGCTTCGCGTGAAGCCGTAGCGCGAGCCACGCGATCCCGACCGCGCACGCACCGACCACGCCGCCGAAGGTGCCGATCCACGGCAGCCCGAAATCGCCGGCGATATGGTTGCCGAGAAGCGCGCCCGCGCCGATCCCGACGTTGTACAGCCCGGAGAAGATCGACACCGCAAGATCGGTCCCCTCCGGTGCCAGTTTCAGCACCCACGCCTGCATCGCCAGGCCGAAACAGACGATCGCGCCGCCCCATACCAGCGTATGTACGGACAGCGTCACGATGTTCAGCGCGCACGGGAACAGGATCAGCAGGCATCCCGAGAGCGCGACGATCGAAGCCAGCAGAAAGTCGTCCGGCCGGTGCGGGAACATGCGGTTGAAGCAGATTGCGGCCGGCATCCCGGCGACACCGAACAGGATCAGCACGTACGTAATCCGGCTGCTGCTCGCGTGATTGACGCTTTGAACGAACGGCTCGATGTACGTGTACGACGTGAAATGCGCGGACACGACCAGCACCGTAATCGCGTACAACGCGACCAGCGCCGGTTTGCGCAGGAACACGCCGACGCTGCTGAGCGACCCCGCGCCCTGGCTCGGCAGCGCAGGCAACGTCGCGCGCAGCAGCAGCAACGCAATACCCGCCGCGCCCGCGACGATCAGGAACGTGACACGCCAGCCGAATGTCTCACCGATCACGCGTCCGAGCGGAATGCCGGCGACCATCGCGATCGACGTGCCCATTGCGAGCATGCCGAGCGCGCGGCTTTTCCGGTCGGGCGGCGCGATCCGCACGGCCAGCGGAACGGAAATCGACCAGAACACCGCGTGCGCGCAGGCGATGCCGAGCCGGCCGATCATCAGCACCGTGAAATTCCACGCAACGCCGGTGACGACGTGGCTGCCGATGAACACCAGCAACGCGCAGGACAGCAGCTTGCGCCGCTCGACGTGACGCGTGAGCAGCGTCAGCGGCAACGACACGACGGCGACGGTCCATGCGTAAATCGTCAGCATCAGCCCGACGTCGGTGGGCTGCATGTGAAGGCTGTCGCCGATCGAGCCGAGCAGCGCAACCGGTACGAATTCGGTGGTATTGAAGATGAAGGCGGTCAGGGCCAGGGCCAGTACGCCCCACCATGAGTGCTCGGAACTGAAGGCGTCCGGTGTTGCCATACCTGGGATCGACGAGGGTTGGGGCGCGTGCGGCGCGGAAATCGCGGCCTGGCGTATCGCCGCGATTGTACCAGCGGCGCCTGACACGGCGCGGCGCGGCGTGGCCGCGGGACATGGTCATGACACGGCCTTGCGCCGATAATGTGCGGCACGCTTTCGCGCCCCGTTCGCTCGCCCCTTGTTCGCTCGCCTCCGGCGAGCCAGGAGATTCACATGCGCATTGAAACGTCATTTCTGTTCGATCTCGACGGCACGCTCGTCGACAGTGTCTATCAGCACGTGCTCGCGTGGAAGGAGGCGCTCGATGCCGAAGGCATCGAACTGTCGGTGTGGCGCATCCACCGCAAGATCGGCATGAGCGGCGGCCTGTTCCTGAATCAGCTGCTGCGGGAGACGTCGGGCAACCTCGACGCCGAACGCGTCGAGCGCCTTGCCCGCCTGCACGCGGCCGCGTACCAGCGGCTGCGCGCGCAGGTCCGGCCGCTGCCCGGCGCGCGCGAATTGCTGGCCGCGCTGTCGGCCGCGGGCATCCGCTGGGCGATCGCGACCAGCGGACGAATGGAAACGGCCGCCATCAATCTCGAGGCGCTCGGCGTCGATCCGGCGAAGCACGTCGTGGTCACGCGCGACCAGGTCAAGTACGCGAAGCCCGACCCCGACCTGTTCCTGACGGCCGCCGCGCAGCTGAACGTGCCGATCGAGCACACCGTCGTGGTCGGCGACAGCATCTGGGACATGCTCGCCGCAAGCCGCTGCCGCTCGCTCGGCGTCGGGCTGCTGTCGGGCGGTTACGGCAGCGACGAGCTGGAACGCGCAGGCGCGCTGCGCGTGTACGACGATCCGGCCGATCTGCTGTGGCATCTCGACGAGATCGCCGCGCGGCCGTAGGCGTCGGCCGGCCTGTCGGCGCTGACAACGGGGCTACACGACGGGCGGTGCAGCAATTGCGCACAATTGTCCGGCATTCACGTCGGGCTTCGCGGTAGGCACAAAGAGCGTGATGCGTACAACGTCAGGATCAACGCTCACTGCGAGCGACGCCAGCGCGTTTTTGCCAACAAATAATGGCCACACGCGAATATCTGCGAAACCGTGAATTTCACGCATGCGAGAAACATAATTAGCGATTCGCGAGTAGACGCGATTATTTAATTCGCCGATCTATTACAAGATCACTTCCCCTGACATCAGTGGCCGCGATTCCGCATCCCGGTAGACTAGACGAGTTTCGATGAACGAATACGCGTTGCCGACACGCTGACAGGAGCCGCCTGCATCTATCAGCAAGTCAAAGCGGAAACGCTGAGGCAGCAGGAATGCGCTGCCGTTCGTCTCCTGCGAGGGCTGTCCGTTTCTTTACGCCGGTCTAGTACGCAGGATGATGTGACAGTTGTTTTCATTTTTTGCCGCTCGATTTTTTGGGGTATGGATTAATTCTTTCCCCGTCCATTTCAAAGATCACTATCAGAAGCTCTATGCCGGACGTATAGAAAGTGCCGCATTATGAAATCAAGACATCATCGATCCCATTCTCATTGCCGAAGTGGAAGGAATACGCTGGCGTCAACGGGTGTGTTCCCTTGAATACACCGCACGGGGTTTGCATGGACAAGCTTGCTCCGGGTGAACCCAAGCCCCTCAAGCCTCCCGAGTCCGAACCAGCAAAACCCGAGGCGCTGAAAGCGCCTGATCCAGCAACGATGCCTCCACCCACGCAAGCATCGCCTCGCAAGTCGTCCGAGCCAGCCGACGCCGAAGATTGCGAGCATCCCCCTCCCTTCGACCTGCTGGATGTTCCTGAGGCGATGAAACGAATGAAGTGGCCTGTTGCGGCCAGGCTCGCCAGACGATGGTTCAGTGGCCCCAAGCACGTTTGGGACAACAGCTTCAAAACGGACCAGCCGTTTGACAATGCCACCGTCACCCTTGACTGGGCCCTCAAGTTTGGGAAAGTCAAAAAGCGGTATGACGAGCTTATCTCGAAAAATATCTACAATGAAAATGCCAGAGCAAGGTTGAGAGATATGCTGCGGCATGTGGTGAAAGAAAAATTCGCGTCTTCGGTAGCTTTCGATTTTCAGACGGTCGGTGACAAAGGTAATCTCGTCGAATTTTGCAGAAAATGGCAATTTCAGCTCGTTAACGTGTCCAGCTTCGACACCACAGGAGGTCTCCCGTATGCACCGACAGATTTGACGGCTGCTCTGGCGAACTTCAACATCTATGCCGCCATTGGGCGTGCGGAGTTTTCCGGAGACAGATATTACAAATACGATAATCATGAAAAAATCAAATCCTACTGCATCGACTTGACCGCATCCATAACACATATCTATGCGTACATAAAAGACAGCTATTCCTTCAATGACGAGAAGTCGCCATCGAGTAGCCAGTACCTGGGACACTGGAATAAGAATGGCATGGTTATTACGAACGGAGGAAGAATCAGGGAGCTTCTGTATCGAGGCGGCGTCAATTCGAATCTTGGCAACTCCATCGAGGTTGAGTCGAAGATCAAATGGAAGTATCTGATCGATGATTTCCTGGATAAACCGATCGACACGCGAAAAGGTCTAGTCAAGAAATTCAGGTCGTGTGATGTGTACTATCCTGTTTTCAACAAAACCTACAACGACTGGCGAATCAAGCATAATCGCGGAGAGGATTTTGTGATATATTCAGAATTACGATATCTTAAATTGACAAATCCCATTAAATTAAGCCTGGGTGAAATATGCAGGTCACCAGAAAAAATTTAATCGTGATCGCGCTCGTTTTGGCGCTGGCGATTCCGTCTCTTACATTGCGGAAATCATACGAGGGTTGCGAAAGCTATACTCGGGCTCTTAACGGAGGAACGAAAGAGTTCGGTGGCGAGAAATACAGAATCGAGCTATGTGGGGCACGTCGCTCGTTTGGCGACGGCGACGAAATTCGGCTCCAAGTGATAGGGCCGGCAGGGGATGTGCTGGCGGAGCGGTATTTCGCGGTGCGCACGATTAACGATGCGGCCCCTCGGGAACTAGAGTACGGCGACGACAATATTTTCTACTACGACCAATCGAAGTCGTCTCCGTTGCGCTTCGTCGCCATGCCGCCTTCCAGGATGGACGGGTGGACGGCGCGAATACCTTTGCTGCAACGACTGATCGCGTCATTTTCATGACGAGCAGCATGCGATCGTCAGGACTCGCGTCGATCCAGCAGCGCTGCAAGGACGACCGCACGTCTCGATCGGGGTCGTAGCGGTAAACATAAAGGGCGCGCGCGGATCGCTCACCGGTTCCTTCCACGCGGGCCTCGCATGCAACGATGATCACCCGTCACCGCAACCGCCAAGCCGGTCAATCGTCATCCACCCGCTTGTCGATCAGGTACCGACCCCGTTCGACGCCCGCGCGCAGCGCCTCGACCTCGGTCAGCCACTCGGGGCCGGCCGGCTCCGGCACGATCAGCTCGACGCGTGCGCCGCCGACATATATCTGAACCTCGTCGCGCCAAGCGCCGCGTTCGTCGCGCCGGGCCCAGACGAGGATTTCGTGGCCGCGATACGGGTCGCGAACCTGTGCGTCCTGTTGATGTTGCATGGTGGCCTCCTGTCCTTATCTGCGATTCCGATGCAAAAAATGCGCGCCGCATGACCGCCGCGCGCGCCGCGAACCTTGTGCGCACGCGCCGTGCCCGGCCGGCACGCGGCTTGCGTCCCGTTGCGTATCGACCGTATCGACCGTATCGACAGTCTTGACCGCTCCGGGCCGCCTCGCGCGGGCCGCAAGGATTTCCCATCATGATCGGCCACCTCGAACTTCTCGGACGCCTGCTGCTGGCCGCGCTGCTCGGCAGCGTGATAGGGCTCGAACGCGAACGCCTGAACTGGGCCGCCGGGCTGCGCACGCACATGCTCGTGTGCGTAGGCTCTGCGCTCGTGATGCTGGTGTCGACGTTCGGCTTCGAAGACGTGCGCGGGCAAAACGGCGTCGTGCTCGACCCGTCGCGGGTCGCCGCGCAGGTGGTGTCGGGCATCGGCTTTCTCGGCGCGGGCTCGATCCTGCTGCGCGGCGAAGTCGTGCGCGGGCTGACGACCGCCGCGAGCCTGTGGGCCGTGGCCGGTGTCGGCCTTGCCACGGGCGGCGGCATGTACATGGCGTCGATCGGCGCGACGGCGATCGTGCTCGCGATCCTCGCGGGCGTGAAACCGCTCGAGCGCCGCTTCATCGCGCAGCGCCAGCAACGCACGCTGCGGCTCGTGGCCGAACGCGGCGGCCTGACGCTCGGCACGCTGCACGAAGCGCTCGGCCCCGGCCGGGTGCGCGTGAAGCGGTTCATCGTCCAGCAGTCGGACGACGATCCCGGCACCGACGACATTTCGGTTTCGTTCTCGCGCACCAGCGGACCGGAATTTGCCGCCATCTGCGAAACGCTGCAAAGCATCGCCTGCGTACGGACCTGTCAACCCGATACCGCGTCAAGGAGCTTCGCGTGACCCGCACCGACCTGCTCTCCCATCTCGTGTCGTGCCAGCTCGCCGCGCGCATGCGGTCAGGCGCATGGCTCCCGACCCGCCAGCTCGTGGGCGCGCAGCGCGCATGGCTCGCGAGCCATCGCGCCGAATGCGGATGGCTCGAGCGGATCAAGATCGCGGACGCGTCGACGACGATCGCGCAAGGCATCTACGACATCGCGGTCGCGCACGGCGATCCGGCCAGCGGCGAACGCGTGCGGCTCGACGCGGATTCGCCGGAACTGCAGGCGCTGCGCGCACGCTGCGACGCGCTGCTGCAGCATATCGACGGCGACCGGGACGTCGACGCGCAATGATCGTTCGGGATCACGCGACACGCGCCGACGCGACGGCCGACGGCCGACAGCGCCCCGCACGTTCCCGACCCTGTGCCCGGTGTTCTCGCTGCCCCGGATCCGGATCCATCCGGGCGAGCTGCTGGTCGACGCGGCCGTGCGTCGCGGCACGCATTCGACCACTATCTATCCACTGATCGCCCGCATACGTGCGACGCCCGCGACGGGCACGTCGCTTGCGCGGTGAGCCGGTTTCGACCGGACGGAGCTCACCCATGCGAACCGACGCCCTCGACGGACAGGCACTCGACTACTGGTGCGCCCGCGCGCTCTGCGCGGACGACGAAGACACGCTGCGCTTCACCGCCGTGACGCCGACCGTCGTCGTGACGGCCGCCTGCGACGCGTTCCGGCACCTGGATGCCCCGTTCACGCCATCGACATCGTGGGCCGACGCCGGCGCGGTGCTCGACCGCGTCGACGGTCTGCGGATCACCCGCCACGGCGACGACGTCGAATGCGACGCCACCTTCGCCGACGGCCCGTCGACCTGCGGCGCGCACGCCCGCGATGCACGCGTGGCGCTGCTGCGCGCGTTCGTGCGTGCGCGCTTCGGCGACGAGATCGACCCGCCGCCGCCGTTCGCGCACCGGATCGAACACGGCGCCGTGGTGCGCTACGCCCCCGGCGTGCCGCTGCCCGACGCGGACGACGATCGCGGCACCGGCGACAGCACGGATATCCGCTCGATACCGCGCATGTAAGTGCATGCATGTACCCGGCGTTCATGTAAAAACGACAGTCCCGGCACCGGCCGGCTTCCTGCACACGCGTTGCCCGGCGGGACACCGCCCGGCGGGCACGCGCGTTGCGGCACACCGGCGTTATCGACTGCCGCCATCCGCTCCGCGCCACGCCATGGACTCCACGCCGACCTTCGCCCCGCACCTCTATTTCTGCGACGCCCGCCTCGTCGGGCCGCTCGACGCATGGCCGCAGACATTCGCGCACATCGCGGGCATGGGCTTCGATCACGTGCTGGTCGGCGGCTTCTGGGCCGCGAGCGTCGCCGGCTTTCCGCGTCACGTGGCCGATTTCCGGCGTCCGGCCCAATCGTTCGCGACACGTGCGAGCGCACTCGAAACCTTCTCGCGACTCGCCCAGCTCGCCCAGGGCCACGGGCTGCGCCTGCTGCTCGAAGTCGTGCCCGACCGCATCGCGCGCGACAACCCGCTGCGCGCCGAACATCCGGACTGGTACGTCGAGCGCACGCACGACGACGCGCTGATCGATCCGCGCGGCACCGCGCACGCGCTGGACCTCGCCCACGCGAACCTCGGGAGCGACGCGGTGCGCGACGCGCTGGCAGCCTGGTGGTGCGCGCACCTCTGCGCATTCGCCGATGCGGGTGCCGCCGGCTTCCTGGTCGACGCGCCGCATCATCTGCCGGCCGACTGGTGGCCCGGCTGGCGCGCGGCGCTGCGCCGGGCGCGCCCGGACGTCGCGGTGCTCGCGGGCGTGCCCGGCCATGCGCGGGACGCGCTCGCACAGCTCGAGGGCACCGGGTTCGACGCGGTGTTTTCATCGGTACGCTGGTGGGACCTGCGCGCACCGTGGTTCGTCGACGAACACCGGCTGCTGCGGCGCATCGGCTCGCCGATCGCGTTTCCCGACGCGTTCGACGGCGCGCGCCTCGCCGACGACTGGCCCGACGCGCCGGACGACACCGTCGCCCGCGCCTATCGCCGCGCGCTGTGGACGGCCGCGGCCGTCGGCACCGGCTGGCTCGTGCCGATGGGCTTCGAACGCGGCGTCACGGTGCCGCTGATGGCGCGCGACGCCGATGCGGCGCGCTACCGCGCCGCGTTCGAGCGCGCGCGCTTCGACCTGTCGGGCGCGATCGCCGATGCGAACGCGTGGCGCCGCGCCACGCCCGTCGCGGCCGCGCGCGGCGAAATCGTGCAGCTGAGCGCGCCCGGCGCGGCGGCGACCACGCTGCTGCGCGGCATCGGGCCGTCGCTCGAACACGATGAAGCCGCGCTGCTGATCGCCCTGAATCCCGATCTCGACGCGGCGGCAACGGTCGACCCCGCGACGATCCTGCCCGGCGTGCCGGGCGGCTTCACGCGCGTCGTCACGCACGACGGTACGCGAGCCACCCCGCCGGCCGCGCTGGAACCGTTCACGCTCGAACCCGGCGCCTACGCGCTGCTGCATGCGTGGCCGGCACCGCCCGCCACGACACGCGCCGACGCCGCGAGCGAGCGCGGCGCGTTGTCCGCCGCGCTCGCGGCCGACCGGATCGCGATCGAGCACGTCGAGCCGTCGGTCGACGGCGGCCGCTTCGCGGTCAAGCGCGTGATCGGCGAGACGCTCGTCGTCCATGCATCGATCTTCACCGACGGACACGCGCATCTCGCGGCCGCGCTGCAGTGGCGCGCCGCCTGCGACGACGACTGGCGCGAAATCCCGTTCGAAGCCGAACCGAACGACGGCTGGCACGCACGCGTCACGCTCGACCGGCTCGGCCGCCACGAGTTTCGCGTGATCGCGTGGCGCGACGACTGGGCGTCGCTCGTGGACGACGTCGCGAAGAAAAACGCGGCCGGCCAGGACGTGACGCTCGAACTGCGCGAAGCGCAGCTGCTGCTCGCGACCGCGCTCAGGCTCGCCGATCCGCTCGATGCGCGCGCGCTCACGCGGATGGAACAGCTGGCCGCCGGGTTCAAGGACGCGCCGGCCGACGCGCGGCTCGCGCAACTCGGCGCGGCGCCGCTCGCCGATGCGTTCGCGGCGCTGCGCTACCGTCCGTTCGTCACGCATACGACGCCCTTCCCGGTCGACGTCGAGCGCCGCGCGGCGCGTTTCTCGAGCTGGTACGAGATGTTTCCGCGCTCGGCGAGCGACGACCCGGACCGGCACGGCACGTTCGACGACGTGATCGCGCACCTGCCGCGCATCCGCGACATGGGTTTCGACGTGCTGTATTTCCCGCCGATCCACCCGATCGGCACGACCGCGCGCAAGGGGCGCAACAACAGCCTGACGGCCGGCCCCGACGACGTCGGCAGCCCGTATGCGATCGGCTCGCCGGACGGCGGCCACACGGCCGTGCATCCGCAGCTCGGCACGCTCGAATCGTTCCGCGCGCTGGTCGACGCCGCGCGCGGTCACGGGCTCGAGATCGCGCTCGATTTCGCGATCCAGTGCTCGCCCGACCATCCGTGGCTCGCCGCGCATCCGGGCTGGTTCGCGTGGCGGCCCGACGGCTCGCTGCGCTTCGCGGAGAATCCGCCGAAGCGCTACCAGGACATCGTGAACCCCGATTTCTACGCGCCCGATGCGTTGCCCGACCTGTGGCTCGCGCTGCGCGACGCAATACTGTTCTGGGTCGACGCGGGCGTGCGGATCTTCCGCGTCGACAACCCGCACACGAAGCCGCTGCCGTTCTGGGCGTGGATGATCGCCGACGTGCGCGGCCGGCATCCGGACGTCGTGTTCCTGTCCGAGGCGTTCACGCGGCCGGGGATGATGTATCGCCTCGCGAAAGTCGGCTTCTCGCAGTCGTACACGTACTTCACGTGGCGCGAGTCGAAGCGCGAATTCATCGACTACCTGACCGAGCTGACGGTCGGCCCCGCGCGCGAGTTCTTCCGCCCGAACTTCTTCGTCAACACGCCCGACATCAACCCGCGCCACCTGCAGAACGCGCCGCGCACGCAGTTCGTGATCCGCGCGGCGCTCGCGGCGACGCTGGCCGGATCGTGGGGCATGTACTCGGGTTTCGAGCTCGGCGAATCGGCGCCGCTGCCGGACAGCGAGGAATACGCGGACGCGGAGAAGTACGAGCTGCGCGCGCGCGACTGGCGCCGCGCCGCGCACATCGGCGCCGAGATCGCGCGGCTGAACCGCGCGCGACGCGCTCACCCGGCCCTGCAGACGCACCTCGGCATCACGTTCGCCGACGCGGACAACGACGCGGTGCTCGTGTTCGTGAAGGCGACGCCGGCGTTCGACAGCGTGGTCGCCGTCGCGATCAGCACCGACCCGTGGCATCCGCAGGTCGCGAACTTCACGCTCGACGCATCGCTGTGGCGCGGTTTCGGGCTCGTCGACGGCGAACCGCTCGACGCGCTCGAACAGGACGCCACGCACGCGGAAACCTGGCGCGGGCACCGCCAGTACGTCTCGCTCGATCCGCACGTGCGGCCGTATGCGATCTGGCGGCTCACGCCGTCTCCAGGCGCCGCGCGGGCGGCGGCGCGCGAACCGGGCGACGCCCGGCCCATTCCGGGAGCCCATGGATGATGAAACGCGAAGATTCCCTCGACGACGTACGCCGCGCACAGTTCCCGTCGCTCGAGCCGGCCGGCACGCCGCGCCGGCGCCGCGCGCGCCGCCGCGCGCCGGCCCTCTGTGCGGACGATCCGCTGTGGTACAAGGACGCGATCATCTACCAGGTGCACGTGAAGTCGTTCTACGACTCGAACAACGACGGCATCGGCGATTTCCCCGGCCTGATCGCGAAGCTCGACTACATCGCCGAACTCGGCGTCGACACGATCTGGCTGCTGCCGTTCTACCCGTCGCCGCGCCGCGACGACGGCTACGACATCTCCGACTACCGCGACGTGCATCCCGACTACGGCACGCTCGCCGACGTGCGGCGCTTCATCCGCGAAGCCCATGCGCGCGGCATCCGCGTGATCACCGAGCTGGTGATCAACCACACGTCGGACCAGCATCCGTGGTTTCAGCGCGCGCGCCGCGCGAAACCGGGCTCGAATCACCGCGACTACTACGTGTGGTCCGACACCGACACGAAATACGCGGGCACGCGGATCATCTTCCTCGATACGGAAACGTCGAACTGGACCCACGACCCGCTCGCCGGCCAGTACTACTGGCACCGCTTCTATTCGCACCAGCCCGACCTGAACTTCGACAACCCGGCCGTCGTGCGCGAGGTGCTGCAGGTGATGCGTTTCTGGCTCGACCTCGGCATCGACGGGCTGCGGCTCGACGCGGTGCCGTATCTGGTCGAACGCGAAGGCACGAACAACGAGAACCTGCCCGAGACGCACGCGATCCTGAAGCAGATCCGCGCGACGATCGACGCCGAGTACCCGAACCGGATGCTGCTCGCCGAGGCCAACCAGTGGCCGGAAGACGTGCAGGAGTATTTCGGCGACGAGAACGAATGCCACATGGCGTTCCACTTCCCGCTGATGCCGCGCATCTACATGTCGATCGCGAGCGAGGACCGTTTCCCGATCGTCGACATCATGCGGCAGACGCCGGCGCTCGCGCCGAGCAACCAGTGGGCCGTGTTCCTGCGCAACCACGACGAACTGACGCTCGAGATGGTCACCGACTCCGAGCGCGACCTGCTGTGGCAGACCTACGCGAGCGACCGGCGCGCGCGGCTGAACCTCGGCATCCGGCGCCGGCTCGCGCCGCTGATGGAACGCGACCGGCGCCGCATCGAGCTGATCAACTCGCTGCTGCTGTCGATGCCCGGCACGCCGGTGATCTATTACGGCGACGAACTCGGGATGGGCGACAACATCCATCTCGGCGACCGCGACGGCGTGCGCACGCCGATGCAGTGGTCGTCGGACCGCAACGGCGGCTTCTCGCGCGCCGACCCCGAACTGCTCGTCTTGCCGCCGGTGATGGGCTCGCTGTACGGCTATGACGCGATCAACGTCGAGGCGCAGACGCGCGACCCGCATTCGCTGCTGAACTGGACGCGCCGCATCCTCGCGACGCGCCGCGCGTCGCAGGCGTTCGGGCGCGGCACGATCCGCTTCCTGCGCCCGGATAACCGCAAGGTGCTCGCGTACCTGCGCGAGCTGGACGGCCACGATCCGGTGCTGTGCGTCGCGAACCTGTCGCGCGCGTCGCAGGCCGTCGAACTCGACCTGTCCGGGTTCGCGGGCCGCGTACCGATCGAGATGACGTCGGATTCCCCGTTTCCGCCGATCGGCCAGCTCCCGTATCTCCTCACCTTCCCGCCGTACGGCTTCCTGTGGTTCGTGCTCGCCGAACACGGCCGCGAGCCGTCGTGGCGGCAGCCGCACGCGGAAGCGCTGCCCGAATACGTGACGCTCGTGATGCGGCGCGGCGAGGCGCGGCCGAACCTCGAGCAGCTGCACACGCTCGCGCACGATGCGCTGCCGTCGTGGCTCGCGCGGCGGCGCTGGTTCGCGTCGAAGGACCGCACGATCGGCGAAGCCCGGCTGAACGTCGTCACGCCGGTGCCGGGCGAGCCGTTCGAGTATGCGGAGGCCTGGGTCGAATCGGGCGCGCAGCACGACGTCGAACGCTACGTCGTGCCGCTCGCGGCCGCATGGGGCGGCGAGACCTCGCAGCCGCTGTTCACGCAGCTCGCGCTCGCGCGCGTGCGGCGCGGCCACACGATCGGCTACCTGACCGACGCGTTCGCGCTGCCGGCGTTCGCACGCGGGATGCTGCGCAAGCTGCGCGACGGCGCCGTGGTGCCGACCTCCGACGGCGGCCGCCTCGTGTTCCTGCCGGAGGACGCGCTCGCCGCGCTCGACCCCGGCGACGACGCCGAAGTGCGCTGGCTCGCGGCCGAGCAGAGCAACAGCTCGCTCGTGATCGGCGACGCGATCGTGCTGAAGCTGGTGCGCAAGGTCGCGCACGGCGTGCATCCGGAAGCGGAAATGAGCCGCTACCTGACGCGGATCGGCTACCCGAACACCGCGACGCTCGCCGGCGAAGTCGTGCACGTCGACCCGGACGGCACGCCGCATACGGTCGCGATCCTGCAGCGTTATGCGGACAACCAGGGCGACGCGTGGACGCGCTCGTTCGACTTCCTGCGCCGCGCGGTGGACGAGCTCGCGCTGCCGGCCGCGGACAACGACGAAACCGACGACGCCGACGAGGAACCCGAAGCGCTGCTCGGCTACGCGGCGTTCGCGGGCATCATCGGCACGCGGCTCGGCCAGTTGCACGTCGCGCTCGCGCAGCCGTCCGACGACCCCGCGTTCGCGCCGGAGCGGGCGACGCCCGGCCATGTCGACGGCTGGTGCGCAGACGCGATCGCGTCGTTCGAGCGCGCGCTCGACGTGCTGCACACGCGGCTCGAAGCGCTCGATCCCGCGATGCGCGCGGCGGCCGACACGCTGCTCGCGTCGCGCGACGCGGCCGTGCGGGCGCTCGGCGAACTCGTGCCGCGCACGCTCGACGCGCAATGCATGCGGATTCACGGCGATTTCCATCTGGGGCAGGTGCTCGACGTGCAGGGCGACGCGCTGCTGATCGACTTCGAAGGCGAGCCAGCGCGCCCGCTCGAGCGCCGCCGCGCGAAGTCGCATCCGCTGCGCGACGTGGCGGGCCTGCTGCGCTCGCTGTCGTATGTGAGCGCGACCGCGCAGTTCGCGATCGAGAAGGCGCCGCCGCAGGCGGCCGGCCGCAAGCGTGCGCTGTTCGACCGCTTCGGGCAGGCTGCCGCCGACCGTTTCGTCGACTGCTATCGCGCGGCCGCCGACCTCGCGCCCGCGCGCTTCGTCGATCCGCGCTACGCCGACCGCTTGCTCGCGCTGTTCCTGATCGACAAGGCGTCGTACGAGCTGTGCTACGAAGCGGCGAACCGCCCCGACTGGCTGGGCGTGCCGGTCGGCGGGCTCGCGACGCTGGTCGAACGGCTGCTCGACGACGGCGGCGCATCCGACGACGGAGGCACGCGATGACCGATACGCTGTTCGAACGATCCGACATCGACGCGCTGCTCGCCGGACGTCATCCCGATCCGTTCGCGTGTCTCGGCCCGCACGGGCAGACCGGCCGCACCGTCGTACGCGCGCTGCTGCCCGGCGCGACCGGCGTGCACGTGCTGTCGCCCGACGGCGACGAACTCGGCACGCTCGCCTGCGTCGATCGCGCCGGCTGCTTCGCGGGCACGATCGCGCGCAACGGCGGCGCCCCGCACTACCTGCTCGCGGTCGACTGGCCGGACGCGCGGCAGGTGATCGACGATGCGTACGCGTTCGGCACGCTGCTCGACGACGCAACGCTCGCGCGCCTGTCGGCCGGCGACCCGGCCGCGGTGCTCGACTGCCTCGGCGCGACGCCCCTGCGCATCGACGACACCGACGGCGTGCGCTTCGCGGTCTGGGCGCCGAACGCGCAGCGCGTGTCGGTGGTCGGCGATTTCAACGCATGGGACGGCCGCCGCCATCCGATGCGGCTGCGGCAGCCGTCGGGCGTGTGGGAACTGTTCGTGCCGGGCATCGGCGCGGGCGAGCGCTACAAGTACGAACTGCGCGCGGCCGACGGGCGCGTGCTGCCGCACAAGGCCGATCCGTGCGCGCGCGCGACCGAGGCGCCGCCGCGCACGGCGTCGGTCGTCGCCGACGTCGCCGCGCTCGACGCGTTCGCGTGGCACGACGACGGCTGGATGCACGCGCGGCCGCGTGCCGACCGCTACCGCGTGCCGTGGTCGATCTACGAGGTGCACGCGGAATCGTGGCAACGCGTGCCCGACGAGATGAACCGCAGCGCGACGTGGGACGAACTCGCCGAGCGGCTGATTCCGTACGTGAAGGGGATGGGCTTCACGCACGTCGAGTTCATGCCGATCGCCGAGTACCCGTTCGGCGGGTCGTGGGGCTACCAGCCGCTCGCGCAGTTCGCGCCGTCCGCGCGCTTCGGGCCGGTCGACGGTTTCGCGCGGTTCGTCGACCGCGCGCATGCGGCCGGCATCGGCGTGCTCGTCGACTGGGTCCCCGCGCATTTCCCCGACGATCCGCATGGCCTTGCGCAGTTCGACGGCACGGCGCTGTACGAGCACGCCGACCCGCGCGAAGGCCTGCATCCCGACTGGCACACCTGCGTGTTCAACGTCGGCCGTACGGAAGTCGGCGCGTTCCTCGCCGCGTCGGCGCTCGCGTGGGCGCGCCGGTATCACGTCGACGGCATCCGCGTCGACGCGGTCGCGTCGATGCTCTACCGCGACTACTCGCGCAAGGAAGGCGAATGGGTGCCGAACGTGCACGGCGGCCGCGAGAACCTCGAATCGGTCGCGTTCCTGCGCATGCTGAACGACACGCTGCACGGTGCGGCCGCGCCGGCCGGTGTCGTCACCGTCGCGGAGGAATCGACCGCGTGGCCGGGCGTCACTGCGCCGACCGGCGACGGCGGCCTCGGCTTCGACTTCAAGTGGAACATGGGGTGGATGCACGACACGCTCGCGTACCTGCGCGAAGACCCGGTGCACCGCCGCTATCACCACGACCGGATGACGTTCGGGCTCGTGTACGCGTTCTCCGAGCGCTTCGTGCTGCCGCTGTCGCACGACGAGGTCGTGCACGGCAAGGGCTCGCTCGTCGCGAAGATGCCGGGCGACGCATGGCAGCGGCTCGCGACGCTGCGCGCGTACTTCGGCTTCATGTGGGCGCATCCCGGCAAGAAGCTGCTGTTCATGGGCAGCGAATTCGCGCAATGGGCCGAGTTCGCGCACGACGCGACGCCGCACTGGGACCTGCTCGACGCGCCCGCGCATCGCGGCGTGCAGCGGCTCGTGCGCGACCTGAACCGCACCTATGCGGCGGAACCGGCACTGCATGCGCTCGACTGCCACGCGGCCGGCTTCTCCTGGCTGATCGGCGACGACCGCGACAACAGCGTGTTCGCGTTCGCGCGCCGCGACGACGCCGGGCACCTCGTGGTCGCCGTCTGCAACTTCACGCCGGTGCCGCGCGCGGCCTACCGCATCGGCCTGCCCGCCCCCGGGCAGTGGCGCGAGCTGCTGAACACCGACGCCGCCCCGTACGGCGGCACCAACGCCGGCAACGACGGCGCCGTGTGGGCCGAGGCCGTGCCCGCGCACGGCGAGGCGTGGTCGGCACTGCTGCGCCTTCCGCCGCTCGCGACACTGTGGCTGACCCCCGCCTGATTACCCGCGCCCTCGACACGGAGATCCGCCCCATGCCGACCGCCCTGCCCACCCGTCTCGAATCCGGCCGCAGCTATCCGCTCGGCGCGACCTGGGACGGCCTCGGGACCAATTTCGCGGTGTTTTCCGCGCACGCGCAGCGCATCCAGCTGTGCGTGTTCGATCCGACCGGCCGCAAGGAACTCGCGCGCCTCGACCTGCCCGAATGCACCGACGAGGTGTGGCACGGCTACCTGCCCAACGCGCATCCGGGCACCGTGTACGGGTTTCGCGCGGACGGCCCGTACCAGCCGCAGCACGGCCATCGCTTCAATTCCACCAAGCTGCTGCTCGACCCGTACGCGCGCAAGCTGGTCGGCCAGTTCCGCTGGTCGGACGCGCTGTTCGGCTATCGCGTCCATTCGAATCGCGCGGACCTGTCGATGGACCGCCGCGATTCGGCGCCCGCGATGCCGAAGTGCGTGGTGGTCGACGAGGCGTTCGACTGGAGCAACGACCGGCGCCCGCGCGTGTCGTGGCGCAACACGGTGATCTACGAGACCCACGTGCGCGGCACGTCGATGCGCCGCGCCGGGTTGCGCCCGCCCGAACGCGGCACGTTCTCGGCATTCGCGCACCCAGCGTTCATCGATCACCTGCTGTCGATCGGCGTGACGACGGTCGAGCTGCTGCCCGTCCACGCGTTCCTGCAGCAGCGCGCGCTCGTGAACCGCGGGCTGCGCAACTACTGGGGCTACGACACGGCCGCGTTCTTCGCGCCGGAGCCCGCGTATCTCGCGACGCGGCGGCTCGACGAGATGCGCATCGCGATCCGGCAGCTGCATGCGGCCGGCATCGAGGTCGTGCTCGACGTCGTCTACAACCACACGTGCGAGGGCAACGAGCTCGGCCCGACGCTGTCGTGGCGCGGCCTCGACAACGCGAGCTACTACCGGCTCGTGCCGGGCGACCAGCGCTTTCATGTCGACGAGACGGGCTGCGGCAACACGCTGAACCTGTCGCATCCGCGCGTGGTGCAGATGGTGATGGATTCGCTGCGCTACTGGGCCACCGCGTTCAACGTCGACGGCTTCCGCTTCGACCTCGGCGTGACGCTCGGGCGCGAGGCGCACGGCTTCGATCCCGGCGCGGGCTTCTTCGACGCGCTGCGGCAGGACCCGGTGCTCGCGCAGCGCAAGCTGATCACCGAGCCGTGGGACCTCGGCCCCGGCGGCTACCAGCTCGGCCGCCACCCGCCCGGCTTCGCCGAGTGGAACGACCGCTTTCGCGACACCGTGCGGCGCTTCTGGCGCGGCGACGCGGGCCAGCGGCCGGAGCTCGCCGCGCGGCTCGCCGGGTCGGCCGACCTGTTCAACCACCAGCGGCGCCACACGTGGGCATCGATCAATTTCGTCACCGCGCACGACGGCTTCACGCTCGCCGATCTCGTCTCGTATTCGGCGAAACACAACGAAGCGAACGGCGAGGACAACCGCGACGGCCGCGACGACAACTGCAGCGCGAACTGGGGCGCCGAAGGGCCCACCGACGATGCCGCGATCCGCGCGGTGCGCGCGCGCGTCGCGCGCTCGATGCTCGCGACGCTGTTCACCGCGCTCGGCACGCCGATGCTGGTGGCCGGCGACGAGTTCGGCCGCACGCAGCACGGCAACAACAACGCGTATTGCCAGGATAACGAACTGTCGTGGCTCGACTGGGATCTCGCCCACAGTGACGAAGCCGTGACGCTGATGCGCTTCGTGTCGCGGCTCGCCGCGCTGCGGCGCATGTATCCGGTGATGTCCACGCCGGGTTATCCGTCGGGCGACCGCAACGCCGCACCGGGCATGGCCGAGATCGACTGGTTCGACGAGCGCGGCGTCGCGATGACCGTGCCCGCGTGGCAGGACCGCGAACGCCGCGCGCTGACGATGCGGCGTGTCGGCACGGGCCGCACCGGGCGCACCGAGGCGCTGCTGGTGATGCTGAACGCGTCGTCCGAGACGATCGTGTTCGCGCCGCCCGCGCCGATGCTCGAATACCGCGTGCTGGTCGACACGGCCACGCCGGACGCCGGCCCGCGCAACTGGCCGGCCGACGGGCTCGACGTCGCCGCGCATGCAGCCGTGATCGCGGTGGCCGCCGTGCCGCCCGACCCGCCCTCCTGAGGACCGCCATGACATCCCGTTCCGATCGTCCAACCGGCACGCACGCGTTCGAATCGTCGTTCGGCGCGACCTGCGTCGATGCCGAACGCACGCGCTTCCGGTTTTGGGCGCCCGCCAGCCGCACGGCCGCCGTCGAACTGCACGACGATAGCGAACACACGATCCCGATGACGCCCGTCGGCGACGGCTGGTTCGAGACGGTCGCGCCGTGCGGCCCTGGCGCGCTGTATCGCTACCGCCTCGACGACGGTCTCGCGGTGCCCGACCCGGCGTCGCGCTTCCAGCCCGGCGGCGTGGACGGCCCGAGCCAGGTCGTCGATCCGGCGTCGTATCGCTGGCGCGACGGCGCATGGCGCGGCCGGCCGTGGCACGAGACTGTGCTGTACGAGTTGCACGTCGGCGCATGCGGCGGCTACGCGAGCGTCGAGCGGCGGCTGCCGGCCATTGCCGCGCTCGGCGTGACCGCCGTCGAGCTGATGCCCGTCAACGCGTTTCCCGGTTCGCGCAACTGGGGCTACGACGGCGTGCTGCCGTTCGCGCCCGATGCGTCGTACGGGCGGCCCGAGGAGCTGAAGGCGCTCGTCGACACCGCGCACGGGCTCGGGCTGCAGGTGTTCCTCGACGTCGTGTACAACCACTTCGGCCCCGAAGGCAACCTGCTGCCGCGCTACGCGCCCGCCTTCTTCCGCGACGACCGGCGGACCGCGTGGGGGCCCGCGATCGATTTTTCGCACCCGCAGACGAGCGCGTTCTTCATCGAGAATGCGCTGTACTGGCTCGACGAATTCCGTTTCGACGGGCTGCGCATCGACGCCGCGCACGCGATCGGCGACGACGCGTGGTTGCGCGAACTCGCGCGCCGCGTGCGGGCGCATGCGGGCGACACACGCCACCTTCATCTCGTGCTCGAGAACGAACGCAACACGGCGAGCCTGCTCGGCCCCGGCGGTTTCGATGCGCAGTGGAACGACGATTTCCACAACAGCGCGCACGTGCTGCTGACCGGCGAGCGCGACGGCTACTACCGCGCGTACGCCGACGCGCCGCTGCGCCATCTCGCGCGCACGCTCGGCGAAGGTTTCGCGTACCAGGGCGAACCGTCGCCGCTGCACGACGGCGCCGCGCGCGGCGAGCCGAGCGCGCACCTGCCGCCCACCGCGTTCGTCACGTTCCTGCAGAACCACGACCAGATCGGCAACCGCGCGTTCGGCGAGCGGCTGCGCGCGCTCGCGAACGACGACGCGGTGCGCGCGGCCACCGCGCTGATGCTGCTCGCGCCGCCGATCCCGCTGCTGTTCATGGGCGAGGAAGACGGCAGCACGCAGCCGTTCCAGTTCTTCACCGACTATCGCGGCGCGCTCGCCGACGCGGTGCGCGAAGGCCGGCGCCGCGAATTCGCGGCGTTTCCCGCGTTCGCCGATCCCGCGCATCGCGACCTGATTCCCGACCCGAACGACATCGCGACGTTCGTCCGTTCGTCGTCGCACCATCCGCCGGACGACAACTGGCCCGATGCGGCCGCATGGCAGCGCTTCTACCGCAGCGCGCTGACGGTGCGCGCGGTGCTCGTGACGCCGCATCTGCCGGGTGCGCGGGCACTCGGCGTCGACCTGCTCGCGGGCGACGGCGACCCTGCGGCGCTCGTCGCGCGCTGGCGCCTCGGCGACGGCAGCACGCTGACGATCGCGCTGAATCTCGGCTCGCTCGACGCGGCACTGCCCGAACTGCCGGTCGGCAAGATCGTGTTCGAGACGCCGCCGCGCGCCCGCGACCGGCTGCCCGACCTGAAGCTGCCGCCACGCGCGTGCATCGCATGGCGGGACGGCGCGGTCAACCACGATGCGCGGCATCATCGCGCGAACGGACAGAGCCGATCATGACGACCGACGTTTCGATCTCGACACTCGCGCAGGCGGCCGGCCTCGAAGCCGACTGGACCGATGCCGGCGGCCTCGCGCGGCGGGTGGACGACGGCGCGCTCGCCGCGCTCGTCGATGCGCTGGGCTGGCCGTGCGGCACGGCGGCTCAGCGCGTCGACAGCGCGGCGGCGCTCGCAGGCGAACACACGGCGGTGCCGCGCGTCGTGACCGGCGACGCGGGCCTGCCGCTGCCCCTGCCCGCCGCACTTGCGCAACCGGGCGCGCGCTTCCGGATCACGCTCGAAGCGGGCGGACACATCGACGGGCGCCTGGATGCGCACGGCGCATTGCCGCCGCTCGCGATGCCCGGTTACCACGCGCTCGACATCGGCGACCGGCGCATCGGGCTGACGATCGCGCCGCCCCATACGCCCCCGTTCGACACGCGTGCGACGGATGCGGGCAACCGCTGGGGCATCGCGGCGCAGCTCTACAGCCTGCGCCGCGCGGGCGACGGCGGCGCGGGCGACTACACCGCGCTCGCGCGGCTGGCCGCACGCGCGGCGCGGCATGGCGCACAGGCAGTGGCGATCAGCCCGACGCACGCCGGCTATCCGGCGCTGCCCGCGCACGACAGCCCGTATTCGCCGTCGTCGCGGCGCTGGCACAACGTCGCGTATCTCGACTGCGACGCGGTGCCGGGCGCCGAGGCCGTGCGTCACGTGTCCGGCGCGGCAGCCGATGCGCCGCTGATCGACTGGCCGCACGTGCTGCCGCTGAAGCTGCGCCGCCTGCGCGCGTGCTTCGACGCGTGGCGCGCCGACGACGCCCCGTCGCGCGACGCGTTCCAGCGGTTTCGCGCGACGGGCGGCGCGGCGCTCGACGCGCATGCGCGCTTCGATGCGCTGCAGGCGTTCTGCATCGAACACGGGCTCGGGGCGGACTGGCGGCAGTGGCCGGCGCCGTGGCGCGACCCGGCATCGGCGGAAGTCGACGCATTCGCGCACACGCATGCCGATACGGTCGCGTTCCATACGTTCCTGCAATGGTGCGCCGCGCGCGCGCTCGGCGACGCGCAGCATGCGGCACGCCGCGCCGGCATGGCCACCGGGCTGATCGCCGATCTCGCGGTCGGCTCCGATCGCGCGGGCAGCGACGCATGGGCGCACGGCGCGACACTGCTGCGCGGCGTATCGCTCGGCGCGCCGCCCGACCTGTTCAACGCGGCCGGCCAGGCGTGGGGCGTGACGACCTGGACGCCGGACGCGCTGCGCGCGGAAGGTTTCGTGCCGTTCATCGAGCTGCTGCGCGCGGCGTTCGCGCACGCGGGCGGCATCCGCATCGATCACGTGCTCGGCTTCGCGCGGATGTGGATCGTGCCGGACGGCGGCTCGCCGCGCGACGGCGCGTACCTGCGTTATCCGGTCGACGATCTGATGCGGCTCGTCGCGCTCGAAGCGGCCCGCCATCGCGCGCTCGCGATCGGCGAGGATCTCGGCACGGTGCCCGCCGGGTTTCGTGAACGGCTCGGTGCGCAGGGGGTCGCGGGCATGCGCGTGCTGTGGTTCGAGCGCGATGCGGGCGGCGCGTTCCGGCAGCCGTCCGAGTGGGACCGCGACGCGATCGCGACGACGTCGACTCACGATTTGCCGACCGTGGCCGGCTGGTGGCGCGGCGTCGACCTGGCCTGGCGGCAAGCCGCGGCCCAGGCCGCCGCGCAGCACGACGACGCGGACAGGCACGACGTGGCCGCTCCCGCACCGGACGACGCCAGTGCGCACGATTCGGACGAAATCGTGCAGGCGCGCGAGCACGACACCACGCCGCGCCCGGAAGCCGGCAACGCGGCGCCGCCCGACGCGTCCACCGGCCTTCCCGCCGCGCACGCGGAACGCGCCGCCGAACGCGCGGCGTTATGGCATGCGCTGCAGCAGGCCGGCTGCGCGCCGGCCGGCGGCACCGCCCCGCCGGCCGATGCCCCGCCGGTCGGCGCGATCCTCGCGTACGTCGCGCGCAGCCCGTCGCCGCTCGCGATCGTGCCGCTCGAGGACCTGCTCGCGCTCGACGCGCAGCCGAACCTGCCGGGGCCGCCGTGCGGGCATCCGAACTGGCGGCAACGGCTGCCGCGCACGATCGACACGCTGTTCGACGCCGACGTGCGCGAACGCATCGCCGCCGTCGTGCAGGCGCGCCGTTCGAGGGAGCGCGGCGCATGACGCCGCGCGCGACGCTGCGGCTGCAGCTTCATGCCGGTTTCACGTTCGACGACGCGGCCTCGCACGCCGACTACTTCGCGCGGCTCGGCGTGAGCCACCTGTACCTGTCGCCGGTCTCGGCCGCCGAACCGGGCTCGCGGCACGGCTACGACACCGTGGATTACGGCACGCTCAATCCCGAACTCGGCGGCGAAGCAGGTTTCAATCGGCTCGTCGACGCGTTGCGCGCGCGCGGCCTCGGCGTGATCGTCGACATCGTGCCGAACCATATGGGCGTCGGCGGCTCGTCGAACGGCTGGTGGAACGACGTGCTCGAATGGGGCCCCGCCAGCCCGTATGCGCGCCATTTCGACATCGACTGGCATCCGCCCGATCCGGCACTCGACGGCAAGGTGCTGCTGCCGTGTCTCGGGATGCCCTACGGCGACGCGCTCGCGGCCGGCGACATCACGCTGAACGCAGACCCAGCCAGCGGCCGTTTCTTCATCGCGTGCCCCGGACGGCGGCTGCCAGTGGCGGCCGCCACCTATGCCGACATCCTGCGCCTCGCGAACCGCGCGGACCTGAACGCGCTCGCCGAACGCTTCGACGCCGCGCCGGCGCGCGACAGTGCACGGCTGGCCGCCGCGCATGCCGCGCTGCGCGATCACGCGGCCGCGCACGGCCCGCACGCGCTCGACGCGGTGCTGCGCGGCGCCGATCCGCGCGTCGCGCGCTCGCGCACCAGCCTGCACCGGCTGCTCGAACGCCAGCATTACCGGCTCGCGTGGTGGCGCACGGCCGCCGACGAGCTGAACTGGCGGCGCTTCTTCGACATCGCGACGCTCGCGGCCGTCCGCGTCGACGACGACGCGGTGTTCGACGCCGTTCACGCGCTGCCGTTGCGCCTGCACGCGGCCGGGCTCGTCGACGGCATCCGCGTCGATCACGTCGACGGCCTCGCCGATCCGCGCGCCTACTGCCGACGGCTGCATGCACGACTGGCCGCGCAGCGCAGCGCGCCACCGTATGTCGTCGTCGAGAAGATCCTCGCGCCGGGCGAATCGCTGCGCGCCGACTGGGGTGTTGCCGGCACGACCGGCTACGACTTCATGAACGACGTCGGCGCGCTGCTGCACGACCCGGCCGGCGCCGAACCGCTCGCCGCGCACTGGGCGGCCGTGTCGGGCTCGACGCGCACGTTCGCGCGGGAAGCGCTCGACGGCAAGCGGCGCGTGCTGATGCGCCAGCTCGCCGTCGAGCATGCGCGCGCCGCGCGGCTGCTGCACGGGATCGCGCGCGCGTCGCCCGCCACGCGGGACGTCAGCCTGATCGCGATTCGGCGCGTGCTCGGCGAACTGGCGGTGCGGCTGCCCGTGTACCGAATGTATCCGGCACCGCGCGAGGAGCCTGACGATGCCGACCGCCGCGTGCTCGCGCTCGCGTACGAAAGCGCGTGCGCGGCCATCGATCCGGCCGACCGGTTCGCGCTCGATCGCGTCGCCGCGTGGCTGGGCTTGCCGGCCGCACGCGTGCCGCGCGCGAACGCCGACGCGCTGGCCGCGGCGCGCGTCGCGTTCGCGCAGCTCACCGCGCCGCTCGCCGCGAAAGGCGTCGAGGATACGGCCCACTATCGCTACGGCCGGCTGCTGTCGCGCAACGAGGTCGGCACCGACGCCGGCGACTTCAGCCTGTCGCGCGGCGCATTCCATGCCCGCAACCGGCGCCGCGCGCGCACCGTGCCGCACGGGCTCGTCGCGACGGCCACGCACGACCACAAGCGCGGCGAGGACGCGCGCGCACGGCTCGCGGTGCTCAGCGAGATCCCGGACGCATGGCGCGCGGTATCGCTCGACTGGAGCGCGCTGAACCTGCCGCACCGGGGCCGCGCGCATCGCGATCTCGCGTGGGCGCCGGGGCCGGCCGCGGAGGCGATGCTGTACCAGACGCTCGTCGGCTGCTGGCCGCCGGCACTCGCGCCCGACGATGCGGCCGGGCTGGCCGGACTCGCCGCGCGCGTCGCGCAGTGGCAGACGAAAGCATTGCGCGAAGCGAAGCGGCACAGCGACTGGCTGGCGCCCGAACCGGACTACGAGCACGCCTGCGAAACATTCGTCCGCGCGATCCTGACGCCGCGCGGCGCCGGCGATTTCGCGCACCGGCTGCATGCGTTCGTCGCGCGGATCGCACCGGCCGGCGTCGTCAACAGCCTGACGCAGACGACGCTGCGGATCGCGTCGCCCGGCGTGCCAGACCTCTATCAAGGGACCGAGTGCTGGGATCACTCGCTCGTCGATCCGGACAACCGGCGCGACGTGCCGTTCGACGCACTGGCGGCCGAACGGGTCGACGATCCGGTCGCGTCGTACCTGCCGGCCTGGCCCGATGCGCGCGTGAAACGCGCGCTGATCGAGCGGATGCTCGCGCTGCGCGCGCGGTGGCCGGCGACGTTTGCGGACGGCGCGTACGTGCCGCTACGCGTGCGCGGCGGGCTCGCGCGGCACGCGGTGGCGTTCGCGCGGTGCGACGCGGCCGCCACCGTGGTGATCGTCGCGACGCGGCTCGCGAGCCGGTTGCTGGGGGAAGCGCCCGGGATGCCGCGCGTGGCGCCCGCACAGTGGGGCGATACGGCTGTCGTGCTGCCGCGCGGAATCGCGGGGCCGTGGATCGACTGGCTGAACGATCGGGACACGATCGATGTGCCCGACGGGGTGCTGGCGCTACGCCGCTGCCTGGCCGGATTGCCTGTTGCGGTGCTCGTGGCGGCGCGTGTCGGCAGCTGAAGGCGCGCGGCCCTGCAGACGTGTGTCGCACCTCGCATGCCGGCGATCGTCGATCCAATCGACCGAACGTCGGCGACCTTGCGCACGTGCCCAAGCGCGATTGCCCCGTCACGACCACTCTTCGGGCGGTATCGCCCCGCCGTCGTCCTCCCATAGCGGGTTGCCCTTCCTGTCGCCGTCGTGCGCGGCCACGGGCCCGCTCGTCCCGCTCGCGCCACCTGAGCCGCCCGCGCCGCGCCCGGCCGGTCGACGCGTGTCGCGCGACGCCGCCTTGGCCGGCCGCACGCGTGTACGCGTCGGCGTCACCGTGTGCTGTCCGCCGCCGTGCCGCGCGTCGGTTGCGCCCGTCTCGTTCGTCTTGTTCGCCTGTCGTGCATTCGAAGCCGCGTTCATCTTCGTCTCCCGTGTCAAAAAAAACGGACGAACGATCGCCGCAATTTCGGTGCCGCCGCCGGGCAAGCATCTTGCTGATCACGGTCATGACGAACCGACGTCCGGAGGAAGCGATGCCGACCGACCGCAACCCGCCGCCCGCCACGCGCCATCGGCTCGGCGAATGGATGGCGTGCGAAGAAGCCCACATGGCCGCGTTCCGCGAACGGATCGCGGCGGAGGCCCGCGCCCATGCCGGCGACCGCTTGCGCACGCCGGCCGTGCAGGCCCTCGCGCGGCTGTTCGACGACCACGCCGTCCTGCGCATGGGCCTGACCCGCGCGATCGACGAGGCGCTCGACGCGGGCCTGCGGCTCGGCTACGCGTCGATCGGCGAGCTGATGACGGTGCTCGATCACCTGATGACCTATACGCCCCCTTTCAGCGAAGCGAGCCTGATCGTGTGCCCGATCAACGCATTCCTCGACTGGCCGATGTGCATGCCGTCGGGCCATGCGGTGTTTCGCGACGCGACCGTCAACGCGCACCTGAAGTGCGTGCTGAACGTGTGGTGCGACTTCCTCGGCGGCCCGCATTCGCGCACGCATCTCGACACGTCGGCGCCCGACGGCTGGTTCTGCGACGCGGCGCGCAGGCGCCTGGGGCTGTCGCAGTTCCAGTATCGCGACGACCAGCCGCACCTGGGCTTCGACTCGTGGAACGACTTCTTCACGCGACGCTTTCGCGACGGCGCGCGCCCGGTCGAGGCACCCGACGATCCGCACGTGATCGTCAGCGCATGCGAGGCCGCGCCGTACCACACCGAATCGAAGTTGAAGCTGCGCGACACGTTCTGGATCAAGGCGCAGCCGTACTCGTTGCGCGACCTCTTCACGCCCGCATGGCTGCCGCTCGCCGAGCGGTTCGTCGGCGGCGACATCTACCAGGCCTACCTGAGTGCGTACAACTACCATCGCTGGCATGCACCGGTGCGCGGCGTCGTCACGCACGCGTACCGTGTTGACGGAACCTACTACTCGGTCGCGGAGGCCGAAGGCACCGACCCGGCCGGGCTGAACGACTCGCAGGGTTACATGACGGCCGTCGCCACGCGCGCGGTGGTCGCGCTCTCCTGCGACGATCCCGGCATCGGCACCGTGGCGGCCGTGTTCGTCGGGATGGGCGACGTGTCGTCGTGCGTGATCGACGTCGTGCCGGGGCAGCGCGTCGACAAGGGCGACGAGATCGGCTACTTCCAGTTCGGCGGGTCCACGTACTGCCTGCTGTTCGAAGCCGGTGTGATCGACCGCTTCCTGCCCGCGCCGCCGTTCGACAGCCGGACACCGGTCGTCCAGGTCAACGCGGGCGTCGCGATCGCGCGGTGAACGGCGCGGCGCCGTGCATCACGCGTCGTTCATGTCACTCAGGTCAGTCACGTCGGTCGCGACCCCGTCATGCCGCTGCACGCACTTCAGAACCGACAAGCCGCCGGCCGTCAACACGGGCCGACGCTCGCCGGACGCGTCGTCGCGCTGCATCACGATCAGTTGTTGCTCGACGAGGGCGACGACGTCGTCGCGGTCGATCTGGATCTGCTCCGGTGCGTGATGCACCAGGAACAGCACGGCAAATTCATGGGCGGTCAGCATGCTCGTTCCCCGTCTGCGGCTACGTGCGATACGACGAACGGTCGCATCGGCATGCGGCGCGAATCGTGCGCCGGCAACCGGTCATTCATGCAGGGAACATGCCAGCCGACACGACGCGCACCGCACCGCGCGCTCGGCACGCAGCGCGATGTGGCACCGGGCGATGCCTGCGACGCGCGGCAAAGTTTTCAACGGCGTGTAATGCGGGCGGCCGGATCGCCGGATGCGGCGCGGAACGACGCTTCGGGAAGCGCGACGGGGGTCAGGACTTCCCCGGCCCAAACAGCCCGGCCCGCGCCCGACCGCCCGGCGCACGGAAATAACCGCTATGCAGCACCACGTCCGCCCCGCCGCCGTCGGCCAGCACCTCCGCGCACGCGGCCTCGATGCGCGCACGGCCGCGTTCGAACGCATCGCGCAGGTCGGCCTCCAGCGCGGACTGCGCGCCGAAATGATCCTCCAGCGCCTCGACCGTGATCGCACAGGTCTGCGGCACGCCATCGACGTCGACGACGAAACTCAACTGCAGCGCCGCTCCGTCGAACACGGGCGGCGTGTCGGTCAGCGTCACGCGGCGGGCGGCATCGGCCGGCATCGGCTTACGCCCCCCGCGACGCGAGGCGCTCGACCAGCGCGCCGTTGAACGCGGGCAGGTCGGCGGGCTTGCGGCTCGTGATCAGGTTGCCGTCGCGCACGACCTCCTCGTCGACCCACTTGCCGCCCGCATGACGGATATCGTCCTGCAGGCTCGGCCAGCTCGTCATCGTGCGGCCCTCCACGAGCCCGGCCGACACGAGCAGCCAGCCGCCGTGGCAGATCGCCGCGATCGGCTTGCCGGCGCCGACGGCCGCCGTCACGAATTCGCGCGCCGCCGGCAGCATCCGGATCGCGTCGCCGTTCACGACGCCGCCAGGCAGCACGACCGCGTCGTAATCGCCTTCGCGCGCATCGTCGAACGTGCGGTCGACCTTCACGCGCCCGCCCTTGTCGACGTGCCGGAAACCCTGGATCTCGCCGCGCTTCTGCGAAATCACGTCGACCTGCGCGCCCTCGGCCGAGAGCGCGCGCTGCGGCTCGACGAGTTCGGCTTCCTCGAATCCGTCGACCGCGAGGATGGCTACCTTGCAATGCTCCAGCCTGCCGCTCATGTATGTCTCCTTCGGATGGGCGGCACACGTCGTGCCGCATCGGTCGTCCAGCAATCGGCATGCCGGCCGCCGGGCGCGCTGCATCTGCACGCGCAGGGTCGCACCCGCTCGCATCGCGACCCCGGCCGGGGAACGACCCGCGATCGCATCGAGGCCGGCACGCGCATGCGCCCGGCCGGCCCGTTCGACGTCGCCGCGCGCCCGGCTGCAAAGATTTCAACGGGATGTAATCCGATGCGGCACGTCGGCCCGCATCGATTACTGCAGGTGCCGCGCCGCATCGAGCATCGCGTCGGTCAGTTCGATCGTCAGCGTCAGGTTTTCGTCGGTGTCGGGCAACTGCTCGAGCGTCTGCTGCACGGCCTCGTGCAGCATCGCGTGCACGCGCGTGCGTGCGCCGTCGTCGAGATCCGCGTAATGCTCCATCGTGTCGCAGTCGAGCGCGAGCACGACCGAATACCGTGCCGCCTCGGGCGGCGCCTCGAGCGCATTCGCCCATGCCGCATGGAACATGACCCTGCCCGTCGCGACGTCGACATGAACCGTCGTATCGAGATCGTCCACGTCGACCGCCTCGCCGTCGACCTCGTCGTTCTCCAGCCAAATCCGGGAATTCGATTGCATGATGTCCTCCTGCGTGGTGGCCGCGCGCCCGTCCCGGGAAACCGCGCCGCCATCGCGCCGCGCCGGCCGCGCCGGCACGACACCGTCAATAACCGCTCGAACCCGCGCTGCCGGCCCCGCCGCCGCCGGTGCCCGTCGACCCCGGCGAGCCGCCGTTGCCGGCGCCCGTGCCACCTGTGCCACCCGTGCCACCCGTGCCGCCGCCAGCACCGCTCCCGCCCGCGCCTGCGCCGTTGGGGCCGCCGCCCGGCTTCACGTGGTCGGCCGCGCCGCCGTGCGAGCGCATGCCGTGCGTCGCGCCGTGCCGCTGCGTGCGGGCCGGCGGGGGCGGCGCGGCCGTGTTGCCGTTGGTGCCCGGTGTCGACATGTCCATCGACGGAATGGGCGCGCCCGTCCCTTCGTCGGGGCGCTGCGAATTCTGCCCCCATGCGGCCGGCGCGGCCGCGACGATCGCGACGGCGGCACCGGCGAGCACGCGCCGCGCGACACACTTCGATTCGAATGCTGGCTTCATGACGTTTTCTCCCTGGTGATGATTCCGTAACGGGCATGCCTGCTCGTTCCGTTTCGCAACGCCCTTCCAGCAATGCCCATGCCGACGTCCGCACGCGCCCGCGGCGCGGCACGCGGATTGCGTCGCCCGTCTCCGCAGGACCATCCCTCGACCCCAACACGGAGCCCCGTCACATGCCTTCCGCTTCTGCTTCCCACGCACACGGCAAGCGCCTCACGCGCCGTCCCGGCCGCGCCCGCAGCGCCGATCCGGCACACCGCAAGCGCTGGTCCGGCGAAGTCACGCAACGCAGCGATGCGCTCGACATCGAGCCCGACATCTTCAAGTCAGACGATCCGGCGGCGATCGCCGCGTCGCTGAAGCGTTCGGCCGAACACAGCCGCCGCCGCAAGGCGTCGCCGTTCCAGTCGGCGATGTCGATGCTGAACTTCTACGTGAACCGCGCGGGCCGCAATCTGCCGAAAACGCGCCGCACGACACTCGAACGCGCGAAACGCAAACTGCGCGAAGCATTCGGCCGCAAGCCCTGACCGTTTGCGCGTCCGCCTTCCCCGCCCACCGCGAGCCCGCGCATGCATGAGACGCTCTGGTACCTGATCATCGGCGCGGTGCTGCTGGGCATGGGCGTCGCGACGTCCGCGCTGCGCCACCTGCCGTGCAGCACCGCGATGATCTATCTCGTGCTCGGCGTCGCGCTCGGCCCGGCCGGCGCCGGCCTGCTGCATCTCGACCTCGAACGCGACGCGCCGCTGCTGCGTGAAATCGTCGAAATCGCGCTGCTCGTGTCGCTGTTCGCGATCGGGCTGCGGCTGCGCGTGCCGCTGACCGACCGGCTGTGGCTCGTGCCGTGCCGCCTCGGCTTGCTCGCGATGATCGTCACCGTGCCGCTGCTCGCCGCGTGCGCGGTACTCGCGCTCGGGCTCGGCTGGGGCCCGGCGCTGCTGCTCGCGGCGATCCTCGCACCGACCGACCCCGTGCTCGCGCACGACGTGCAGGTGCACGACCCTGGCGATCGCGATCTCGTGCGCTTCGCGCTGTCCGGCGAAGGCGGGTTGAACGACGGCATCGCGTTGCCCTTCGCGCTCGCGGGGCTCGCACTGTGCGGCACGCGCGAAGCGACCTACGGGCTCGCGCCGCTGTCCGGCGCGTTCGCGCTCGTCGCGCTGTGGGGCATCGCGGGCGCGGCCGCGATCGGCGGCGCCCTCGGCTGGGTGACGACGAAACTGATCGGCTGGCTGCGCACCCAGTACGCGCAGGCGCTCGGCCTCGAAGGCTTCTTCGCGCTCGCGCTGATCGTGCTGTCGTTCGGCGCCGCGCAGCTCGCGCATACGTTCGGCTTCATCGCGACGTTCGCGGCCGGTGTCGCGATGCGCCGCGTCGAACACCGTGCGAGCGGCGACCGCAAGCCACGCGAAGTGATCGGCCAGATCGATTCGGAAGACGTCGTCGCCACCGAGAAGCATCCGGAGAAGGCGCACGCGTTCATGACCGAATCGGTGCTCGGCTTCACGATCGAACTCGAACGGATCGCGGAAGCCGTCGTGATGACGATGGTCGGCAGCGTGCTCGCGACGCTGCCGGGCCCGCTGCTCACGTGGGGGGCGGCCGCGCTGGCCGCCGTGCTGTTCGTCGTCGTGCGACCGCTCGCGGTGCTGGTCACGCTTGCCGGTTCGCGTGCGACGCAGGCGCAGCGTCGGCTGATGGCCTGGTTCGGCATTCGCGGGATCGGCTCGTTCTACTACCTGCTGTTCGCGATCGAGCACGCGCCGTCCGGCGCGGTGCGCTCGCTGGCGGCACCGGTGCTGGCCGTCGTGTCGGCGTCGGTGATCGCGCACGGGATCTCCGCGACGCCGCTGATGAACTGGTATCACCGGCTGCAGCATCGGCGCTGACGGGTTCACGTCGGCGCCCCGAGCCGCGCACGCATCGACGCCGTGATGCGCTGGCGCGTGTGCGCGTAGCCTTCCCACGGGTCGTGTTTCAGCGCGTCGAGCCGTGCGCGGAGCGTGTCGATCGTCCATTGCGCGCCGCCCGTCGTAGCGGGCACCTCGTCCCATTCGAGCGGCACCGACACGCCCATGCCGGGCCGCGCACGCACCGAGTACGCGGCGATCGTGCTCGCGCCGCGGCCGTTGCGCAGGTAGTCGACGAAGATCCTGCCGCGCCGGTGGCGCGGCCCCATCGTCGCGGTGAAGCGCTCGGGCAGCGTAGCGGCGACGTGCTGCGCGACCGCGCGGGAGAAGTCCTTCACGTCGTCCCAGCCCGCATGCCGCGTGAGCGGCACGACGACATGCAGCCCCTTGCCGCCGCTCGTCTTGCAGAACGACACGAGCCCCAGTTCGTCCAGCAACCCGCGCACGATCTGCGCGGCGTCGATCATCGCGCGCCACGGCAGCGCCGGATCGGGATCGAGGTCGAACACGATCCGGTCGGGCCGCTCGATGTTCGACGCGTGCGCGTTCCACGTGTGCAGCTCGATCGTGCCCATCTGCGCGGCGCCGAGCAGCGCATCGACGCTGTCGATCGACAGCAGCGGGCCGTGGCCGGGATCGAGTCCCTCGAGCTGCTTGACGAACGGGATTTCGCGGCGCTCCGCATGCTTCTGGAAGAACAGTTCGCCGGCGATGTCGCCCGGCGCGCGCACGAGCGACACGGGCCGGCCTTTCAGGTCGGGCAGCAGCCACGGCGCGACCCACAACCAGTAATGCGCGAGGTCAATCTTGCGCGTGCCGCTGCGCGGGTCGAGCACGCGATCGGGATGCGTGATGCGCACGCGGCCGACATGATCGACGCCCGGTTCGCCGTGCGCGCGGCCGGTGGACGCATGCGATCGTGCGCGCGGCCGGCGGTCGTGACCGGTATCGGTATGCGGTGCATGCGGGTGGTTGTCATGCGGGTTGCCATGCGCTGCGTGAGGTTCGTCCATCGTCGTCTCCGATTCGGTATGGCGCGGCACCTCGCGGACGATCTGCCGCGCCGGCTTGTCTTCGCGCAGCGCGATGAACGACGCCTGCCGCACGATCCCGTCGCCCGTCCATTCCGCGAATTCGCATTCGGCGACGAGCGTCGGCTCGACCCAGTGCACGCGTGTACGCGACCGTTCGCGCGGCGGCGGGTCGAACGGCGTCGTGTCGCGCTCATGCTTGCGCAGCATGGCCGCGAGCCGGTCGAGCAGGCGCGTGTCGAACCCGGTGCCGACGCGGCCGACATAGCGCAACGGCGGCGTGCCGCGTGTCCGCTTGCCGCCCGCGTCCGGCGCATGGACGCCGAGCAGCAGCGCGCCGAACCCGTGCCGGCTGCCCGACGGCTCGGTGTAGCCGCCGATCACGAACTCCTGCCGCCGCCGGCATTTCAGCTTGATCCAGGCGGGCGAGCGGCCGCCGCGATAACGCGAGTCCGCGCGCTTGCCGATCAACCCTTCGAGCCCCGTGTCGCACGCGTGCGCGATCAGCGGCACGACGTCGTCGCCGAGATCGGGTGAAAAACGCAGCCGGGCCGGATCGCTGCCGGCGAGCAGCGGTTCGAGCAGCGCGCGACGCGCGGCGAGCGGCACGTCGCGCAGGTCGTATCCGTCGAGAAACGGCAGGTCGAACACGAACAGCGTCACCTCATCCGAGCGGCCCGCGCCGAGCGCGTTCTGCAGTGCCTGGAAATCGGGCAGGCCGTTCTCGCCGAGCACGACGGCCTCGCCGTCGAGCCATGCGTTGTCGACCTCGAGCGCGGCGAGCGCATCGCGCGGCGCACGCAGTTTCGCGGTCCAGTCGCGGCCTTCGCGCGTCATCAGCGTGACGTGCCGCCGCGCGCCGCGACCCGCGATCCGCGCGAGGATCCGGTAACCGTCGAATTTCACTTCGTAGCGCCAGTCGCCGTGCGCGGGCGGCGCATCGACCAGCGTCGCGAGTTGCGGCGCGACGCGCTCGGGCAACGCCGCACGCACGGCGCCGTCCACGTGCGACAGGTCGGCCGACGGCCTGCCCGGGTCGTCGTGCGGCGCGTCGCTCATGTCTGGCGCATCGCCGTGGCCGCGCCGCGCGGCACGCGCAGGGGGCGGCTTGTCGCCGTTCCCCTTCGTGCGCGCGGCCTGCGTGTGCCCGTCATGCACGCTGCCCGGCCGCTGCGCGACGACATCGAATGCCGCCGCATCGCGCGCGTCGTCGTCGCGTTCCTTGATCAGCAGCCATTGCTCCTGGCGCCCCTGCTGCCGCCCGCTGCGCACCAGCGCCCAGCCGCCGTGCAGCTTCGCGCCGTCGAGCCGGAACGTCAGCTTGCCGGCACGGTAGCCCGCGCGTGCCTGCGCGACGCCGCCGTCGGGCGTCCACGTTCCTTCGTCCCACACGACGACCGAGCCCGCGCCGTAATGTCCGGCCGGAATCTCGCCTTCGAACGACGCGTATTCGAGCGGATGATCCTCGACGTGCACGGCCAGCCGTTTCACCGCCGGATCGACACTCGGCCCTTTCGGCACGGCCCACGATTTCAGCGTGCCGTCGAGCTCGAGACGGAAGTCGTAGTGCAGCCGCCTCGCGTGGTGTTCCTGGATCACGAAGCGCAGCGGCCGGGCCGTGCGCGCGGACGTTCCCGCCTGCCGCGACTGACGCGACTGCCGCGACTTCCTCGCGTCCGCCTCGGCGGGTGCGCGCCGCCGCCCGTGCGCGCCCTCGGGTTCCGGCGTCGCATCGAAGCGGCGTTTGCGGCGATAGGGGTCGAGTTTCGCGGCCATCGCGTCGTTCTCCGTTGCGCGATCATGCGGCGTGCTTGCGGCGCGCGGCGATCTTCTTCGCCGGGTGCGCCACGGCCGTGCCGTGCTTCGCGGCCGCGCGTTTTGCGGGCGCCTTCGCGGTGCCCTTTTCAGCGCCCTTCTCGGCCCCCTTCGCGGCAGCCTTCGCAGCCCCCCTCGCGCCCCCTTTCGCCGGTGCTTTCGCAGCCGGTTTGCGCCGCGCACCGGCAGCACGCGAAGATGCCGGCGCCCCGGCATCCGCCTCGTCGCCCGCCTCGTCGCCCGCCTCGTCGCCCGCATCGGCTGCCCGCGCACTGCCGCCCTTCAGGCTGCGTTTCAGCAATTCGGTCAGGTCGACCACGTTGGACGCCGCGCGCCCCGTCTGCGCGGGGCGATCCTCGATCTCCTCGATCCGGCCCGCGCGCACCTTGCGCTCGACCAGGTCGAGGATGTCGTCGCGAAACGTGTCGTGATACTCGTCCGGCGTCCACGAACCCGACATGTCGTCGATCAGCTTCTTCGCCATCGCGAGTTCGCGCGCACTGACGCCCGCGCGCTTCGCGTCGCCGGCCGGCACCGACAGTTCGTCGAGCGGGCGCAGCTCCTCCTGCCAGCGCAGCGTGTCGAGCGCGAGCAGCGGCCCGACCGGGATCAGCGCGCCGAGATGCTGACGGTCGCGCATCACGACGTGCGCGATGCCGATCTTGCCGCTGTCCTTCAGCGCATCGCGCAGCAGCGCGTAGACCTTTTCGCCCTTGCGGTCCGGCACGAGGTAATACGGCGTGTCGAGATACAGGAACGACACCGCGCCTTCGTCGACGAACGTGACGATGTCGACCGTCTGCGTCGATTCGGGGTTCGCCGCGCGGATCTCGTCGTCGGTCAGCACGACATAACGTTCCTTCTCGTACTCGTAGCCGCGCACGATGTCCTCGCGCGTGACTTCCCTGCCGGTGCGCTTGTTGATCTGCCGGTAGCCGACCGGGTCCATCGAGCGCCTGTCGAGCAGCCGGAATGACGGCTTCACGGTACGCGTGGCCGGGAACAGCTGCACGGGCACATGAACGAGCCCGAAGCTGATCGCGCCTTTCCAGATCATCCGTGCCATCGAGGTCCTCCTTGCGGCGTGTGTGGTCCGGCGAACGTCACGGCCTGCGGCAACGGCTGCGCCGCACGATGCTGACGTGGCCGTTGCGCTCCAGGATCGCCGCGTCGACGTCGGACAGGTCGGTCGCGCCGAGCGCCTGCCGCACGCTTTCGCGGATGTCGGTCGGCGTGAGCAGCGCGGCGCGCATCTGCGCGTCGTCGAAGCGGCCGTTGCGATACACCTCGCGCTCGACGCCCACCAGCAGCCGCTCGAGCCGGCGCGAGCGCACGCAGGCCCAGCCGATCGCGCGATGCAGCAGCGCGATCGCGAACGACGCCGCGACGGTCGCCACGAACGGCGACGCACCGACCACCGCGCGGCTCAGGATCGCGCCGAGCAGGATCCCGACCACGTAGTCGAACGGCGAACGCTGGCCGAACGCGCGCCGCCCCGCGATGCGGATCAGCACGAGCGCGACCAGGGACACGACGATCGCGCGCAGCGCCATCTGCCCGGGGCCGAGCATCCGGCCCTGTCCGAACAGCGCGACGACGATGTCCATGATCGCGCGGCGCTAGGCCGGCAACTCGGCGGCCTGCTGCTCGCGCGCCCACACGCGATGGTGGCCGAGGAGGTCGGACAGCGTATTCAGGATCGCGTCGAGATCGACGGCCTGCCCGACGCACACGCCTTCGGCCGGGTCCGGCAGATGCGCGGCGCTCAGCAGTTGCCGCCCCGACCCGACGGCCGCGATCGGCTTCAGGTGCTTGAACGCCTCGCGCACGAAATGCCGCGCGTCGGCGCTGTGCGCGAGGTCGCGGCCATCGCCGTCGCCGCCGCACACGAACACCGCGTCGAACATCACCGACGGCATGCCGGCCAGCGTCGCCTGCGGCACGATGCTGCCGATCGGCGCGAGCGTCGGCGCGACGATCGTCGGCACCGCATGCGCGGCCTGCAGCGCGTCGCGCACCTGCTCGACGAGCGCCTGGCTCGCACCCGGCGTCGCGATCAGCGCAATCTTGCGCGAGCGGATGCCGGGCTTCGAGCGGCCGATCAGGCTCAGCGCGGGCGAGCGCTGCGCGACTACAGGCGTCGCGCCCGCATGCGGTGCGGGCAACCCGAGCCGTTCGGCGACCTGCGCGGCCAGCCCCGCGTCGAAGCGCGCGATGATGTCGTTGACCACCCGCTCGCGAATCCGCGGCTGCGTCACCTTGCCCAGCTCGAAGCAGTACGCGTCGCGGATATGCCGTTGCTCGATCTCCGTCATGCTCTGGTAGAACAGCGCGGCCTGCGAGAAATGATCGGCGAACGATTCGCTTCGCACGCGTACCTTCTCGCCTTCGAGCGGCTCGTGCACGGTCTCGAAGCCGCCGCCCGACGGCGCCGGCGGGGTCTCGCGCGGCCAGCCGCCGCTCGTCGAATTCGGTTCGTAGGACGCCTGCCCGACGTTGATCGTCTGCCGGTGCATCGCATCGCGCTGGTTGTTCGCGAACGGGCACACCGGCCGGTTGATCGGGATCTCGTGGAAGTTCGGGCCGCCGAGCCGGCTCAGCTGCGTATCGGTGTACGAGAACAGGCGCCCCTGCAACAACGGGTCGTTCGTGAAATCGATGCCCGGCACCACATGGCCCGGGTGAAACGCGACCTGCTCGGTTTCCGCGAAGAAGTTGTCGGGATTGCGGTTCAGCGTCATCCGGCCGATCGGCCGCACCGGCACGCGCTCTTCCGGCACGAGCTTGGTCGGGTCGAGCAGGTCGAAGTCGAACTGGCCCGCGTCGGCCGGATCGATCATCTGCACGCCGAGCTCGAACTCCGGATAGTCGCCGCGCTCGATCGCCATCCACAGGTCACGCCGGTTGAAATCCGGATCGTGGCCGGCAATCCGCTGCGCCTCGTCCCACAGCAGCGAATACGCGCCGCTCACGGGCCGCCAGTGGAATTTCACGAAGCGCTCGGCGCCGTCCGCGTTCACGAAGCGGAACGTATGCACGCCGAAGCCGTCCATCGCGCGAAAGCTCGCGGGCAGCGCGCGGTCCGACATCAGCCACAGCACCATGTGGGTGGCCTCCGGCACCAGCGACACGAAATCCCAGAACGTGTCGTGCGCGGACGCGCCGGTCGGCATCTCGTTCGGTGCCTCGGGCTTCACCGCATGCACGAAGTCGGGAAACTTGATCGCGTCCTGGATGAAGAACACCGGCATGTTGTTGCCGACGAGGTCGTAGTTGCCCTCTTCCGTATAGAACTTCACCGCGAAGCCGCGTACGTCGCGCACCGTGTCCGCCGAACCGCGCGGGCCCTGCACCGTCGAGAAGCGCACGTACACCGGCGTTTCGGCGGCCGGGTCCTGCAGGAACGCGGCCTTCGTGAAGTCGGCCATCGGTTCGTAGACGCGGAACACGCCATGCGCGGCCGAGCCGCGCGCGTGCACCACACGCTCCGGAATGCGCTCGTGATCGAAATGCGTGATCTTCTCGCGCATGATGAAGTCTTCGAGCAGCGACGGGCCGCGCGTACCGCCGCGCAGCGTGTTCTGGTTGTCGGCGATCCGCACGCCCTGATTGGTGCGCAACGCTTCGTGGTCGGGCCGCGAACGGTGTTCGTCGAGCTGGCGCGACTTCGCGCTGTCGGTCGACTGCGCGGGCGCGGTCTTGCCGGCTGATGTGGAACGGGTCATCGAAAGATCCTCGTGGCATTCGGGTGGGCAGCCGCCACGCAAACCGCCGCGCCGCGGCGCGGGCATGCGGACGGCAGCGAAAACCGGTACGACGGGCGCGATCGCGCCCGCGATGCCGGCTGTGAAATCAGGGCGCGGCCAGCGCCGCGTCGAATTCGGCGCGTGTCACGTCGAGCGTCACGCTGCATTCGATCGCGGCATCCTCGACGCGCGGCTTGCGTTCGTCCACCGCGCGCCGCGCGCGGTCGCACAACCGCGTGCGCACGCGCAGCCGGTCGGCCGCGTCGAGCAGTGCATAGCGATCGACGACGTCCGGATCGAACCGCAGGTCGACCGCGCAACGCCATTCGCGCGCGTCCTCGTCGGACGGCACACGCACCCACGACACCTGGATCGTCAGGCCGCCGGATGCGTCGTCCGCATGCACGACGACGGTCGACTGCGACGGAAAGCCGATCGCGAGCGCGTGTTCGAGTTCGGCCACGCGCTGCGACCGGTCGGGCGCGGCACTCATCGTCGCACGACGCCCAGCAGCAGCGTGACCAGGAAGATCACGACGAAGATGTAGAACAGGATCTTCGCGATCTCGGCCGCGCCGGCCGCGATGCCGCCGAAGCCGAACAAGGCGGCGACGAGCGCGATGATGAAGAAGATGATGGCGTATCGAAGCATGGAACCCTCCTGGATGACAGCGGTCGTCACCAAACGTCGTCGTCGGTCACGCATCGTGCTTGTGTTTCGGTTTGCCGCGCACGGGCGTGGCAGCCATTTTCTCGAGCTCTTTCTCGCTCATCGACTCGGCCATCGACTTCGCCGGCGGTTTGAGGTCCTTCATCTTCGTTTCACCGCGCTTGGCCGACAGCGCCGCGCCTGCGGCACGCTGCTGCGCCTGGGATTTTGCTGGCATGGTTGCACTCCTGTCGTGGATGGATGCGCGGGCCGACACGACGGGCGGCGCCGCGCGCGGTTGAAGATCGGTTCGGCGGGCAAGCCGTCACGTCACGCGGCATCGCGACGCCGCAGGTCGGCCGCGGGAATCTTCATCGCCTGCCGATACTTCGTCACCGTACGACGCGCAAGAAGAATGCCGCGGCCCGCGAGGTTCTCCGTGAGCGCGACGTCGGACAGCGGCTCGGTTTGCCGCTCGGCCGCGATCATGTCGCGGATCAGCACCTTCGCCGCCGACGCCGAGCACACGCCCTTGCCGGCCGCCTCGAGCTTGCGCGGGAAGAAATGCTTGAACTCGAACGTGCCGTGCGGCGTGGCCATGTACTTGTTGCCCGTCGCGCGCGACACCGTCGATTCATGCAGGTCGAGCGCTTCCGCGATGTCGCGCAGCACGAGCGGCTTCATCGCGATCTCGCCGTAACGAAAGAAATCGCGTTGCCGCTCGACGATGCATTCGCCCACGCGCTGGATGGTGTCGAAGCGCTTCTGCACGTTGCGTATCAGCCAGCGCGCTTCCTGCAGCTGCTGGCCGAGCGGTGAATCGCGCTCGCCGCTCGACTGCGCGAACAGCGTCGCGTAGCGCTCGTGCAGGCGCGCGCGCGGCAGCACGGCCGGATTGATCGTCACGATCCATTCGTCGCGTACCTGGCGCACGATCACGTCGGGCACCACGTAGTCGCCGCGCGTGCTGCCGTAGTGATTGCCGGGGCGCGGGTCGAGCCCGCGCACCAGCGCGCAGGCGGCGTGCATCGTCTGCGCGTTGCAGCCGAGACGCCGCTGGATTTCCGCCGTCTCGCGGCGGGCGAGCCGTTCGAGATGCTCGTGCGCGATCGCCTTCGCTTCCGCGAGCGCCGGCGTGCCGGCCGGAATCGCGTCGAGCTGCAGCACCAGGCATTCGGACAGCGAACGCGCCGCGATGCCCGGGCGGTCGAGCATCTGCACGAGCCGCAGCGCGATCGCGAGATCCTGCTCCGACAGCAGCAGCGCCGGATCGGCCGCGGCCCGCAGCTCGGCGAGCTCCTGGCGCAGATAACCGTCGTCGTCGAGCGCGTCGATCACGATGCGCGCGGCCTCGCGATCGTGCCTGTTCAACGGATACAGCCTGAGCGCGTCGTGGAGCTGCTGATGCAGCGACGGTTCGGCGGCGATCCATTCGCCCGGCGACAGGCCGTCTGCATCGTCGCCCTGGCGGTTCGTGCCGCGCGGCGCGGGTGCCGCCGTCAGCGGCACCTCGCCGTCGGGCGGCCGGACATCCTCGGGCTCGGGCGCCGCTTCGGGCGCGGCCGCTTCCGCCGGCTGCTCCGGCGCGCCGTCGGCGGCTTCCTCGTCGCCCGGGCCGTCTTCGAGAAACGGGTTCATGTCGAGCGCCTGCCGCAATTCCTGTTGAAATTCGAGCGAGGACAACTGCAGCAGCCGCAGCGACTGCTGAAGCCTCGGCGTAAGTGCCAGATGCTGTCGCATCTGCAACGCAAGCGAGACGGGCATCGAAAGCCTCCTGATTGTTCGGTTCGCGGTAGGTCGTCTACACGACTTACGCAGCTTTCGTGCCAATCTGGCGAAGCGCGTCGCCTCGCGGTTCTCGCGGGTTCGCACCCCGCTTCGTCGCTGGCCCGGGCCGCTTTTTTACAAGCCCGCGGCAAGTTTGGGGCACGCAATTCGCTCGTCCGGAAGGGCGTCCGGATGTGCCCCGAACGCCCTCGCCTGCCTGCCGTGCGTGATGCGCGGAAAACGCCCGATCAGTACTGCATCGGCGGCGGCGTGCCCGGCAACGGCCGGTCGCCCTGCGCACCGTTCGGCCCCGGCGGCGGCACGTCGGCCGGTTCGCCGCCGGCCGCGCCCTGCGGCATCATGTTGCCCGGCGACGGACGCGTGTCGTAGCGCGTATTCGCGTCCGGCATCGTCGTGGTCGACTGCGCGCCGCGGCCATCCGGCGGTGCGGGCGGCGCCCCGCGCGCACCGTAGGGGCCGTTCGTCGGTTGCGTGCAGGCAGCAAGCGCGCACGCGGCGGCGAACGCAAGGGCGCCCGCGCGTATCGTCTGGATCGTGTTCATCGAATACCTCCGTCGGATCGATGGCTCAGAGCCGGTTGAAATGGATATCGCCGGCATAGGCGGTCGGCGTGCGGCGCGCCATCATCGTGTCGAATTCGGCCGCGACGCGCGCGAGCGTGCCGCGCTGCCGGTCGATGCCGGCCCGCTCGAGCGCGGCGAATGCGTCGGCGTCGAACGACACCGACAGCGACGCCGGATGGCCGTCGACGCGAAAGCCGATATGCAACGCACCGGCCGGCCGCTCCTCGATGTGGAACGGCATCGCGCGCGCTTCGAAATGGCGGCCGAGCGTCTCGGCGATCTCGCGCAGCACGCCGGGTTTCACGCGGACGCTCATCGCCGTGCCTCCGCATGCAGGCGCGTTATCCCGCCGACCGACGGCGCATGCACGGGAGGCTGCCGCGACGGCGGTTCGCGCTCGGGCGGCGCGGTCCCGGGCGGATCGCCCGCCGGTTGCCGGTACGGTTCGGGCAGGTCGGGCGGCAAACCGCCGGGATCGGGGTCGTCGGGATCCGGCTCGAGGTCGGGAAACGGCGGGATGGGCCGCTGCAGCCATTGCGCGGGATCGTGTTTCATCGGCATTCCATCGGGGCGGGTTCGGATCGGCATCGTGTGCGGCGGTCGTGACTGGATACGGAAGTCCCGCAATGCGCATGCCGTCCGGTCGCGACGCCCGCATGCGGGCGCCGGCGCGAACACGCGCGGCCCCATGCGACGCGTCGTGCCTTCGCTACACCGTTCGCTGCAAATCTTTCAAGCACCTCGTTATACGTCGTACGCGGCCATCACGAGCCACAGCTCGCGGCCGTTGTCCTTCACGCATGCCGCCAGCGCATACGAATCGGACGGCTCGCACGCGCGCTGCAGCGCGAAACGCGCCGGCTCGGTCGAACCGAACGTCTCGTCGCCCAGCGGCCGCACGTCGGCCTTGCCTTCGAACATCCGGCGCTCGGGCCGGTAGATCAGCGGTTCGTGTTTCCATTCGTTGAAATGGCTCTTCACCGAATCGAATCCGCCGCCGCATACGTTGATCTCATAACGCACGCCTGGTCGTCGTTTCGGAATCGTCATCGTGCCTCCGCTCGGAATGCGCACGCCAGGCACCGGTCGGGCTGCGCGTCGTCATCGCAGTCGATACGGCAAGTCGTGTGCCGCGTCCGCGACCCGGGCACGGCCGTTGCGGCAAGCCCGGCTCCTCGTCACCGATACGGAGCCACGCGATGAAGGATTCGACCCGGCCCGGCCGCGACACGCCGGCCCCCGAGCGGCATCCCGACCCGACGCCGCCGCTGAAGCACCAGGACCGCGCGCGCACGCGCCATTCGGAACGCCATATCGACAAGCAGCTCGAGGACACGTTTCCGGCCAGCGACCCGCCGGCGACCGGCGGCGTCACGCGGATCGAACCGGACACGCCGCCCGGCACGCACGACGAAGGGCCGTGGCGGAGCCCGCGCGAACGCGACGACGGCGCGTGACGTACCCGAGCGGTACCCGAGCGACCCGCGCGTGCAGGAAGGCACGCGGCTTGCGGACTCCGCCGACGAACTCACCGAACCCACCTGCAAGGAGGAAGTCATGCATCGCGTCAACGAAATCATGTCGCAGGACGTCGTGCGCATCGCGCCGACCGACTCGATCCGTCATGCCGCGCAACTGATGGAGCGCTACGACATCGGCGCGCTGCCCGTGTGCGACAACAACCGGCTGATCGGGATGGTGACGGACCGCGATCTCGCGGTGCGCGCGATCTCGGCCGGCAAGCCGCCGGAAACGCGGATCCACGAGGTCGCATCGGGCCCGATCGAATGGTGCTTCGACGACGATTCGCTCGACGAGATCCAGCACTACATGGCCGACGCGCAGTTGCGCCGCCTGCCCGTCGTCGATCACGACAAGCGGCTGGTCGGCATGCTGTCGCTCGCGGACATCGCGACGCGCTCGGCCGGCCCGGAGCGCGACGACGTCGCGAACACGCTGGAAGGCGTGTCGCAACCGAAGCAGACGTGACGGTGCGATCCTCGCGCCGCACGCTACCCGCGCGACCCGCAGGGCCCGCCCCGGGCACCGTCGCGCCCCACGCAGACTGGAGGAAACCATGCAGACTTCCGATCAAGGCCAGACCCGCATCATCGGCAAGGGCGCCGCAACGGCGGCCGGCCCCGGCCCCGACGTGATGGCGGCCGATACGCTGGAAGGCGACAAGGTCTATACGACCGACGGCGACGATGTCGGCAAGATCAAGGACATCATGCTCGACGTGCGCTCAGGCCGCATCGCCTATGCGGTGCTGTCGAGCGGCGGCATCCTCGGCATCGGCGACAAGCTGCACGCCATTCCGTGGAGCGCGCTCACGCTCGACACCGAACGCAAATGCTTCCTGCTGTCGGTGTCGTCCGAGCGCATCCGCAACGCGCCGGGGTTCGACAAGGACCACTGGCCGGCGATGGCCGATCCGCAATGGGCCGAGCCGCTGCACGAGTTCTACGGCAGCGCGCCGTACTGGAGCGCCGGCGACGAACTCGGGCTGACCGACCCCACCGAGGAACTGAACGATCCGCGCGCGCGCGACCGTCACTGATCGCACGACGATGCGGCGCCGGTTCGCCGGCGCATCCGCTTTCTACACGCCCCGCTCGCGCGGGGCGTCTTTTTTGCAAGCCGGGACGGCGCGGGGTGAAGTGCATTGCGTGCGCGATGTGCGCTATGCGCTTTATGTGCGCAACGGCGCCGCGTCGATCGCGATGGAAAATACGCGCGATGCCGGGCGGCGGCCGGATCGTCGCCGGGGTCGGGCTGCATCGCGTTTCTCCTTTCCCGCTCGCGGGAAACCTGTCGCCGCGCAAGCCGCGCCCTCCCGACTGCATGCGGCATGCCGGTTGCTGCGTCGTTCGCATCGTCGACACGGAGTGCTTCATGCGCGCGATGCAGTTTCTGCCATCCGGTTTGCTTGCCTCGGCGCGGGCGACGGCCCGATCGCCACGTTGTTCCGCGCAACAACGTCATGCGGCCGCTCCGACCTGTACGTGGGGCGTCTCATGACCCACAAACCGCCGCCCGCTCCCGCCTCGCCGCCCGCCGCCACCGGCGACGACGACGCGCCGACGACGCTCGGCGCGTGCCGCCGCTGCGCGCTGTGGGAACACGCGACGCAGCCGGTGCCCGGTGCGGGACCGCGCGACGCGTCGATCATGCTGGTCGGCGAGCAGCCGGGCGACCAGGAAGACCGCGCCGGCGTACCGTTCGTCGGCGCGGCCGGCCGCCTGCTCGACCGCGCGCTCGACGAAGCCGGGGTCGAACGCACGCACGTCTACCTGACCAATGCGGTCAAGCACTTCAAATGGGAACCGCGCGGCAAGCGCCGCCTGCACAAGACGCCGGCGCAACGCGAAGTGGCCGCGTGCCGCTACTGGCTCGAACGCGAACTCGATGCGGTGCGCCCGCGCGTGGTCGTCGCACTCGGCGCCACGGCGCTGCGCGCGGTGCTGCAGGACAACGACGCGACGCTCGAGCGCACGCGCGCGCCGGTGCGGACCGCCGGCGGGCAACTCGTCGTCGCGACCTTTCACCCGTCGTACGTGCTGCGCACGCGCGGCGCCGATTCGCGCGAGCACGCGTACCGGACGCTCGTCGACGCGCTGCGTACCGCGTCGGACCTCGCGCACGACACACGCCGCGGCGGCGGGCGCGATTCGCACGGCAACGCCGGATGAGTGCGCCGGACGAAGGGGCGCCGCCGGCGGCCAATGCCGCGCCCGCCGGCACCACGGCGAAACCCTGGTACAAGCGCCTCGGCCCCGGCCTGCTCGCCGGCGCATCCGACGCCGATCCGAGCAACATCGCAGTCTACGCGCAGGCCGGCAGCCAGTTCGGCTTCAACATGCTGTGGATGATCGTCGTCGCACTGCCGATGATGGTCGCCGTGCAGCTCGCGGCGGCCTTCGTCGGACGCCGCAACCGCGAAGGCCTGGTCGCCGGCATTCGCACGCACTTCTCCGATCGTCTCGCCAAGACGCTGATCGTGATGGTCGTGATCGTCAACATTGCGAACGTCGGCGCCGATCTCGCGGCGATGGGCGACGCGACGGCGCTCGTCGCCGGCGGCCACAGCTACTGGTATGCACCGCTCTACGGGATCGCGTCGCTCGTGCTGCAGGTCACGCTGTCGTACGAACGCTACGCGCGCTGGCTGAAATGGATGACGCTCGGGCTGATCGCGTACGTGCTCGAACTCGGCTTCGTTCATGTCGACTGGCGCGGCGTGCTGCACGCGCTCGCGCTGCCGCAGATCGCGCTCACGCATGCGTATGCGACGACCGCCGTCGCGGTGCTCGGCACGACGCTGAGCCCCTACCTGTTCGTGTGGCAGGCGGCACTCGAAGTCGAGGAAACCGCCACCGAGCAACAGGACGCTACGCCGTCTGCCCGTGGCGAGACCGAACGGCGCGTCACGTTCGACACGTGGGCCGGGATGATCGTCACCAATGCGGTGTCGTTCTGCATCATGGTGATCGGCGCGGCCGTGTTCTTCGCGCACGGCAGGCACGATATCGGCACCACGGCGCAAGCCGCCGAAGCGTTGCGGCCGATCGCCGGCGAAGCCGCGTTCGTCGTGTTCGCGTTCGGCATCGTCGGCTGCGGGCTGCTTGCGATTCCGGCGTTCGCGGGCAGCGCCGCGTACGGCTGCGCGGAAGCGTGGCGATTCCGCGAAGGCCTGAACGAACCGGTGAGACGCGCACCCGCGTTTTATGCGGTGCTGGCGCTGTGCGTCATCGTCGGCATCGCGATCTGCATCGGGCCGATCGACCCGATCAAGGCGCTGTACTGGAGCGCCGTGCTCAACGGCATCGCGGCGGTGCCGATGCTCGTGCTCGTGATGCTGCTGGCGCGGCAGCGCGAAGCCGCCGGGCAGCCTGGTAGCGGAACGGTGTCGATGGTATTCGGCTGGCTCGCGGTGGGCCTGATGGCGGCGTCGGTGGTCACGATGATCGTCGACCTGCTGACCTGAGCCTCACGAGACGGTTGCGTCGGCAACCGGTGAAACATCACGCGGACAACCGGGCAGCCGCGCGAACGGCTGCCCGCTCAAGTCGAGCGTCACATCATCTTGCCGCGCGAGCGTTCGGCGCGCGCCGCCTCCGCCGCCGATTCGACCTTCTTCACTTCCTCCGGCGGCGGCAGCACGGCCTTGAAGCCCATCGAGTCGATCCACATCTCGCGCGCCCAGCCGCGCGTGTGATACAGGTGGTGATCCTCGTCGGCCTCGACCTCGTCGTGCGCGTCCTTCAATATCTTCGCCGCATCGCCCGACAACTGGTCGGCCGCGTAGCCGATCAGTTCCCAGTTCAGGTGGTCCTTGGTCTCGGCGAGCACCACGCATTCCGCCGCGACGACCTGCGCGACGGCCGGATCGGCCTGCTTCCGCGCCTGCTCGATCACGTGGACCAGCGCCTTGCCGGTGGCCGCGACCGCGCTGCGTCCGGGCGACTGCGCATCGGGGTCCATGCCTAACGTCTCGAACACCTTGCGCAGCACTTCCTGGTGATGCAGCGTCTCGCGGTGGTACTTCTCCCATTCCTTGTGCAGATCGCCGTCGGTCGCGCACTGCAGCGCGGCCTCGTAGAGCTTCGCGCCGCCAAGCTCGGTTTCGTATGCCTGACAGAGCAATTCGCGGATGCCTTCGTGTTTCGGTTGCCGATGGGCCATGACTGCTTCTCCGAAAAAAACGGGCCGCGCGCGGCCCGAGGATGAACGGGCACGCGTTATCGCGCGCCCACCTTGCGTTCGAGCGCCTCCGCCATGCTCAGGTGATGCCTGAGCGTCGGCAGCGTGGCGCTCGCGAATTCGCGCAGTTGCGGGTCACTGCCGTCGCGCGCCTCGCCTTCGAACAGCGCGACGGCCTTGCGATGCGCGTCGGGGCCGACCGCCGCGACATACGCGACGTCGAAGTCACGGCCGCTCTTGCCGCGCAGCGCCTCGACGTCGGGGTCCGAAATCTGTTCGACCTGCGGCTTCATGCCCTTGCGCGCGGCGATCGCGGTGAGCCGCGCGTTCGCCTTGCCGTGGTCGTTCACCATCTGCTTCGCGAAGGCGCGCACGTCGGGCGACTGCGCCTGCTTCAGCGCGAGCTGGCTGGCCTGCACCTCGGCCTTGCCGGCGATCGCGGCCTTGTCGATGAATTCCGCGTCACCGCCTTGCGGCGCCTTCGCGATCCGCGCGTCGCCCGCGCCCGACGATGGATTGATCACGCCGCCCGGCACATGCGAATTCGATGCGGGCGGCTCGCTCGGCGCCTGCGCGCCGGCAAGCCCCGACACGGCGAATACACCCGCGGCCAGTGCCGCGATCGTCCAGTTCGGATGTCTCATCATCTGCCTTCTCCTTTTCTTGCGTGGATGCGGCCGTCAGCCGCCGACGATCGAGCCGCCGTTCGGGTGCAGCGTCTGCCCGGTCATGTAGCTCGCGCCGTCCGATGCGAGCAGCACATAACAGCCGATCAGCTCGTCCGGCTGCCCCGGCCGCTTGAGCGGCACGTTCGAGCCGAACTTCGCGACCTGCTCGGCGGTGAACGTCGACGGGATCAGCGGCGTCCAGATCGGCCCCGGCGCGACCGCGTTCACGCGAATGTCGCGTTCGGCCAGCTCCATCGACAGCGAACGCGTGAACGCGACGATCGCGCCCTTGGTCGACGAGTAGTCGGGCAGCCTCGGGTTGCCGTGATAGGCCGTCACCGACGCCGTGTTGACGATCCGCCCGCCGTGCTTCATGTGCGGCAGCGCGGCCTGCGTGCAGAAAAACATCCCGTACACGTTCGTGCGGAACGTGCGTTCGAGCTGTTCCTCGGTCACGTCCTCGATGCCCGGCTGCGGATGCTGCTCGCCCGCGTTGTTCACGAGCACGTCGAGCCGGCCGAGCCGTTCGACCGTGCGCGCCACCGCATCCTGTGCCTGCCGGCGGTCGCCCACGTCGCAGGCGATCGCCTCGCAGCGACGGCCGGCCTGCTCGATCAGCTGCTTCGTCCGCGCGGCATCGTCCGATTCCTTCAGGTAGACGATCGCGACGTCCGCGCCTTCCTTCGCGAAACCGACCGCGACCGCGCGCCCGATTCCGCTGTCGCCGCCCGTCACGAGCGCGACCTTGCCGGCGAGCTTGCCGCTTCCGACATAGTCGGCCGCGTCGCCGCGCGGCTTCGGATGCATGTCGCGTTCGATGCCTGGCTGATGCGTCTGATGCTGGGGCGGCGGCGTCTGTGCGGTAGTCATCGGTTCCTCCTTGAACGGGTGCCGCTCATGCTGCGCAAACGGCATGCCGCTGCCGCCCCCCCCGGCTGACGGCAGCGCCGCCGCGCTTTCGCGGCCGGCATTGCAACGCGTGTGCAGGAAAGCGCGGGGTCAGCGAGGGGCGCCCGACGCGGGTTCGTCCGGCCGGCGCACCGGGTCGAAATCGCGCCATTCGCCGTCCTGCCAGTCGCCCTCGACGCGCTCGATCGAACGTGCGCCGGTCGCGCGCAGGACGGCTTCGGCCGCGCTCGCCGTGTCGGGCGTCACGCGCGCGGCGAGAATCACGCCCGTTTCGCTCTGCGCGAGCGTGCCCTTGCCTTCGGCCGGCTCGCCGCGCATCCTGCCGAGCGCGCCGCCGAATGCGCCGAGATAGGCACCGGCCAGCGCGCCGGCAGCCGGCACGAACCAGTAGCGCACGCCGATCGCGTAGACGACGAGCCCCGCGACGGCGCCGATCAGCAGCCCGCGAAACGCACCGATCATCGCGCCGCGGCCGCCCGGCTTCGCCGCCGTATCGGCATATACGTCGCCACCGATCGGAAAGCGCGCATGCTGGCCACCCGGATTCAGAAAGAAGATCGATACGTCGTCCGGACCGAACGCGCGCTTGTAAAGGTGCCGCGCCCCACCTTCCGCTTCATCGAACGTCGTGAAGCGGCCTGCGACGATCATTGCCATGCTCGTCCTCCTCGTGACGGATCGCGCGCCGCGCGCGGCGACACGCGCGACGCGGCCTCCCCTACATCAGCCGCCCGAGTTCCTTCGAGACCGATGCCGGCGTGGTGTACTCGCGGTCGGGAATCCGGCGCAGCATCTCGAGCACGGCGCCGTCCGCGTGCGAGCGTTCCGCGCACTGGACGACCGCCTCCTTGCTCGCCGGGTAGTCCATCCCCTTCAGCGCCTTCTGGACGTCGACCGGGCTCGGCGGCTTGCCGTGGCCGGTCTGGTGCCCGCCCTTGTCGTGGTCCTGCTGCGCGCGCTCGCCTTCGTGCGCGCGGGCGCGGCTGAGTTCGTGGCCCGTGTGTTGTCGGGATGTCATCGAAACCTCCTTGATCGAGTGAACGGAAACGGCATCACGCGGACCCGCGGCGCGCACGCGCGAGCGCGGCGAACACGAGCGCCGCCGCGCCGAGCGCGACCGCGCCGGCCATCTTCGGCCGCTGCACCACCGTGTTGTAGGCACAGCTGCGCAGCACGGGGCCATCCATCCCTTCACGCTCGTGCAGCGCATGACGCGAGTCGTACAGCGCGTTGTCGTCGCGCGGGCGCGCGGGCCGCACCGTGCGCTGGCCGCGCGAGAACAGCGTGGCCGCGACGCGATCGAACAGGCGCGGCGCGTGGTACGCGCTCGCCGACGTGAATTTCGCGGCACCGCCGACGAACAGCGTGCGGCGCGGATGGGCGGCCGCGAACAGGATCGCGTCGGCCACGAGGTCGGGGTCGTAGATCGGCGGCGGCAGCCTCGGCTCGACGTTCATGTAGTTCTTCGCGTGCATCACGAACATCGTGTCGATCGCGGCCGGCTTGATCAGCGTGACCGACACCGGCAGGTGGTCCGATTCCATCTCGAGCCGCAGCGAATCGGTGAAGCCCTTCACCGCGTGCTTCGACGCGACGTACGCGCTTTGCAGCGGCACCGGCGCATCGGATGCCTCGCTGCCCATGTTGACGATCGCGCCGCCGTGGAAATCGCTCTTGCGGCGGAAGTGGTCCGCCGCGACGAGCGAACCATGCACGACGCCCCAGTAGTTGGTCTCGAACAGACGGCGCTGATCCTCGAGCGGCACGGCGGCCGCCGTGCCGAAGATCGACACGCCCGCGTTGTTGACCCAGGTGTCGAAGCCGCCGTAAGTGTCGACCGCCTTCGCGGCCGCGCGCTGCAGGTCCTCGAGGTTCGCGACGTCGCCGGCGACCGGCACCGCGAGGCCGCCGTGCTGCCTGATTTCCTCGCACAACGTATTCAGCGCGCCCTCGTTGCGCGCGAACAGCACGAGCTTCGCACCGCGCCGTGCCGCCTTGCGCGCGGTGACGAGGCCGATGCCGCTCGTCGCGCCGGTGATCACGATCGTCTGCTCGCCGACCGGTTTGAGCATGCAGTTCATGACGAACTCCTGTTGCGGCAACGCCGTTACTTGGCCCGGATGGTCAGCTGGTCGTGCACGTCCTGCACGCCGTCCACCTGCTTCACGACGCCGACGGCCTGCGTGCGCTGCTGTTCGTCGGGCACGCTGCCGGTCAGCATCACGATGCCGTGCCGCGTCTTCACGTGGATGTCGCCGGACGACAGGCCGCTCGTGCCGACGAGCTCGGCCTTCACCTTGGTCGTGATCGTCGCGTCGCGGATCTTCCTGCCGGTCGTCGAATGCGACGACGTGGATGACGATGACGACATGGATGACGACGCGGCGCTGTCGTCGCCGGCGGCGAACACGTTCGGCGCGATCGACGCGCAGGCGGCGGCCGAGACGATCGCGATCGCCATGCCGACACGCTGGGCGCGATGGCGACGGATTCGCAGGGAACGGGCTGGGAGCGGGAATACCTTCATCGTGACCTCCTTTCGTCGAGCCGGCACGGCCGGCGGGCGGACACGACGGGCGCAAGCCGCGTGCCGCGGCCGCATCGCCGGTTGCAGGCGGCAATCGCCGGCCGGACGCGCTTTCGTCCAATGCGTTGTAATTTTTTCGACATGGCGGCTGGCGGTTTCCCCCGCAACGGCGCGGGTATGCCGCTTGCCGACAGGCACCCACGGCGGCCCGCCTGCGCGGCCCCGATACCGGGAGCAATGCCATGCAAAGAATCGCGTTGATCAGTGAACATGCATCGCCGCTTGGGGTGATCGGCGGTGTCGACGCCGGCGGTCAGAACATCTACGTCGCGAACGTCGCGAAGCAACTGGCCGAGCGCGGGCTCGACGTCGATGTCTACACGCGTTGCGACAATCCGCACCTGCCGGAAGTCGTGCCGATCGGCACGCGCATGCGCGTGATCCACGTGCGGGCCGGGCCGCCGGCCGACGTGCCGAAGGAGCAGCTGTTGCCGTACATGGTTGCGTTCGCGGACGCCATGATCGCGCGCATGCGGCGCGAGCCCGACCCGGTCGACGTGATGCACGCGAACTTCTTCATGTCCGGCGATGCGGCGCTGCGCGTGAAGCGGCAGCTCCGCATCCCGTTCGTCACGACGTTCCATGCGCTGGGCCGCGTGCGGCGCCTCCACCAGGGCGCGGCCGACGGGTTCCCGGACGCGCGCTTCACGATCGAGGACACGCTCGCGCGGCGCTCGGACCGCCTGATCGCCGAATGTCCGCAGGATGCGCTCGACCTGATCACGCACTATCACGCCGACAGGACGCGAATCGAGATCGTGCCGTGCGGTTTCGACCTCCAGGAATTCCGGCCGGTGCCGCGCATCGATGCACGCGCGCGGCTCGGCTGGCGGCAGGACGCGTTCGTCGTGCTGCAGCTCGGCCGTCTCGTGCCGCGCAAGGGCATCGATACGGTGATAGACGCGCTGGCACGCATGCCGCGCGATCCGCGGCGGCCGACGCACCTTTACGTCGTCGGCGGCAGCCAGGCGACGCCCGACCCCGCACGCGACCCGGAACTCGCGCGGCTTGCCGCGTTCGCTCACGAACTGGGGATCGCCAACCGCGTGACCTTCGTCGGCAGGCGCGAGCGCGACGCGCTGCACCTGTACTACAGCGCCGCCGACGTGTTCGTGACGACGCCGTGGTACGAACCGTTCGGCATTACGCCGGTCGAGGCGATGGCGTGCGCAACGCCGGTGCTCGGCAGCGACGTGGGCGGCATCCGCACGACGGTCGACGACGGCACGACCGGCTATCTGGTACCGCCGCGCGACCCGGCCGCGCTGGCCGCACGCCTCGTACAGTTGCGCGCGCAACCCGATCTGTGCGCGGCCCTCGGGCGCGCCGGCTACCTGCGCGCGCACCGGCTCTACACATGGCAAGGCGTGGCCGACCGGCTCGTCGACATTTACCGCGACGTCGCGCACCCGCAGCGTGCCGGCACATCGGCCGGCACCGGACGGCGCACGCCCGTGGCCGCCACGTCTGCCGTACTCGCGAACCGCAAGGAGAATACGTAATGAAGGGCTACGATCGAAAACGCGTGCTCGTCACCGGCGGCGCCGGTTTTCTTGGTTCGCATCTGTGCGAGCGCCTCGTGACGGCCGGCGACGACGTGCTGTGCGTCGACAACTTCTACACGGGCGCCCGGGACAACGTCGCGCACCTGCTCGACGCGCCCAACTTCGAGCTGATGCGGCACGACGTGACGTTTCCGCTCTATGTCGAGGTCGACGAGATCTACAACCTCGCGTGCCCCGCGTCGCCCGTCCACTACCAGCGCGACCCCGTGCAGACGACGAAAACCAGCGTGCACGGCGCGATCAACCTGCTCGGCCTCGCGAAGCGCGTGAAGGCGCGCATCCTGCAGGCATCGACGAGCGAGGTGTACGGCGACCCCGACGTCCATCCGCAGGACGAACGGTATTGCGGCCGCGTGAACCCGACCGGCCTCCGTGCGTGCTACGACGAAGGCAAGCGCTGCGCGGAAACGCTGTTCATGGACTATCACCGCCAGTACGGCGTCGACGTGCGGATCGCGCGGATCTTCAATACCTACGGCCCGCGCATGCATCCGGCCGACGGGCGCGTCGTGTCGAACTTCGTCACGCAGGCGCTCGCGGAAGCGCCGCTGACCGTGTACGGCGACGGCCGGCAGACGCGCTCGTTCTGCTACGTGGACGACATGGTCGAGGCGCTGATCCGGCTGATGGCCGAGCCGGGCGACGCGAGCGAGCCGGTCAATCTCGGCAGCGACGTCGAGATCGCGATGATCGACGTCGCGCGCGAGGTCGTACGGATCGTCGGCACGACAGTGCCGATCGAGTTCCGGCCGCTGCCATCCGACGATCCACGCCAGCGGCGACCGAACCTGGACGCCGCGCAACGGCGGCTCGGCTGGCATGCGACGACGACGCTGGCGAATGGACTCGCGCACACCGCCCGGTATTTCATCCAGCGCCAGGTCACGCACCATGCACCCGGCGACCTCGTGCGCAGCACGCGGATCGCGTCGCACCTGCTCGCGCGGGTACATACGCAGAACCGGCCGGCACCCGCGACGTAACGCGTCGGCGGCCCGCGCGTCAGCCGTCGCGCTTCGTCGCGTGCGCGATCTTTTGGGCCAGTTCGCGCACGTCGACCGGCTTGCACAGATAGCCGTCGAACCCGGCCTCCAGCGCACGGCGTTCGTCGGCGAGCCCCGCATGCGCGGTGACGGCGAGCACGCACACGTCCGGCTGGCCGCCGTCGCCGTTCATCGACCCGCGCCGCAGCGCATCCAGCAGCCAGAAGCCGTCGCCGTCGGGCATCGCGAGATCGGACAACACGACGGTCGGCCGCATGTCGGCCGCCACCGCAAGCGCTTCGCGGCCCGACGACGCGATCGCGACGGCCGCGCCGAAGGTGGTCAGCGCGGCCGTGAGGCTCGCGCGCGTCGTCCCGTCGTCGTCGACGATCAGGATCCGTTGCGCGTCGAGCGCAAGCGCCTCGCGCGGACCACTGCCCGCCTGCGCGATGCTCCATGCCATCGCGCCGGCCGGCTGCCAGCCGGCGGGCAGCGTTACCGTGAAGGTCGTGCCGAGATTGCGGCCCGCGCTCGTCACGGTCACGCGGCCGCCGTGCAGTTCGGCGATATGCCGCACGATCGACAGGCCGAGACCGAGACCGCGCCGCGACGACGCGGGCGAATCGTCCGCGCGGCGGAACATGTCGAACACGTACGGGACGAACTCCGCCGCGACGCCCTGCCCGGTATCGACCACGGTCAATACCGCACGCGCGTCGTCGCGCGCGAGCCGGACCGTCACGCTGCCGCCGCCCGGCGTGAATTTCAGCGCATTCGAAATGAGATTCGACAGCATCTGCCGCAAGCGCTCGGCATCGCCCGACACGATGCACGACGCGGCATCGCAATCGAACTCGAGCACGATGCCGGCGGACGATGCGGCTGTCTGGAACGCACCGACCGAATCGGCAAACAGCCGCACGAGGTCGACCGGCGTCGTGTCGAGCCGCAGCTTGCCGGTCGCGAGCGACGACGCATCGAGAATGTCGCCGACCATCCGCGTGAGCGAGCGCGCGCTGCGGTCGATCGCATCGACCGCCTGATGCTGCAGCGCGTGATCGGCGGAGTTGCGCAGCACCTCGACCCAGCCGTAGATCACGTTCAGCGGCGTGCGCAGTTCGTGCGATACCGTCGCCAGCAACTCGTCCTTCAGCCGGTTCGATGTGGCGGCCTGATCGCGTGCATCGCGCGCGCCCTGCAGCGAGCGCTGCGCGCGGAGGTCACGACGGCGCTGCGCACCGGTTTCGCGCAGCGTCAGCGACAGCGCAACGCATTCGCGCGCCTCGCCGCGTACCGGGCGCACCGACAACGTGGCGCGAAAACGCCTGCCATCGCGCCGCACGCACAGCAGTTCGATCGGCCCGACCGGTGCATGCATCCCGCCGAACGATTCGGTCAGCGGATTGCGCCGCAACCAGCGCATCGCGATCAGCGAATCGAACATGCGCCCGCGCGCGTCTGCCTCGTCGTAACCGAAGATCCGCTGCGCGGCCGGATTCCAGCTGACAATGCAGCCGCTTGCGTCGATGCCGACGATCGCGTCCGGCGATGCGTCGACGACCGCATGCTGCAACCGTGACGCATCGATGCGCGCGCGGTCCGCGCTGGCATCGCGCAGCAGCAGCACCGCGCCGTCGACGTTGCCGTCGGCGTCGCAGAGCGGCGACGCCACCTCGACGATCGGCACCGGATCGCCGGCACCGCCCGGATGCAGCCAGTGCCTGTCGGACGTGGCGTCAGCGCCATCGAGCGCGCGATCGAGCGGCGTCGTCTGTACGCGCCGCCCCTCATGGTCGACGATCCGCAGCACGTCGCGCACGGGCTGCCCCGTCGCGTCGTCCTGCCGGCAGCCCGCAAGTTTGGCCGCCGCCGCGTTGATATGGGTCAACCGCCCTTTCGTGTCGATCGCGACCACGCCATGCGGCAGCGCACGCAGCACGGCTTCGAGCTGCCGGCGCGCGGCCGCCTCGCGCCGACGGGCGCGATCGTTCGTGACCCGCGTGTGTCGCAACATCGACGCAATCGCACAGACCAGCGCACCGACGAGCATGAACGTACCGAGCTGCACGAGCCGCTCGGGCAGCGGCGCCGGATAGGCGGCCGGATCGGACAGGAACAGCGTCCACACGAGCAACCCGCTCACGACGGTCGACACGACGCCGAACAGGAACGACGTCGCCCACGCGGCGCCGGCGAGCAGCGGGTAGTACAGGACGAACGGCAGGTTCACGCCGCCGAAACGGATCGCGAGCGCCTGCAGCACGGTCGCGATCGCGACCAGCATCACCGCCGTGGCGTAGTTTCCGGCCGGCGGCCGGACCAGGTCGATCATCGAACGCGCTCCTCGGGGGAAAACCGGCGGCGGGCGGGCACGGCGCGTGCTCGCCGGAGGGAACCCGCGGCGCAGCCGCTCCCTCCAGGAATCGCCACGCCATGAACGCTCCAGCACGCTGGCTCGTCGTCTCGCCGCACCTCGATGATGCCGTTTTCAGTTGCGGTCGGCTGCTCGCGCAAGCACCCGGCTCGATCGTCGTCACCGTCTTCGCGGGCATTCCGCCGCGCGGCACGCCCGCGCCGCCCTGGGATCGCCGCGCCGGCTTCGACCATGCCGACGAGGCCGTCCGCGCGCGCCGCGCCGAGGACGGCCGCGCGCTCGCGCTGCTCGATGCGCACCCCGTCTGGCTCGACTTCCTCGACGACCAGTACGGCGTGCCGGCGGCATCGACCGCCATCGCCGCAAGCCTGGCCGAGGCGATCGATACCCATGATGGCTTCGGCGTGCTCGCGCCGGCCGGCCTGTTCCATCGCGATCATCTGCAAGTGCAGCAGGCCGTGCTGACGCTGCTGCCGCACAACGCCGACATGCCGACGCACGCGTCGCACGTCTGGCGCTTCTACGAAGACGTGCCGTATCGCCGTATCGGCGGACTGATGGCCCGACGCGTGATCGACTGGCGCGAACGCGGCTGGATCGCGCATCCGGTGGGCGCACCGGCCGGCAGCCATACGCGTGGCGCCGCCGCGAAAGCCGCCGCCGTCGCCGCGTATGCGAGTCAGGTTGCGCTGTTCGAGCCTCATATGCGCGCCGATCTCCAGGAACCCGAAACGTATTGGCGGCTCGCATGCGACGTCACGTTCGCGTAACGCCCGCGCGTATCGCGCTGCCACCGGCCGAACCGCGCGTGACCGCCGTCGTGCTGACCTGCCGGCGCGCGGCCGAACTCGCGCACACACTGGCGCGACTCACCGCATTGCCCGACCGGCCGGCGATCGTCGTCGTCGACAACGCGTCGACCCCTGCGACGGCCGCACTGATCCGCGACCGCTTTGCGCACGCGACGCTCGTGCATGCGCCCGCGAATCTGGGCGCGGCCGGCCGCAATCTCGGTGCGGCCATCGCACGCACGCGCCACATCGCATTCTGCGACGACGATACGTGGTGGGCGCCCGGTTCGATCGCCGAAGCCGCGAACCTGCTCGATGCGTATCCGCACGTCGCGGCCGTCACGGCGCGCGTGCTGGTCGGCCCCGAACAACGCGAGGATCCGACCTGCGGGTTGATGGCCGACAGCCCGCTCGACGCGCCCGTCGCGCTGCCCGGCCGCCCGATCCTCGGGCTGCTGGCCGGCGCGACCGCATTCCGGCGCAGTGCGTTCGTGCAGGCCGGCGGCTACCATCCGCGCTACTTCCTCGGCGGCGAGGAAGCACTGCTCGCGTTCGACCTGTACGGCGCCGGCCACTGGCTCGTGTACGCGCCGCATTTGACCGTGCATCACTACCCGTCGCCCCGCCGCGACGGGCCGGCACGCGCCAGCGTCGCCGCCCGCAACGCGACGTGGACCGCATGGCTCAGGTGGCCGGCCGCGGCCGCATGGCTGTACACCGTGCGACGGCTGCCGCTGCTGCGTCGCGAACGCGCGATCGCGCGCACGCTCGCCGGGCTGCCGTGGATCCTGCGCGAACGGCGTGCGATCCCGCCGCATGTCGAACGCATGCGCCGCCGTCTCGACCGCGATGCGCGTCGTGATGCGGAAACGAGGGGGTGAGCACGATCGAGACGGCATCAGGAATCCGGCTTTTCCGCTTCGTCTTCCAGTTGCGCGAGCCGGTTATAGATCGTTTTCAGGCTGACGTCGAGCACCTCGGCCGCCTGCGCCTTCACGCCGCCGCACTGCGCGATCGTGCCGAGGATCAGCTTGCGGTCGACTTCCTCGAGCGGCGTGCCGAACGGCACCGTCACGCGATCCTCGTGCGAATCGACCATGTTCGACAGCTCGTCCATGATCGGAGGCGGCAGCGTATCGATCACGTCGGCGTCGGTGAAGATGCTCGCGCGCTGCACGAAGTTGCGCAGCTCGCGCACGTTGCCGGGCCACTCGTAGGTCTTCAGCGCTTCGCGCGCGGCCGGCGCGAAACGCAGGTTGCGGCCGCTTTCCTCGTTGTAGCGCTGCAGGAACGCATCCGCGAGCATCGGGATGTCATCGCCGCGCTCGCGCAGCGACGGCAGCGGAATCGGGAACACGTTGATCCGGTGAAACAGGTCGGGCCGCAGCTTGCCGTCCGCCATCGCGGCTTCCGGATCGCGGTTCGTCGCAGCGACGATGCGCACGTCGACGTCGATCTCGCGCGTCGAGCCCAGCCGCGTGACGCGCCCCGTTTCCAGCACGCGCAACAGCTTGACCTGCGATTCGAGCGGCATTTCGGTGATCTCGTCGAGAAACAGCGTGCCGCCGTCCGCGCGTTCGAAGAAGCCCTTGTGCTGACGCTCGGCACCGGTGAAGCTGCCGCGGTCGTGGCCGAACATCTCGCTCTCGACGAGGTTCGCGGCGATCGCGCCGCAGTTCACCGCGAGGAACGGGCCGCGGCGGCGCAGGCTCAGGTCGTGCACGGTCTGCGCGGCGAGTTCCTTGCCGGTGCCCGATTCGCCCGTGAGCAGTACCGACGCCTCGGTGCGCGCGACACGACCGATTGCGTCATAGACAGCCTGCATCGCGGGAGAACTGCCGAGCATGCGGCCGAAGCGGCCGAGGCGCTTCAGTTCCGAGCGCAGCTCCGCGATTTCCTCGTGCAGCGCGGTGGTGCGCGGCACGCGCGCAAAGATGCTGTTCAGCCGCTGCATGTTGAGCGGCTTCACCAGATAATCGGTCGCGCCGCGCCGCAAGGCGTCGATCGCGGTTTCCAGGCTCGCGTGGCCGGTGGTCAACACCATTTCGCAATGCGCGCGCTTGGGCAACGCGTCGAACAGATCCATGCCGTTGCCGTCCGGCAGCACGAGATCGCATAGCACGAGATCAGGCGTATGAGTCGAGACCAGCGTACGCGCCTCTTCGAGCGTGGCCGCCGTATCGCACGCAAGCTGCTGCGTGCGTGCGAGCGTGGCCAGCATTGTTCGCGTATCGGCATCGTCTTCGACGATCAGGACGTATGGCATCGAGGCTCCTTGGAATGCGGCCCGGCGCGATCGTCGGCGGGCACCGCGGCAGGTTCGGCGCAATGCGCGCCGCCGCGCAGCCCGCGGCGGCATGCTTGATGCCGCATGCGAACGGGCAGACAAGTTGTCCGGCACGGACAAACAGGTGCTTAGCAGTATAGAAGAACGAGGTCGCGCATTCGTCGTCCATCTAATAAATCTATCTGTCGACGCTATCTGCATTGCCAGATTCAATGCCGGGAAATCGGCACAAAATGTATCCTCGGTACATGAAAAACGACGTGTGCCACGTCAATTTTTCATCCGGCCTCGACACATTCGGTCATATTTTCCCCATTCGATCTCACATCATGTCGAAATCTGTCGATGAGGGTGCACGTCTGTTCGGTCACTCACGTACGATCCAGGATCTGCTGTTGAAGGTATCGCGCGTGGCGGCAACGCGCATCAGCGTCCTGATCGTCGGCGAAAGCGGTGCCGGAAAGGATATCGTCGCGCGGCTGATTCACGACATGAGCCCGCGCCGACGCGGGCCATTCGTCCCCGTGAATTGCGGCGCGATCCCGCACGACATCGCGGAATCGCAATTGTTCGGCCACGAAAAGGGCAGCTTCACGGGCGCCATTTCGCAGCATGTGGGCATGTTCGAAGCCGCACGCGGCGGCACGCTGTTTCTCGACGAGATCGCCGAAATGCCCGCCGAGCTGCAGGTCAAGCTGCTGCGCACGCTGGAGACGAACACGATCGTGCGCGTGGGCGGCCACGAGCCGATTCCGATCGACGTGCGGATCGTGGCGGCCACCCATCACGATCCGGTCGAGGCGCTGCGCACCGGGCGGCTGCGCGAAGACCTGTTCTACCGGATCGCGCCGGTCGCGCTGCACGTGCCCGCGCTCAGGCAGCGCGAGGACGATGTCGGCGATATCGCGCTGCAGATCGTGGAGCGGCTGAATGTGCGGCACCGTACGAGAAAGCGGCTGTCCACGCAGGCGATGAAGGCGCTGCGCGCCTATACGTGGCCCGGCAACGTGCGCGAGCTGCGCAACGCGCTGGAGCGCGCGTTCATCCTCGCCGACGAGCAGATCGAACTGCAGTTGCCGCGCCGCCAGCCGCCGCGCGAGGAAGTGCGCCACAACGCAATGACGCTGCATATCGGCACGACGCTCGCACACACGCAGCAGCGCTTCATCGTCGCATCGCTGCGGCACTTCAACGGCGACAAGCCGCGTACCGCGAAGGCGCTCGGCATCAGCCTGAAGACGCTGTACAACCGCCTCGCGCTGCTGCCCGAGCACGAGCGCAATGCGGTGAGCGGCACCGCCCAGTCCAGTGGTGCGAACGGCGCCGACATGCCCGCTCCGCCCGCGGCGAACCCGTAAGCGCCGCGCATCACGTGGTCACGTCGCGCAGCGCCGTGTCCCAGTCGCGCACGAACCGTTCGATGCCGAAGCGTTCGCAGGCGTCGCGGCGCGCAGCCGCGCCCCACTCGCGCGCGAGTTCCGGCTCGCGGATCAGCGTGCGCATCGCATCGACGAGCACGGGCAGCCGCGTATCGGCCACGCCGTTACAACCGCTCCTCACGAGCTGCGCCATCTCGGTCGTCGCGAGCGCGACGATCGGCAGCCCGATCATCATCGCCTCGATCACCGCGAGCCCGAGGCTCGTGTAGCGGATCGGGTTGAAGAAGAACCGGTAGTGCGACAGGAACTGCGGCAGCGCCGGGTTCGGCACTTCGCCGATCCCGCCGAGTTCGCTCGAACCCATGCCGACCAGGTCGATCGGCACGCTGTGCCGCACGACCTCGAACAGGTCCGCGCCGAGGCGCCGGCCGCGGCGCGCGAGATTGTTGACGACGGCCACGCCCTTCGGCAGCGTGCCGTGATACTCGACGCCTTCCGGCATCAGCACGCCGTGCTCGATCACGCGCGTCGGCGTCACGCCGTTGTCCCACATCAGCGCGTTGAACGGCGTCACGTGCACCAGCAACACGTTCGGGTCCTGCACCGGATGCAGCGTGTCGGTCGGATGCTCGCGCGGCGGATCGTGCTCGACGAACAGCGTCGGCAGCGCGCGCTGCGCTTCGCTCAGCAGCCGCAGGCGGTCGTGCTGGTAATGCTTCACGTGCTGGTACAGCACGCAGTCGAATTCGGTGTCGCGCACGCACTCGGCCGGCACCTCGTGCACGTTGTCGCCCCACGGCAGGTGCCCGACGCGGCCCGCATAGCCGGGCGGATGCTGCGGCTTCGTCACGATGTAGAAATCGTGCGGCGCCTGCGACAGGTAATACAGGTAGTTGCCATGCACGTGCCAGGTCAGCACGCGCAACCGCTTACGTGACATGACGTCTCTCCTTCGCGAGCAGGTCGCCCGCCTGGTCGATCACGTCGCCGACGCCGATGGCCGTCGCGCATTCGTGCCCGTACGGGCACGTGTCGAACATGCAAGGCCGGCACGCCGGGTAGTTGGCGAGCACACGATGGCGCGCACCGTCGAGCGGCGCCCAGCGCGCGGTATCGCTGCCGCACGCGACGACGACGCTCGGCGTGCCGAGCGCCGCCGCGATATGCGACACACCGGTGTCGTTGCACAACAGCAGCCGTGCGCGGCCGATCAATGCCGCGAGCGCACCAAGCGGCGTGCGCCCGCACAGGTTCACGCACGGCCGCGCAAGGTGCTCGGCGAATGCGCCGGCCAGCGCCATTTCCGCGCGCGTGCCGGTCAGCACGACCTGCCAGCCGTCGTCGGCGAGCTGCCGTGCGGCGAGCGCGAAGCGCTCGACCGGCCAGCGCCGCGACGCCATCCGCGCGCCGGGATGGACGATCACGTAGCGACCCGGATCGAGTGCGTGTTCGTCGCGGAGTACGTGCCACAGCGCATAGTCGAGGCCGCCGAGCGGGAATTCGAGGTAGTCGCCGCAATCCGCGTAGCCGAGCTTGCGTGTGAGCGCCAGGTAGCGTGTCACTTCCGGTTCGTCGTCGCGCCACACGAGCGCGCAATCGAGCGCGGTCGTGCCGCCGTCGGCCGGCATGAAACCCGCCGTGCGCGTCGCGCCCAGCGACGCGACGATCGCGTTCGTGTGCGCGCCGCTGCCGTGCAGCTGAATCGCGAGGTCGAAGTCGCGCGAACGGCATTCGGCGATGAACGCTTCGCGCGTGGCCGCATCGGGTTCGGGCTGCTCGCCAAGGCCCGGCGCGCCGGGGAACGCGATGAAGCTGTCGATGTAGTCGGAGAAGCGCGACGCGAACTCGCGCGCCCACGGCAGGCCGATCAGCGTGATGCGCGCGTCGGGTTCGCCGCGCCGCAGCGCGCGCAGCGCGGGGACGGCGCACAGCATGTCGCCCAGTTGCAGCGCGCGAAATACCGCGATCCGCGTCGGGCCGTGCGAGCTGTCGGCATCGAGACCGTGGTCGGGCGTCATAGGAAGATCACGCGGAAATGCAGCGCGCCGCGCATGCGCCAGTACACCGACACGGGCGGAATCGCGATGGACGTGACGATCATCTCGGCCACATGCGACGGCGTGAGCTGCGTGCCGCGCAATCGTTTCGCGCAGAACCCCGCGGTAATCGCGGCCCACACCGCCGCGCACACGATCGCCGGCGCCGGCCAGCCGGCGGCGAAACAGCCGATCGCGCCAAGCGCCGCCAGCACGGCCGCGTAGTAGTGCCAGGGCGGCACCCGCCGGATATGACGCCGGTAGGTCGCGCGATGCTTCTTGTACAGCAGCGCGTCGAAATACACCTTCGACTGCTGGCCGATGCTCGCCCCCCAGTGTGCGGGACGCACCGGATGCACGATACGTGCGGCGTCGGCGCCGACGATCGGCCCCGCGTGCTCGCGCAGCGCGAACATCAGGTCCGCATCCTCGCGCCATGCACGCGTGAAGCGTTCGTCGAACCCGCCCACCCGTTCGAGCGCCGCGCGCCGCACAAAGCAGTTCGCGGTCGCGAATTCCGCATGCGCGAGGCCCGCCGCGTCGCGTTCGTAGTCGGTCGGGCACGGCCGCAGCGGCACGTCGATACGGCCGGCCGCGGCGGCGGCCGCCGGCTCGGCGAGCAGCGCGGCCGCGCCATGGCGCAGCCACGTCGGGTCGGGAATCGTGTCGTCGTCGGTGAACGCGATCAATGCGCCGCACGCGCTGCGCCAGCCCACGTTGCGCGCGCCGGCCGGCCCCTGCGTGGCGGGCGCTGTCATGTAGCGGATCGCCGGCCTGGAGGTCACGCGCGCGCGGCACGCGTCGACGACGGGCCGCGCGCTGCCTGCCGGATCGTCGTCCACGACGACGATCTCGTAGGCGTTCGGGTCGAACACCTGCACGCACAGCGCGTCGAGGCAGCGTTCGAGCAGGTCGGGCCGCCGGTAGGTCGGCACGACGACCGACACCACGGGCGACAGGTGCGCGGCGCGTCCGTTCATCTCGGCTTCTCCAGCAGGAACGGACCGATCACGAGCGCGTCGAGCGGCGACGTCCAGAAGCATTCGATCGCATCGCGCGGCGTGCAGACGATCGGTTCGCCGCGCGTATTGAACGATGTGTTGACGAGCACCGGCACGCCGGTGAGCGCATCGAACTCGGTCAGCAGTGCGTGCAGCAGCGGATGCTGCATCTCGTCGACGGTCTGCACGCGCGCGGTCCCGTCGATGTGACGCACGGCCGGAATCCGCGCGGCGCGTTCGGGCACGACGTCGTAGACGAACAGCATGAACGGCGCGCGCAGCGGCGTATGCCGGCCGCCTGCGAACCAGTGATGCGCGCGGCTTTCGAGCACGACCGGCGCGACCGGCCGGAAGTCCTCGCGGTCCTTGATTCGGTTCAGCTTGTGCTGCATGTCCGGGTCGATCGGCGAGGCAAGGATCGAGCGAGCGCCGAGCGCGCGCGGGCCGAATTCCATGCGCCCCTGGAACCAGCCGATCACGCGGTTCGCCGCGAGCAGCGCGGCCGTCTGCGCGGCGACGTCGTCGAGCCGCCGGTACGGCAGCTGCGCATCCTTCAGGAACGCCTCGATCGCGTCGTCGCCGTACGACGGCCCGAGATACGCGTGATCCATCCGCCAGCCGCCGCGTGCGCCGCGCATCCGGAAGTCGGTCCACAGCGCCGCGCCGAGCGCCGTGCCCGCATCGCCCGCGGCCGGCTGCACCCACACGTCGTCGAACGGACCGCGATCGCGAATCTTCGCGTTCATCACGCAGTTCAGCGCGACGCCGCCCGCCATCGCGAGCTGCCGCTCGCCCGTCTCGGCGGCCAGCCAGTCGACCGCCTGCAGCGTCGTTTCTTCGAGCACGAGCTGCAACGCATGCGCGATGTCGCAGTGATGCGGCTCGATCGCGCCGCCCCCTTCGCGCGGCGCGCCGAACAGCGCGGCCAGATCGGCGTCGACGACGTCGTAGCGACCTTCGCCGCGATACCGCACCAGTTGGCGCATCGTGTCGGCAAACACCGGTTTGCCATACGATGCGAGCGCCATCACCTTGTACTCGTCGGACGAGTGCAGGAAGCCGAGATAGCGCGTCAGTCGCTCGTACAGCAGGCCGAGCGAGTGCGGCAGGTTCACCTGCCCAAGCCGCCGGTAGGTGCGGCCGTCGAATACGCCGTAGCTCGTCGTCGCCCGCTCGCCGCGCCCGTCCATCGTCATCACCGCACAGCGCTCGAACGGCGCCGCGAGAAACGCGCTCGCCTCGTGCGCGAGATGGTGTTCGACGAAATGCCAGCGGAACGGCCCTTCGTGCGTGACGCCGCGAAAACGCCGCTGCAGGTGATGCGGCGCGCCGCCCGCGAGCTGGCGCGGCGCGTTGACGATCGACGACAGGAACAGCGGATGCCACGGCGACGCGCCGTCGTCGCGCGGCGCATGCGCGGAAGGCGACAGCGGCAACGTCAGCGCCGGTGCGGTGCCTTCGCGGTCGAGTTCGAACCACGGGTCGTACGAGTATGCGACGTGATCGACGTCCACCAGCGCGATGCCGGCTTCGTCGAGACAATAGTCGATCGCGTGGTAAGGCAGCTCCCAGGTCGAGAACGGCACCGGGCGCTTCGCGTGCTTCACGTGCGTGAAGCGTTCGTCCTCGGCCGCCGCGATCACGACGCCGTCGCGCACGATGCATGCGGCGCTGTCGTGGAACGCGGCGTTGATGCCGAGCGTATGGATCGGGTTTGGCATGCGTCAGTTCCTCGTGATGGCGTGCGCGAACGGAATCACGTTCGATGCGGGCCTCTCGACCGGCTCGCCGCCGCGTGCGGCGGCCCGCGCGGCCGTGCGTTGCGCGTGACGCGCGCGGCCACGCAGCAGCGTGTGCACGGCGGCAACCACGTCGTCGACACGCACGCCGAGCAGGCACGGATGGCCCGGCTGGTTGCATGCGCTGCGGTAGCAGTTGCGGCACGGCACGTCGACGTTCAGCACACGGTGCGGCACGCGCCACGGCGTGTGCTGCGGGTTGGTCAGCGCGTACAGGTCGACGACCGGCGTGCCGAGCGCGGCCGCGAGATGCACCGGGCCGCTGTTGTTCGACAACAGCAGGTCGGCCGTCTCGATCAGCGCACCGAGCTCGCCGAGCGGCAATGCGCCCGCAAGCGGCACCGCGCGCGGCCCGGCGCGTTCGCACACCGCGTCGATCAACGCGCGTTCGCCCGCACTGCCCGTCACCGCGATGCCGTCGAACAGCGGCGCGACCGCGGCGGCCGCTTCGCCGAACCGCTCGGCAGGCCAGCGCCGCGACGCCGCGCTTGCGCCCGGATGGACGACCAGCCAGCGCGCCCGGCCCGCCTCCGGCCGGCGCACACCGCCGATGCGCTGCAGCGCGGCCTGCAAACGCACGTGAACCGCGCGCCGTGCCGCGTCGCCCGGCTCGAACCCCATCCGCCAATCCGATGTCGTCGCGCCGATGGAGCGCACCAGCGCGAGCTGGCGCGCAACCTCGTGGCGCACATGGGTGTCGGGCTCGGTTTCCGGCACGCGATCGGTCAGCAGTTCATACGGATTCTCGCGGCAATGCGCGAGCCGCAGCGGGATGCCCGCGAGCCAGCACATCATCGCCGCGGGCAGCGGGTTCTGGCTGTAGACGGTGAAGATCACTGCCGCGTCGAAGCGCCCCGCCAGCAGCCGGTCGATCATGTCGAGATCGGCGACCGGGTCGCCGCGCACGTCGGCATGCCGGACCCACGGCGCGTCGTAACGCCACACGTCGTCGACCATCGGCAGGTGCTTCGCGAGCGCGGCACCCGTGCGCGACGTCAGCAGCGTGAGCCGGCGGTCGCGGCCGCCCTCCTTCAGCGCACGCAGCGCCGGCGTCGTCATCAGCACGTCGCCCAGGCTGTCGAGCCGCACGCACAGGATGCGGCGCGCGCGATTCCACGCGGCATTCATCGCCGCACCCACGTGCCGTGCCGGCGCACGGCCTCGCGCGCGACGATGTCGGCGGCCAGGTCGAGCCGGTCGACGACATGGTGCGGCGTGCGCGCCGCGTTGACGCGCCACTCGGTCTCGTGACCTCGGTCGACGAGAATCGTGCCGCAGCGCGCGGTGCGGCCGGCCTCGACGTCATCGAGGATGTCGCCGATCATCCAGCTCCATTCGGGAACGGCGCCGAGCGCGGCCAGCGCGCGGCGCAACATGCCGGGCCGCGGCTTGCGGCAGAGGCAATCGCACGCATAGTGCGCCACGCTGCCCTGCGGGTGATGCGGACAGTAAAAAAAGTCCGTCAGCGTCGCACCGTTTGCTTCGAACAGTTCGGCGAGACGCTGGCGGACCGCGCCAAGCTCGTTTTCGCCAAAGCGGCCGAGCGCAACCCCCGGCTGGTTCGATACGACCGCGAGCGGCATGCCGGTCGCGCCGAGTATGCGCAGCGCCCGCGCCGCGCCCGGCGCGAGGCGCATGCGCGCGGGATCGACGTTGTACGGCACGTCGTCGAGCAGCGTGCCGTCCTTGTCGAGCAGCACCGCGCCGGGCAGCCGCCGTTCGTGCCTCAGGGCCATGACGACTCCTTCATCGGCAGCACCATCACTTCCGGCACGACGGTGCCCGGCGGCTGTGCGAGCACGAAGCGCACGGCGGCCGCGACGTTCTCCGGCGGCTGCAGCGTGTCCTCGTCGATGTCGGGAAAGCGGTCGAGCAGGAACGGCGTGCGCATCCCGCCCGCGACGATCGCCGACACACGCACCCCGCTCGGGCGCAGTTCGGCATGCAGCGCATGCGACAGGCCGAGCAGCCCCCACTTCGTCGCGTGGTACGCGGACGCATTGGGCCATGCGCGCTTCGACGCGGTCGACGCGATGTTGACGATATGCCCGCCGCCGCGCGCCTTCATCATCGGCACGGCCGCATGACACATCAGATACGGGCCGAACAGGTTCGTCATCAGCACCTGGCGCCACGCGTCCACGCTCACGTCGTCGATCGGCGCGGTCACGTCGATCGCCGCGTTGTTGACGATCACGTCCAGGTCGCCGAGCGTTTCGCGCGCGTCGCTGACGACCTCCAGCACCGACGCCTCGTCGCGCACGTCGAGCGGCCGGCCGACGGCCTGTCCGCCGTGGCGTTCGAGCCGCTGTGCGACGGCCGCCGCGCGATCGCCGTCGAGATCGGCGACTACCACGTGCGCGCCATGCCGCGCCAGGTCTTCGCAGATCGCTTCGCCGAGACCGCGGCCACCGCCGGTCACGAGCGCGATTCGTCCCGCGAGCGGGGGGTTGGCTGATTCGTAAGTCACGTTCACGTGCACCTCCTGTCGACGTTCAAGCGCCATGCCGTTGACGGGACGCTTGTCGCGACAAGCATCGATGCACGAGGTACAGCGAGAACCGTGCCGGGCCGCGCGCGTCCGCGCCGCATCGTGCGCGGCCCGGCGATCGCCGACTTTTTTATAAGCTGCTGTAAAAACGGGCCGGGGCGGCCGGGCTCAGATCGCGAGCGCGTCGGGCGTCGCCTGCGCGCGGTGCTTCGCGAGCGCGCGCAGGCAGTGCGCGATGCATCCCGCGAACGCCTCGTCGAACCACGGCTGCGCGCCCGACACGCCGACCACGATTCCGCCGAGCGCGACACCGCCCCACAGATTCGTGTCGCCCGCGCGCAACCGGTATGGCTCCAGCGCCTGCACGACATGGCCGTCACGGCCCGTCTCCCACGACAGCCGCGCCTTCGCGCGCGCATAGGCACGGTAGTCGGCGTCCCAGTCCTTCGCGTCGGGCAGCGAGAACTCGTACAGGATCGCGTCCTCGAACGTCGCGTCGAGCGGCCCGAGCGCCGGATCCATGATCACGATGTGAAGGCAGCCGCTGTCGCCGACGAAGTCGCTCTGCAGCGCGGCCGACAGGCTCGGCAGCAGCAGCTCGACGGCCGCCACCGCGGCCTGGCGGTTCGCGAACGCGCTACCGGCGCGTCGGTCGGTCGACGTGGCGGGCATCGGGTGGGAAAGGTTCGGCATGGGATTCTCCAGGGGGGGAAAACGCGAGCGCACGCAACGCCGCGATCAGGTCGGCCGCTACCGCGGGCCGGGTCACGTATGCGCGGAAACCGGCCTCGACCGCGCGCGTGCGGTCGCGTACGCGAGCAGCAGCAGCACCGGCGATGCGACGGGCTGCCCGGCCGCACGGCCGGAACCGTCGACGATGTCCGTGAGCAGCGACGGCACCGAGATGGCCGCCGCCTTCGCGAGCACCAGCAGCGCGATCGCCGCCAGCACGTGTGCACGGTAATGCCGGATCGCGCGCCACGGTTCGACCGCGATCCGCCGGCGCAGGCCGCGTTCGTCGCGACGGTCGTGGCCTGCGCCGGCGCGCCGCGCGGGCCGCGTATCGTCGACGCCGGCCGTCATGCGCGCGCGGCTCGCGGTCGGGATCGCGCCGTCGCGTGCGCGGCCGTCAATGGTGCGGTTTGCGCTCGCGGCCGGGCACGACGGCGCCCGGTTCGGGATCGCGCGCGGCCGGCAGCGTCGGCGTGACGGTTCGCTGGTCGGGATGCAGCACCATGCCCGTATCGTGTTCGCCGTCGCGGTGCACGCGCACGCGATTCTCGACGTCGCGCACGCCCAAGCAGCCATCGGCCAGATCCTCGATGTCGTGCTTCATCCAGCGTGACGGCACGGTGCCGTCCAGGACGACGCAGCCGTCCTGCACCTGCACGGTGACGTCGCTCACGTCGATGTCGAGCGCATGCGCAAGCCGCTCGCACACGTCCTCGCGGATGCGCTCGTCCGAACGCGTATAGCCTTTCGGCCCGCGACGATGGCGCAGTGCGTCGCGTTCGGCGTCGCCGCCGTACCGCGACGGGTCGGGCGCGTAGCCGCCGTAGCGCGGCGGGTCTCGCGGGTCGCCACGATCGTGCTCGCCGCCGTACCGGCCCATCCGGAAATGACCGCGGAATTCCGGGCGGTCGCCGCCATACGGGCCTTCACTGCCCTCCGCACGGCGGCCCGGTTCGCGGTAGCCGCGTTCGGCGTCCCATGCGGGCGAGCGCGCGCCGCCCTGCCAGTCCGGGTCGGACATGCGGCGCCGCTGGTCCGCCGGCCGCGCGGCGCGCTCGGTCCATTCGCTGCCCCAGTCTTCCGCGCCGACGCTCTCGCTCGCCGAGCGACGGCGGGGCGATTCATGGTCTTCCTCCGGCCATCGTGCCGGGTCGTCCGGGAGGCCGCGCTCGCCGTGCCGTCCGGGATATCGTCGTTGCATCGTGTCTCTCCTTGTTCGCGCCTGCGCCGCGCACGGCCCCATGCCGGGTCGCGACACGGCGCATGCCGGCCGGCTCGAACGCAAGCCGCGTGCCGCTATCGTTGCCGTCGCACGACACATGCGCGCCGCGCCGTCGATCCGCTGCCGGGCGCGCGAATCTGCAATGCGATTGCAGTTTTTGCGTACCGGGCGTCATGGCGCGCCGCCGGCGCCCCGATCGTCCGGATCGTCCGGGGCCGCGGATTCTTCGTCGCGATCCGGCCCGCCCAGCCGCTCGGTGCGGTCGGGCTCGATATCGGCACCTTCTACGAGCGTCGAATCGCCGTCCGCCGATGCGCGCTCGCCGGTGCCCGCGCGATCCGTATCGCTGTCGAGCGACGCATCGCCGCGTTCGAGCGCGTGCTCGTCGAGCGGCGAATCGATGTCGAACGGATGGCGCCGCGCGCCGGCCGTGTCGCTGCCGCTGTCGGACGAGTCGCTCGGCCCCAGCGCGCGGCCGTCGCGGCCGCGGCTGGCGTTGTCGTCGTCCGGGCCGGCCGGTTCGTTGTCGGGGTTCAGCGTGCTGTTCATGTCGACCTCCTTGCGTGGCTTGCCGTCGCGTGCGGCCACACGGCCGCCGCCCGACGGGCGAACCGGGCGGTCACGCAACCGGCATGCCGCGTCGCGCGGCCGCACCCGGTTCCGGCCGCCAGTACGACGGACGGCACAACCGATGCGCGCCCATTGGTCAGGCGAATCGAGTTCCCTTATGCTTTGCGGGGTGCCAATCCGATTCCCGTAGCCGCCGCCGGTTCGTCCTGCGGCGGTCCGGCAGCGTTTGCCTGCCCGCCTCCAACCCGCTCCCACGATGAATAGACACGACGCCGATCCTCGCTCGCATCCCCCACCGCCCAGTTCGCCCGACGCGCGCGACCTGGTGCACCGCTTCGCCGAGTTCCGTTTTCAGACGGTCGTCGGCTCGATCACCGATTACGCAGTGTTCATGCTCGATCCGCACGGCAATGTCGCGACCTGGAACGCGGGTGCCGAGCGCATCAAGGGCTATCGCGCGGCCGAGATCGTCGGCCAGCACTTCTCGCGCTTCTATCCGCCCGACGCGATCGCGGCGGGCCGGCCGTCGCGCGGGCTCGACGAGGCGGCCGCGCGGGGTCACTTCGAAGACGAAGGCTGGCGTGTGCGCAAGGACGGCTCGCAGTTCTGGGCGAGCGTGACGATCACCCCGGTGCACGATCACGACAACCAGCTGTGCGGCTTCATCAAGATCACGCGCGACATGACCGAGCGCAAGCGGCTCGAGGAACTCGAAGCGTCGACGCACCGGCTCAGCGTGTTCATCGCGATGCTCGCGCACGAACTGCGCAACCACCTCGCGCCACTGCGCCATTCGGTCGGCATATTGCAAAACCTGGCCGACCCGGCGCCCGCGCTCGCACGCTGCCGCGACGCCGTGGATCGCCAGGTCGGACAACTGACACGGCTCGTCGACGATCTGCTCGACGTCGGGCGCATCACGGCCGGCAAGGTCGAGCTCGACGATCGCCCCGTCACCGTGCGCGATATCGTGTGTCGCGGCGTCGAGAGCATCCAGCCGAAACTGGCCGCGCGCGGGCAGCACATCCACGTCGATCTGCCGCCCGATGCCGTGCTGCTGCACGGCGACGATGCACGGCTCGTCCAGGTGCTGCACAACCTGCTCGACAACGCGTCGAAGTTCTCGCCGCACGGCGGACGGATCGACGTCGGCGCACGGACGGAAGGGCCGGTGGTCGCGATCCGCGTCTCCGACCAGGGCGTCGGTATCGCGAACGGCGCACTTGAAACGATCTTCGACCTGTTCGAGCAGGAAGGTGCGCCGGGGCGCCGGCCATCCGACGGCTTCGGGCTCGGACTCGCGATCTGCCGGACGTTCGTCGAACTGCATGGCGGACGGATTTCCGCCGAAAGCGCCGGGCCCGGCCGCGGCGCGACGTTCACGGTGCGGTTGCCGATCGACCGGATGGGGCGCACGGAACGCGTCTGCGAGCCCGAGCCGGCCGCCTTCGCTCAGCCGGTCGCCACGCCGCTGCGCATCGTCGTCGTCGACGACAACCGGGATTCCGCCGACACGCTCGCCGTGCTGCTGCAAATGAAGGGACACGCGCCGCGCGTCGCCTACCGGGCCGACGAAGCGCTGGCACTCGCCCGCGACTTCGTCCCGCACCTGATGCTCGTCGACCTGACGATGCCCGACGTCGACGGCTTCACGTTGCTGTACGAACTGCGCGCGATCGACGCGTTGCGCGACACGACCTGCGTCGCGCTGTCGGGCCACGCGCGCGCGTCGGATCTCGCGCGGACCGAACGCGCGGGCTTCGACGACCATCTCGTGAAGCCTGTCGAGATGGTCGTGCTCGACGCGCTGCTGGAGCGCGTCGCCCACCGGATTCAGCGTACGCCGTAGCCGGCCGTGCTCAGGCCATCGCGCGGCACATCGCCGCGCACGCTTCGCACGCGAGTGCGCAGCGACGGCAATGGGCGTGCGCATGCCGCAGGCACTCGGCCGCGCACAGGTCGCACGCATGCGCGCACAGTGCGCAGACGCCCGGCGCAAGCACGCTGCGGCGCGCCATCGCACCCGACGCGAAGCGGCACAACTGCGCGCATTCGATGTCGAGCGCAATACAGTCGGCCATCGTGTGCGTGTCACGCTCCGCAAGGCACGCGGCCGCGCATGCGTCGCACGCGTGCGCGCACGCGTCACACGCAGCCATGCAGTTGTCGTATCGATCGTTCATCGCGGTACTCCCTGTTTCGGTTCGTGTCGTCATGGCGCCAGCTTCACCTTCATCCAGCCCGGCTCGCGCACGTCGAACGCACGATACGCTTCGATCGCGTTCGTCAGCGGCTCGCAGCGCGTAAGGACCGACAGCGGGTCGAACGCGCCGCTGCGCACGAGCTCGACGAGCGGCGGCGTGACCGTGCGGTGATTGCAGTTGCCCATCTTGATCGTCAGGTTACGGTTCATCGCGTCGCCCACCGGAAACACGCGCGATGTCGGCGGATACACACCGATCACCGCGATCGTGCCGGCCTTCGCGACCGCACTTACCGCCCATTGCAGCACCTGCGACGGCCCGTCGCCCGGCACCCAGTTGCGGCCGTCCGGCTTGCGGCGCGGTGCGATCGCGTCGACTTCCGCGTCGAACGCGCGCGCGGCGTCGCGATCGGCCGCGGCCGGCCCGTGCGTTGCGCGCATCGCGTCGACGCCCACCGCGTCGATCACGCGATCGACCCCGATCCCGCCCGTCAGCCGGAGCACGGTTTCGACCGGATCGTCCTCGGAAAAATCGACGATCTCGGCGCCCTGCGCGCAAGCCATCTCGAGGCGCGACGCGATGCGGTCGACCGCGATCACGCGCCCGGCGCCCATCAGCTTCGCACTCGCGATCGCGAACTGGCCGACCGGCCCCGCACCGAACACGGCGACCGTATCGCCCGGCTTCACCTCCGCGAGCTGCGCGCCGAAATAACCGGTCGGGAAAATGTCCGACATCAGGATCGCGCGATCGTCGTCGATCGCGTCGGGCAACCGGATCAGGCTCGCGTGCGCGAGCGGCGTGCGCGCGTATTCGGCCTGCAACCCGTCGAACGGGCCGCTGTCCGCCGGGCCGCCGAAAAACGCGGTGCCGGCGCGCGGCCCGCCCGGGTTCGCGACGTCGCATTGCGCGGTGTAGCCCGCGCGGCAGTATGCGCAACTGCCGCAGGCAATCGTCGACGGAATCAGCACGCGATCGCCGCGCCGCAGGTTGCGGACGTCGCGCCCGACCGCCTCGACGATGCCGACGCCCTCGTGGCCGAGGATCGTGCCGGGTTTCATCCCGCCGAGCGTGCCGCGCACCATGTGCAGGTCGGTGCCGCAGATCGCGCTGGCCGTCAGGCGCACGACCGCGTCGGTTGGCGCTGCCACTTCCGGATCGGGCACCGTGTCGATGCGAATGTCGCCGATGCCGTGAAATACGACTGCTTTCATGTCTGGCCCTCCTTGTCGATGGCGTGAACGGTCGATCAGACCGTCAAGCCGGTCGAGCAAGGCGTGCGCCCGGTCGCGGGCCGCGCGCGGCCATGCAGTGCGTCGGTACCATCGCCGCGTTCAATGCGGCAGCCCGAACGCGGCCTTCAGGCTCGCGACGATCATCTGCATCGCGATCGCCGCGAGGATCATCCCCATCAGGCGCTGGGTCACCGCCGTCACGCGCGGCGACAGGTAATGGCCGATCAGCGGCGCGGACAGCAACGAAACGGCCAGCAGCACGAGAAACGCGGCGAGCCCGAGCGCGAATGCGAGTTCCTGTCCGGTCGAGAACGCGCTGTGCCCGAGCACGATCATCGTCGCGATCGTGCCGGGGCCGACGAGCAGCGGGATCGTCAGCGGATAGATCGCGACGCTCTCGGCCGCCGCCGGGTCGGCGCCTTCGTCCTCGCCCGGCGAATGCTGGCGGCTCGGCGCGCCATGCAGCATCGACAGCGCGATCAGCAGCACCAGCAGCCCGCCCGCAAGACGGAAATCGTCGATCGTCAGGCCGAATACGTGCAGGATCGCGCCGCCCGCGACGGCCGACACGATGCAGCCGACCGTCACGCCGATCGCAGCCGTCATCGCGACCTTGCGGCGCACGCCGTCCGCCGCGCCTTCGGTCAGCGACAGGAACACCGGGATGTTCGCGATCGGGTTCATGATCGCGAACAGCGCCGCGAACACCTTGATCGAAAAGGTCAGGTCGAAGGCCACTGGTTCGCTCCCGTCTCACGCATCGGTTCGTACACCGAATCGCACGCAAATTCCGTTTCGTTTCCGGTGCACGACGCGCGCCATGCTGCTACGATCGACGCACCGCGTTCACGCACGACGGAGGGCCCCGACCGATGCAAGCCACCGACACCTTCATGGATCACGAGATTCGCGTCGAGGCGACGCGCAACGCGAACGGCGCGTGGGTCGCGCAGGTGCGGATCTTCCGCGACGGCGCGCCGGTCGACCTGCCCGCGCCCGAACTCGTCACGCCCGAATGGCTCACGTGCGACGAAGCGCTGCGCGGCGGCATCGACCAGGGCCGCGTGATCGTCAAGACACGCGACCGTTAACGTCGCGCGATTCATTGCCGCATCGCCGGCGGGCAGCGCACCGCGCGTTTCACGCATCGAAATCGAGATCGCCGATCAGGATTTCGCGGTCGCGCTGGGTCCGTGAACTGAAGTCGACCGGCAATTCCATCTGCCAGCGTTCGATCGTGACCGGCAGCGCCGCGAGATAGCGGTCGAAGCGGCTGCGGTCGGGCTCGGCCAGCAACGCATCGATCGCGTCGTCGCGCCACGCGAGCCGCGCATTCAGCCGGTTCGGCAGCCCGGCCGTCGACGTGAGGCCGATCACGTCGACACAGGTCGGGCTCCCCTGCCCGTCGTGCGGCACGACTTCCACGCGCACTTCACCAGGCTGATACAGGCCGAGCACGCGCGCCGCGATGCGCGGCGCGAACTCGGTTTCGAAACGTGCGCGGATTTCAGGGCTCATCTTGCCTCCGGGTTCGAATCATGTCGTCACATGGCCGTCATGCGGCTGCAATCTGCCGCTCGAATGCCGCTTCCGCCTTCAGGCTGTCGAGATCGCGGCCGATCGTCGCGACCGCGAGCCGCGTGTCGCCGCGCCAGTACGCGATCGCGCAGTCGTGCGCGCCGAGGTCGCCGTCGATCTCGACGCGATCCCATTGCTCCGCATGCCCGACGTAGTTGATCGTCAGGTCGTAATGCTGGCTCCAGAAGAACGGCACCGCGTCGAACGGGCGCTGCTGGCCAAGCATGTTGCGCGCCGCGACGATGCCCTGCCGCTCGGCGACGACCCAGTGCTCGACGCGAATGCGCTCGCCCGTCAGCGGATCGGGCCAGCGCGCGATGTCGCCGGCCGCGTAGATGCCGGGCACACTCGTCTGAAGGAAGCGGTCGACCGTCACACCGCGCTCGACGGCCAGCCCCGCGTCCTGCGCGAGCGCGACGTTCGGGTGCACGCCGATGCCGACCAGCACGACGTCGGCCGGCAGCACGTCGCCGGTCGACAGCGTCACGCTGTCCGGCGTGATCCGCGCCGGCGTCGCACCGAGATGGAACACGACGCCGTGCGATTCGTGCAGGGCCTTGATCGTGTCGCCGAGCGCTTCGCCGAGCACGCGCGCCATCGGATGCGCATCGGGCGCGACGACCTGCACGTCGAGCCCGCGCGTGCGCAACGCGGCGGCCGCTTCGAGCCCGATGAAGCTCGCGCCGACCACCACGCAGCGGCGCGCCGTTTTCAGCTTGCCGATCAGTGCGTCGCAATCGGCACGCGAGCGCAGCACGCACACGTGCGGCAGATCCGCGCCGGGCACGGTCAGCCGGTTCGGCTCGGCGCCCGTTGCCAGCAGCAGCGCGCCGTACCCGACACGGCTGCCGTCGGCCAGTTCGACCGCCTGCCGCGCGGGGTCGATCCGCGCGACACGCGTGCCGCACCGCACGTCGATCCGGTGGTCGGTATAGAACGACGGCGCACGCAGCGGCAGCCAGTCGGCGTCGGCCGTGCCGGCGAGATAGTCTTTCGACAGGTTCGGCCGGTCGTAGGGCGGATCGGCATCGGCGGTGAGCAGCGTGACGGGATGCGGATAACCCGCCTGCCGCAGCGTCACGGCGGCCGCGATCGCAGCGGCGCCGCCGCCGACGATCACCACCGACGCGGGCAGCCCGGCGGCATTCAGCGCGGGAGGCGCAGCGGCCGGCCGCGCATCGAGCACGACGGCACGGCCGTCGCGGCGTTCGACGCGCCAGCACGGGAGCCCGTCGAGCGCCGGTGCGCGCAGCAGTGCGCCCGTGCGCAGGCAGAACGCCGCGTGATGCCATGGGCAGTGGATCGTGTCGCCCTCCAGCAGGCCGTCGGCCAATGGCGCGCCGTAGTGCGGGCACTGCGCGCCCACGGCAAACAGTTCGTCGGCGCGGCGCACGAGCAGCACCGCGGTATCGCCGACATGGCCTTCGATCATCGCGCCGTCGGCGAGATCGTCGAGCGCGATGCCTTGCGTGAGGTCGGGGCGTGAAGACGAAGCGTCGCTTCCAGTCATGACGTGGCTCCCTGAGAGTCAGGTAACGATCCCATTATCGACATCCCATTTGAAAAGAACAGGTACAGACGCCTCCGCAGCGCACGCAAACACCGACTGTAGCTTGTACGCGAGCCATGACGGGCATAGAACGTCATCAACGTTGCGGCGCAACACACCCGTTGCCTGCGAGGGCACGTCGCGCGTCCTGCGCAATCCGTGTGCCGCATCCCCCCTTCACCAGGAGTGCTACCCGATGGCCACCGTCCTGTGCGTGCTCTACCCCGATCCGGTCGACGGCTACCCGCCGCGCTACGTGCGCGATGCGATTCCGGTCATCACGCGCTACGCGGACGGGCAAACCGCGCCGACGCCGGCCGGCCCGCCCGGCTTCCGGCCCGGCGAACTCGTCGGCTCGGTGTCCGGCGCGCTCGGGCTGCGCGGCTATCTGGAGGCGCACGGCCACACGCTGATCGTCACGAGCGACAAGGACGGCCCCTATTCCGAATTCGAGCGCCGGCTGCCCGAAGCGGACGTGGTGATCTCGCAGCCGTTCTGGCCCGCGTACCTGACGGCCGAACGGATCGCCCGCGCGCCGAAGCTGAAGCTCGCGCTGACGGCCGGCATCGGCTCCGATCACGTCGATCTCGACGCCGCCGCTCGCGCGCATGTCACCGTCGCCGAAGTCACCGGCTCGAACAGCATCAGCGTGGCCGAGCACGTGGTGATGACGACGCTCGCGCTGGTGCGCAACTACTTGCCGTCGCATGCGATCGCGCAGCAAGGCGGCTGGAACATCGCCGATTGCGTGTCGCGCAGCTACGACGTCGAGGGCATGCATTTCGGCACGGTCGGCGCGGGCCGCATCGGGCTCGCCGTGCTGCGCCGGCTGAAGCCGTTCGGCCTGCAGCTGCACTACACGCAGCGCCACCGGCTCGACGCGTCGGTCGAGCAGGAACTCGCGCTCACGTATCACGCCGATGCCGCGTCGCTCGCGAGCGCCGTCGACATCGTCAACCTGCAGATCCCGCTTTACCCGTCGACCGAGCACCTGTTCGACGCGGCGATGATCGCGCGCATGAAGCGCGGCGCATACCTGATCAACACCGCGCGCGCGAAGCTGGTCGACCGCGACGCGGTCGTGAATGCCGTCACGTCCGGACATCTCGCGGGCTACGGCGGCGACGTGTGGTTTCCCCAGCCGGCGCCGGCCGATCACCCTTGGCGTGCGATGCCGTTCAACGGGATGACCCCGCACATCTCCGGCACGTCGCTGTCCGCGCAGGCACGCTATGCGGCCGGCACGCTGGAGATCCTGCAGTGCTGGTTCGACGGCAAGCCGATCCGCAACGAATACCTGATCGTCGACGGCGGCACGCTCGCGGGAACGGGCGCGCAGTCATACCGGCTGACGTGACGTGACGCCACGCGCCGCGCCCGACGCGCGGCGGTATGGTCAGTCGACGCAGCAGGCGGCGAGCTTGCCGACGGTCACGACCGCCTGCTCGATCTCCGGCGACCACGGGCTGCTGTAGTTGAGGCGGATGAAATTCCGGTAGCTGTCCGCGATCGAGAACATGTAGCCGGGCCCGATCGTGATGCCCTGCTCCAGCGCGAGCTGGTACAGCCGCATCGCATCGACCTGCGCGGGCAACTCGACCCACAGCACGTATCCCCCCGCCGGGCTCGAGATGCGCGTGCCTTCCGGGAAGAATCGCGACACCATCGTGCGCATCAGGTTCGCCTGCTGCGCATACGCCTTGCGAATCCGCCGCAGGTGATGCTCGTAGCCGTCGCGTTCGAGAAACTCCGCGATCGCGAGCTGCGGCAGCGACGGCGTCGCGAGCGTGTTCAGGAATTTCAGCTTCTCGACCTGCTCGCGATAACGGCCCGGCAGCGCCCAGCCGATCCGGTAGGCGGCCGTCAGGCTCTTCGAGAACGACGCACAATGCAGCACGATGTCGTGGCGGTCGAACGACTTCAGCGTGCTCGGATGCATGTTGCCGAAGTACAGTTCGTTGTACACACCATTCTCGATGACCGGCAGGTCGGCCTTCGCGGCGAACTCGACCAGTTCGCGCTTGCGTTCGTCGGGCATCTGGAAGCCGAGCGGGTTCTGGAAGTTCGGCATCACCATGCACGCGGCGATCGGTTGCGACTTCGCGATCGCGGCCAGCGCCGCGATGTCGATCCCGTATTCCGGATGCGTGGCCACCTCGATCGCCTTCATCCCCATCCGCTCGATCGCGTGCAGCATCGCGTAGAACGTTGGCGATTCCACCGCAATCGTGTCGCCCGGCTTCGCCACCGCCTGCAGGCACAGGTTGATCGCCTCGGTCGCGCCGACCGTCACGATGATCTCGTTCGGGTCCACCGACATCCCGTTTTCGAGGTAGCGGCGTGCGATCTGCCGGATCAGCCGTGGATGCCCCGGCGGCAATCCGTCCGTCACGCCCCACAGCGACTTGTCGCGGCCGGCCGCGTACGCATAGCGGTTCAGCTTCTCGAACGGGAACAGGCTCGGGTCCGGGTACGGCGAGCCGAGCGGCACGGCGTCGTCGGTGCCGATCGAGCGCAGCGTCGACAACACGAGCCGGCTCACGTCGACCGACGACGAGATCGCGATCGGCTTCGACGGCCGCAGCTCGCGCACCGGCGCATGGCCGTCGTCGCGCCGCAGGTTCACGAAATAGCCGGACTGCGGGCGGCTTTCGAGCAGCCCGCGGCTTTCCAGCAGCAGATACGCGTGCAGCACGGTCGTGATGCTGATCCGGTGCTGCTGGCTCGCCTGCCGCACCGACGGCACACGATCGCCGTGTCGATATACGCCTTGCCGGATGAGTCTCTCTACGTCGTTTGCAAATTTCTCGTAGAGCTTCATCCGCCTCGCCCCGCCAGCGGTGAACCGGCCTGCGCTGCACGGGCGGCATGGCCGCGCCGGTGCACGAAGCCGGATAGCCGTGCCCGGGCGCGGGGGGCCCGGTTCGAACCTCGTCCGTTATCGAAATTGAAGGCGGATAGCAACGCGAATCTCATCTAGACAAGGTTCGGCATCCTACTGCGTCATTTCGACGAATGTAAGTGACAGTTTGGCGAGGAAACGCCAAATCCGGTTGGCGTGGTGAACAGATTCGAACGCGGCGGAACGGCCCGGCGCGGGGCCATTCATCGGGCGCACATGCAGGCGCATGGGCTCGCGTATTGCCGCCGGCCGGCGGGCGGCCATCACGCGAAGCCCGGTCATGCTCGGGCCTCGCGTGCGATCAAGCGTCGTCGACGTTGTCCGCGTAGTGGTCGATCGCGACCTTGCACTCGTCGAACACCACCGTCAGCGACGCGACGTCGTTCGACTCGACCCACTTGCGGATCTGCAGGAATTGCCCGGTGCCGAGATCGGCGACGCGCGCCGGATCGTCGGTCGTCACGTCGACGGCCGCGATCGCGCGCTTGCCGCTGCCGGGCAGCGGCGTCAACGTCGCCGCGATGTCGAAGCGCCGGTACGATTGATCGATGCGCATGCGGTTCTCCCGAAGCAGGCCGAAAGGAAGCGTCTCAATCGAGCGCCTGGCGGAACACCTTGCCGCCGAATCCGGTCACGACGTTGTCGACCGAGAACGGCGTGTCCTCCTTCGCTTCGAGGATGACCGCGACGCTGCCGGGCACGAGCCGCGCCGCAATCGTCTCGACGAACGTGCCGTCGAGCAGCGCGTTGCCGGCCGCTTCCGCGAGAATGCCGGCCCCCGCGCCGGCCGCCATGCCGGTGACCACGCCGAGCGGCCCGGCGAGCAGACCGAGCAGCCCGCCTGCGATCGCGCCGATCACGCCGCCCTTGAACGGCCGCGATTCGGCATCGAGCACCGCGAGCTTGCCGGTCGCGTCCTTCTCGACGACGACGCCGTTCTCGATGTGGAATCCCTCATGCTTGTCCGACAGCGCCCCGAAATCGCTCGCGGCCCGACGGGCCGTGTCGACGCTGCCGAACACGGCGACGATCAGTTGCCTGGTCATTCGATACCTCGCCCGGTTGGTTGGTCAGTTTGATCAGTTTGGCCGCCTTGGCTAGTTTGGCCGCCTTGGCCGCTTACAGCCGCCGTGCCACATGCGGCACGCCGCCCGCTCCTCACCTGCGCGCATGCACATCGTCCTCGACATCGTCGACGTCCGCCGGAAAGCGATGCTGGCCGAAACTCAGGATCAGCACGCCCACCGCGAGCAGCACGATTCCGAACGTCGTCATCAGCATCCGCTCGGGGCTGTCGGTCGCCCCGCGCAGGATCAGGTCGCGCGCGAGCGACGTCATCGCGATGAACAGCGGAAACCGCACGGGCAGCCGGCCGAGCCGCAGGTAACGCACGTCCATCGCGAGCACTTCCAGGTACAGGAACATCAGCAGCAGGTCGGTCAGCGACACTTCGCCCGCCAGCACGACCTTCCACGCTTCCTGCGCCATCGCGAACGCGGTCGCGAGCCCGATCACGATCAGCCCGGCCAGCTCGGCCGCGTGAAGGAAATGGCCGAAGCGGCGGCGAATGCGCTCGGCCGGCGAGCGGGGAACGGTGGTCGTATTCAAGGTGACAGTCGCGTTGAGGAAACTTGAACGGCGCCGGGTGGCGGAAACGCCGCGTCGCGCGCGGCAGCATGCACGGTCCCGCTATCGGGTGCGTCGGGTGCGTCGGGTGCATCGTGCGCGTCGGCCGCGTCGAGCGCATCCGGCACCGCCGGCGCGTGCGGGCCGGCCGCGCCGATCGCCTGCTCGACCGCGGACAGCGTCCGGCGGCAGCATACGTGGAACGCGACGCCCGCATCGGAGCAGGCCACGTCGTCGTGCTCGCGACACAGCAGCAGGCGGCAGCCGAGATACCGTTCGAGGCAGTCGATCCGTTCGCTCACCTGCGCTTCGTCGAGCCGCAGTTCGGACGCCGCACCGGACAGGCCGCCACGCTCGACCACCGCGACATACACACGCATCGCTTCCAGCAGGTTCATGATGACGCTCCTCGTCGGCGGGCGCAGCGGAACCTAATCTACTGCACGCGGCATGCGCGCTCAAGAGCACAGCGCCGCCCACGCCAGGAGTACAGCTGCGCGTGCGCTGCCCGAAACCCGGCCCTGTTTGACGCATTCGCATGACAGTTCGGCGATACGGGTTCCAAAGCCCCGCCGAAGCTGCTAGATTGCTTGCTCGACGACGTTACGCGGTGCGGGCCGGTCACGCGCCGCGCGGCCGGCCGCCACCGCCGCGGCCCGTTGCGCGAGGCACGCGCGACGTCCTTCATCCGCATGACACAAAGAGAACAGTCGCATGACACAGTTCAACCGTTCGCCTTCGCGCGCCACGGCCCGCCCGTCCCGACATGACTGACCGGCAGCCCGCGATGCAGACACCTCCCCCGCTCTCCCAGGCCGTTCACAGCCCGATCACGCGCAGCGCGATCTTCCTCGTGGCGACGATCAATCCCGGCGCCGAGCACGCCGACACGATCCGTTCGTGGTGCGGCGACATCGCCGCGCTCGTGCGCTCGGTCGGCAAGCGCGTGCCGGGCGGCAACCTCACCTGCGTATGCGGCTTCGGCGCCGACGCATGGGACGCGCTGTTCGGCGCCCCGCGCCCCGCCGCGCTGCATCCGTTCCGCGAGTTCGGCGCGGGGCAGCGCGTCGCGGTCGCGACGCCGGGCGATATCCTGCTGCACATCCGCGCGGAAGCGATGGACCTGTGCTTCGAACTCGCGACGCAGTTGCTCGGCGCGCTCGGCGATGCCGTCACGGTGGTCGACGAGGTGCACGGCTTCCGCAATTTCGACCAGCGCGCGATGATCGGCTTCGTCGACGGCACCGAGAACCCGGAAGGCCGCGAGGCGGTCGACTTCACGGTGATCGGCGACGAAGACGCGGAATTCGCGGGCGGCAGCTACGTGATCGTGCAGAAGTACCTGCACGACATGGCCGGCTGGAATGCGCTCGCGGTCGAGACGCAGGAACGCATCATCGGCCGCACCAAGTTGTCGGATATCGAACTCGCGCCGGACGTGAAGCCGTCGTGCTCGCACAGCTCGTTGACCACGCTCGACGAGAACGGCCAGGAAGTGAAGATCCTGCGCGACAACATGCCGTTCGGGCGCCCGGGCGCGGGCGAATTCGGCACCTACTTCATCGGTTACGCGCGCTCGCCGGCGCCGATCGAGCAGATGCTCGAGAACATGTTCGTCGGCCGCCCGCCCGGCAACTACGACCGCCTGCTCGACTACAGCCGCGCGGTCACCGGCTCGCTGTTCTTCGTGCCGTCCGCCGACCTGCTCGAAGCGCTCGCCGATCGCGCGGCGCCGGCCGCCGACGCCGCGCAGCCGGAAGCGTCGCCGTCCGCGCCGCATCGCGACGGTTCGCTGAAAATCGGCTCGCTGAAAGGCGTCCCGTCGTAACGCGCAGGGTACCGATGGCCGTCCGGCGCGCGACCGCGCGCCGGGCGTGTCCGGAACCGCCTCTGTCCAGTCGGCACGCAGTGCGCGTGCAGCGCCGCGCAACAGCCCCCTCCACCGCGCCACCGCTTATGGACGGTTACGCGCGCAGGCGTGCATTCCCGGCACGCCGCCCACGCGACTCAACCCACCAGAATATAGAGCCAGTTCTTCGGCAACGCCCCGCCCGGGCCGTTGCTGCATGCCAGCAGCCGTTCGCCGGATTGGGGGTGCGTGATGCCGGTACGGAACGTCTCGATGGCCTTGCGCTCCAGACGGTCGAACGCGTTCCCGACCAGGTTGTGCGCTTCGAGATAGATCGGTGCCATCAGCTTGAAGTCAGGCTTGGTGGCGCGATGTTTCGCCAGCCGGGTGTACAGGTCGCTGGTGATGCCGATATAGAACTTGCTGTACTCCGGCTTCGCGGCAAACGCGTTCAATACCTGCCGCAAATGCCCGATCACATCCTCGTGATTGATGACGCCCGTCTTCAGCATGTATTTGTCTTCGGGCGAGACGAGTTGTAACGCCATGAACGACCTCCACTTGTTGTGAAGCATCAATAGGCTGCGTCTATGATTCATCCGGGCCCCGGCTCCGACGACCGCCCAACCCCTGCTGGCAGACACCCGGCTGGATGAATGTTCGTAAGAATGCACGACTCGCGACAGGACGTCGACCGGAATTGATTCCGCACAGCGTCGAACGCGGCCCGGGCGACGGTGCCGCCGGCACGCCCCGGGTATCGCGGCAATCCGGTCGCGGCATTCCGTGTTCGCCCACCCCCGCACCGCGCGAATTGCATCACAGTTGCGCGACCGCACGGTGTCGTTTCGATTTGTGCTGCAGCGGTGTCGATCGAGCCTGCTAATATTCATTTTCGTCCGCGATCGGCAGGCTGGCATCACGCACAGCCCGTCAGCCGATCGGCCCGCCATCAAGTGTTTCCGCTGACGTGAGGCAATCCAAATCCATGAATAACCTGCACCGCGAACTCGCCCCGATCTCGTCTTCCGCCTGGGAACAAATCGAGGAGGAAGTGGCACGCACGTTCAAACGATCGGTGGCCGGCCGCCGCGTCGTCGATGTCGACGGCCCCGAAGGCCCCGAGCTGTCGGCCGTCGGCACCGGGCACCTGGTCGCCGTCGACGCGCCGCGCGAGCACGTGAACGCGCGGCTGCGCGAAGTCCGCACGATCGTCGAGCTGACGGTGCCGTTCGAGTTGAGCCGCGATGCGATCGACAGTGTCGAGCGCGGCGCGCGCGATGCCGACTGGCAACCGGCGAAGGACGCCGCGCAGCGGCTCGCGTTCGCCGAAGACAACGCGATCTTCGACGGCTACCGGGCCGCCGGCATCGTCGGCATCCGCGAAGGCACGTCGAACCGCAAGCTCACGCTGCCGGCGGACGTCAGCGCGTATCCCGACGCGATCAGCGATGCGCTCGAGGCGCTCCGCCTGGCCGGCGTCGACGGCCCGTATTCGGTGGTGCTCGGCTCGGATGCGTACACGGCGCTCAGCGAGGCGCGCGACCAGGGTTATCCGGTCCTCGGCCATATCAAACGGATCGTCAGCGGCGAGATCATCTGGGCGCCGGCGATCAGCGGCGGCTGCGTGCTGTCCACGCGCGGCGGCGATTACGAGCTGCATCTCGGGGAAGACGTATCGATCGGCTACACGAGCCATACCGACAAGGTCGTCCGCCTGTACCTGCGCGAAACGTTCACGTTCCTGATGCTGACGAGCGAAGCATCGGTGGCCGTCGCACCGCAGGGCAACCCAACGGCCTGACCTCCGCTGTCCGCGCGATGCCCGCCGGGCGTCGCGCGCGGCCGGCCGCACCGCCGGCCGCATGTTCGTCGCCGATCGAGCCCACTTTGCATGGAGTGTGTGATGAGCGAGTCGAATGAGGCATTACAGGCGCTGCAGGCGTCGGTCGACCAGCTGAAGAAGGCGGTCGACGCGAACGCGAGCCGCCAGGCCGGCGATACCGCCGTGCTGTTCACCGTCCTGTCGCTGGTCCTGGCCGAGTTGCCGCCCGACACGCGCAACCTGATCGAGGATTCGTTCTCCGTCTGGGCCAATGGCCTGCCGGATACGGCACTGTCAACCGACGTGAAGCAGATCGCCCGGCAACGGCTCGCGATGACCCTCCCGGACTGACCGCGGCACGCCGCGGTTGCGCCCCGTCCGCGCCGGACCGTGCAACCCGCCTGCTCCTTCGGCCGCCACGCACGCATCGTCCGCGGTGCGCGCATGGTTGCATCCGGCCGCTCGCCGCACGTCCCCGTTGCGGCGCTTCCGTCGCGCCCGGCCACCCGCGGCACCCGCCATCCACCTGCAACCGGCGCCCTGCGCGCCCATGTCGCACCGCGCCCCGTTCGCGTGGCGCCCGCCCCGCTTTCCCGTCACCACGCGTTACGCGTGCCGCGCACGCCCGCGCCGCCGTGCATCCGCGCGTCTGTGCTCCTCTTCGTCCGTTCGCGCCCGCATCCGAGGGTGCAATTCGCGGCCGGGCCGGCGTGGAACTGTGTCTTGGATGGCCTCCGCCGATTCGCTATTTTGAACGCAGTCGAAGCGATGCCGTGGGCTCCTCCCGGCACGCACGCCTGCCGTCCTGACCGCGACCGCGCACGACGCCGGCGCGCACTGCGCGACAGCCCGGGCACGGCCCGCGCGCCGCCGTGCCGCCCTGCTTCATGTCGTGCGTTCGCGGTCGGGCCGCGCAAGCGCCGCACCGCATCGGGACTTCACCCTTCGACCCACTTTCACCGACAGGAGCCAGACCACCATGCCCGCACTTTGCGATATCTGCCACGCCCGGCCGGCCGTCGCGCGCGCAACCGTGATGCAGGACGGCGAGCGCAAGACCATCTCGATCTGCGACTACCACTTCCGTCAGCTGATGCGGCATCAAAGCATGCTGAACCCGTTCGATTCGCTGCTGGGCGGCGGCTCGTCGTCGCTGTTCGGCGGGCTCGGTGACGAATCGCCGCTCGCCGCCGAAGTCCCGCGCGAATCGGTCGACCCGACCGACGCGTTCAGCGAGCAGACGCTGGAACTGCTGCAGCGCGCGGCCGAGAAGGCGCACGAGCTGCGCCGCAGCGAGCTCGATTCCGAACACCTGCTTTACGCGCTCGCGGACACCGACGTGTGCGCCGCGCTGCTGAAGGAACTGAAGCTGTCGCCGCAGGACATCCGGTCGTACATCGACGAGCACGCGCACACCGGCACGGCCGACCCCGATGCGCCGCTCGACAAGCTGTCGATCTCGCCGCGCGTGAAGAAGGCCGTGCAGTACGCGTTCCAGGCGTCGCGCGATCTCGGCCACTCGTACATCGGCCCCGAGCACCTGCTGATCGGGCTCGCATCGGTGCCGGACAGCGTCGCCGGCACGCTGCTGAAAAAATACGGCGTGACGCCCGAGGCGTTGCGCCAGAAAGTCGTGAAGGTGGTCGGCAAGGGTGCCGAGGACGGCCGCGTCGATGCGCCGACCGGCACGCCGAACCTCGACAAGTTCGGCCGCGACCTCACCGCGATCGCGCGCCAGGGCAAGCTCGACCCGGTGCTCGGCCGCGCGCAGGAAATCGAGAGCACGATCGAGGTGCTCGCGCGCCGCAAGAAGAACAACCCGGTGCTGATCGGCGAGCCGGGTGTCGGCAAGACGGCGATCGTCGAGGGGCTCGCGCAGCGGATCGTCAACGGCGACGTGCCCGAGGTGCTGCGCGACAAGCGGCTCGTCGAAGTCAACATCAACTCGATGGTGGCAGGCGCCAAGTATCGCGGCGAGTTCGAGGAGCGCGCGAAGCAGCTGATCGACGAAGTCACGGCGAAGCAGGACGAACTGATCCTGTTCATCGACGAGCTGCATACGATCGTCGGCGCCGGACAGGGCGGCGGCGAAGGCGGCCTCGACATCGCGAACGTGCTGAAACCCGCGCTCGCGCGCGGCGAGCTGAGCCTGATCGGCGCGACGACGCTCAACGAATACCAGAAGTACATCGAGAAGGACGCCGCGCTCGAGCGGCGCTTCCAGCCGGTGTTCGTGCCGGAGCCGAGCGTCGAGCAGACGATCGTGATCCTGCGCGGGCTGCGCGACAGCCTCGAGGCGCATCATCAGGTGACGTTCGCCGACGACGCATTCGTCGCGGCCGCGGAATTCGCCGACCGCTACATCACGTCGCGCTTCCTCCCCGACAAGGCGATCGACCTGATCGACCAGGCCGCCGCACGCGTGCGGATCGGCGCGACGTCGCGCCCGGTCGACATTCAGGAAGGCGAAGCGCAGATCGCGCAACTGAAGCGCGAGCAGGACTACGCGACCTCGCGCAAGCGCTTCGACGAAGCGAAGCAGTTCGAGGAGCAGATCAACGCGAAGCAGAAGTCCGTCGACGAGATGATGGAGGCGTGGCAGCGCAAGACGGGCTCCGAGACGCTCGAGGTGACGGTCGAATCCGTGGCCGAGGTCGTGTCGCGCCTGACCGGCATCCCCGTGTCCGAACTCACGCAGGAAGAACGCCAGAAGCTGCTGAAGATGGAAGAGCAGCTGCGCGAGCGCGTGGTCGGCCAGAGCGACGCGGTGGTGGCCGTCAGCGATGCCGTGCGGCTGTCGCGCGCGGGGCTCGGCCAGACGCACCGGCCGATCGCGACGTTCCTGTTCCTCGGGCCGACGGGCGTCGGCAAGACCGAGCTCGCGAAGGCGCTCGCCGAGACCGTGTTCGGCGACGAACAGGCGATCATCCGCATCGACATGTCCGAGTACATGGAGCGGCACGCGGTCGCGCGGCTGATCGGCGCGCCGCCCGGCTACGTCGGCTACGACGAAGGCGGCCAGCTCACCGAGCGCGTGCGGCGGCGCCCGTACAGCGTGATCCTGCTCGACGAGATCGAGAAGGCGCACCCCGATGTGTACAACGTGCTGCTGCAGGTGTTCGACGACGGCCGCCTGACCGACGGCAAGGGCCGCGTGGTCGACTTCAGCAACACGATCATCATCGCGACGAGCAACCTCGGCGCCGCGATCATCATGGACAACCTCACGCAGCCGGAAGCCGCGCGCAAGACCGACAAGGCGATCCGCGAGGAACTGATGCAGGTGCTGAAGGGCCATTTCCGCCCCGAGTTCCTGAACCGCATCGACGAGGTGATCGTCTTCCACGCGCTGTCGAAGGAGAACATCCGCTCGATCGTGCAGATCCAGCTCGACCGCGTGATCCGCACGGCCGCCGCGCAGGACATCACGCTCGTGATGGGCGATTCGCTCGTCGAGCACCTGACCGAAGCCGGTTACCAGCCGGAATTCGGCGCGCGCGAGCTGAAGCGCCAGATCCGCCAGACCATCGAGACGCGGCTCGCCAAGGAGATCCTCGCCGACCGGCTGAAGTCGGGTGACAAGTGCGAAGTCGACTACGACAAGGACAGCGACGAAGTGAAGTTCAACAAGCTCGCCGCGCCTGAAGCGAAGGAAGCGAAGGAAGCGAAAGAGACGAAGGAAGCCGACGGCAAGGCCAAGCCCAACGGCCGGGCCGCCAAGGCGGCAGCAGACGCGAAGCCGCACGACACGCCCGCCGACGCCCCGCCGCCCGCGGCGAAGCCCGGCAAGAAGTCGTCCGGCGCGAAGAAGGACGCCCACTAAAACAACGCATGCCCTGCAACCCGGGGCACGCATGACCGGCTCCGTCCGCCGGACGGAGCCGCCCCACGCCGCGACACGGCGCAACCGAGCCACCCGCACCGGGCCCGGCTATTGGAGATTCACCATGACAAATCGACGCGAAGTGCCAGGCATCAGGAAGTACGACGGGCCGGCCGGCGGTTGGGGCGCGCTTCGCGCGACAGCCGACGCGGTGCGCACCCAGATGGAGACCATCGAGGCGCCGATCGTGCTGATGCGGACCAACCAGCCCGACGGCTTCGACTGCCCCGGCTGTGCGTGGCCCGACAAGGAACACAAGTCGACGTTCCAGTTCTGCGAGAACGGCGCGAAGGCCGTCACGTGGGAAGCGACGACCAAGCGCGTGACGCCCGAGTTCTTCGCGGCGAACACCGTGTCGTCGCTGCTGCGCATGTCGGACTACGAACTGGAGAACATGGGCCGGCTCACGCATCCGCTCGTCTACGATCGCGCGACCGACACGTTCCGCGAGATCGCATGGGACGATGCGTTCGCCCGCATCGGCGAAGTGCTGCGCGCGCTGCCGCCGGAGCAGGTCGAGTTCTACACGTCGGGCCGCGCATCGAACGAAGCCGCGTACCTGTACCAGCTGTTCGCGCGCGAACTCGGCACCAACAACTTCCCCGACTGCTCGAACATGTGCCACGAGCCGACCAGCGTCGGCCTGCCGCAGTCTATCGGCATCGGCAAGGGCACAGTGTCGCTGGAGGATTTCGACCACTGCGAGCTGATCATCTCGATCGGCCACAACCCCGGCACGAACCACCCGCGGATGATGGGCACGCTGCACGAATGCTCGCGGCGCAACGTGCCGATCATCGTGTTCAACCCGCTGCGCGAGCGCGCGCTCGAACGCTTCGCGGACCCGCAGGACATGATCGAGATGGCGTCGTTCGGCTCGACGCGGATTGCGTCGACGTACTACCAGGTCGACGCCGGCGGCGACGCGGCCGCGCTGAAGGGCATCATGAAGGCGCTGCTGAAGCTCGAAGCCGAGCAAGGCAACGTGCTCGACCGCGATTTCATCGCGCAGCACACCGACGGCTTCGACGCGTTCTCGGCCGACCTCGAAGCCACGTCGTGGGACGACATCGAACGCGCGAGCGGCCTCAGCCAGGCGCAGCTCGAACAGGTCGCGATCGCGTACGCGAAGTCGAACGCGACGATCATCACGTACGGGATGGGCGTCACGCAGCACAACAAGGGCACCGCAACCGTGCGCTTGATCGCCGACCTGCTGCTGATGCGCGGCAACATCGGCAAGCCGGGTGCCGGCGTGTGCCCGCTGCGCGGCCATTCGAACGTGCAGGGCAACCGCACGGTCGGCATCACCGAGAAGCCGTCGGCCGAGTTCCTGAAGAAGATCGAGGACGTGTGCGGCTTCACGCCGCCCGCGCATCACGGGCACGACGCGGTGCAGGCAATGCAGGCGATGATCGACGGCACCGCGAAGGCACTGCTGTGCCTCGGCGGCAACTTCGCGGTCGCGCTGCCCGATCCGGAACAGTCGTTCCCGGCGATGGCAAAGCTCGACCTGAGCGTGCATCTCGGCACGAAGCTGAACCGCTCGCACCTGCTGGTCGCGAAGGAAACCTTCATCCTGCCGGTGCTCGGCCGCACCGAGCTCGACATGCAGGCCACCGGCCGGCAGTCGATCACCGTCGAGGATTCGATGTCGATGGTTCACGCGTCGGCCGGCAAGCTCAAGCCGGCGTCCGACCAGTTGCGCTCGGAGCCCGCGATCGTCGCGGGGATCGCGCATGCGACGCTGCCGAACAGCAAGGTCGCATGGCTCGACCTGATCGCCGACTACGACCGCATCCGCGACCTGATCGACCGCACGGTGGACGGCTTCGAGGCGTTCAACGAACGCATCCGCACGCCGGGCGGCTTCCGGCTGCCGCTGCCGCCCACCGAGCGCGTGTGGCCGACGCCGACCGGCAAGGCGATGTTCTCGGTCTACAAGGGCGTGAAAGAGGATGCCGACGTGCTCGGCGGCGAGCAGGTGCTGCGGCTCATCACGCTGCGCAGCCACGACCAGTACAACACGACGATCTACGGGCTCGACGATCGTTATCGCGGCGTGTTCGGGCGTCGCGACGTGCTGTTCATGAACCCGGCCGATCTCGCGAAGTACGGGCTCGAACACGGCGACCTCGTCGACATCGAGACGATCACCGCCTCGGGCCGCACGCTGCGTCTCGAAAAGATCACCGCGATCGAGTACGACATCGCGCCGGGTTCGGTCGGCGCGTACTACCCGGAAGCGAACGTGCTCGTGCCGCTCGACTACATCGACAAGGAAAGCGGCACGCCGTCGTACAAGTCGGTGCCGGTGCGGGTGGCGCGCTCGGCGGTGGTCTGATCCGCAGGCAGGCAGGTTCGCGTCGCGGCACGCCGCGTGCCTGAACCCGCCTGCCGCCCCGCTCCCGCCTTTCCCGGCCGCCGCATCGCAACCGATGCGGCGGCCGTTTCGTTTCATCGCGCCGAACAACGCCCGGTTTACCGCACCGCCGTCGGCGGCATCGTCGCCCCCGTCTGCCGGCGCCGATACGCGCTGTCGCGCGTCGCGAGCCAGTAGTACAGCGGCGACGTCAGCGCGAGCCCCACGAGCCACGACAGGTCCGCGCCGCCGAGATGCGCGGGAATCGGGCCCGCATACATCGGCGTGTTCATGAACGGGATCTGCACCAGGATGCCGATCGCATACGCGAGCAGCGCCTGCGGGTTGAAGCGGCCGTAGATCCCGCCGTCGGCCATGAAGATCGACTGGATGTCGTACTTGCCCTTGTGGATCACGTAGAAGTCGATCAGGTTGATCGCGGTCCACGGCACCAGCACGACGAGCAGCGCGAGCACGAGATCGACGAGGTTGCCGACGAAGTTCGTCGACGCGCCGATCGCCGCGTAGCAGCACGCGACGAAGATCACGACCGACACCACCGCGCGCGCCTTCGCGGTCGGAATCCATTTGTACGCGAACGTCTGCACCGACGTGATCACCGCGAGCACCGCGCCGTACAGGTTCAGCGCGTTGTGGCTGATCACGCTCAGCAGGAACAGCACGAGCATCAGCGGGCCGAGCGGGCCGGTCGCCTGCTTGACCGCATCCATCGTGTCCGCGCCGGCCGGCACCGCGAGCACCGCGACCGCGCCGAAGATGAACGCGAGCGTCGAGCCGATCGTGCAGCCGAGGTAGGTCGCCCAGAACGTCGACGCCACGCCGACGTTTTCCGGCAGATAGCGCGAATAGTCCGACACGTACGGCGCGAACGCGATCTGCCACAACGCCGACAGCGACACCGTCGCGAGCCAGCCCGCGAAGTCGAAGCCGCCGCGCGTCAGGAAATCGTCGGTCGTCACGTGCGTGAGGATCATCCAGAAGCCGACGACGATGCCGATGCCGAGCACCCACGTGCCGATCCGGTTCAGGATGTGGATGAACCGGTATCCGACGATCCCGATCAGCCCCGAACCCACCGCGCCGATCACGATGCCGACGGGCACCGGCACCGACGCTGCGATGCCGTGCACCGACTTGCCGGCGAGCACGATGTTCGACGCGAAGAAGCCGACATACATCACGGCCGCGATCACGGTCACGAGCAGCGCGCCCCACGAGCCGAACTGCGCGCGGCTCTGGATCATCTGCGGGATGCCCATCTGCGGCCCCTGCGCAGAATGCAGCGCCATCAGCACGCCGCCCACCGCCTGGCCGACGACGATCGCGACGATGCCCCATAGCAGGTTCAGGTGGAACATCTGCACGCCGAGCGCGCCGGTCACGATCGGCAGCGGCGCGATGTTGCCGCCGAACCAGAGCGTGAACAGGTCGCGCACCTTGCCGTGGCGCTCGGCGGGCGGCACGTAGCCGATCGTGTGCTTCTCTATCATCGGGGACGCATTGCGTTCCGCGTTCGTCATGGTGAAGTCTCCTGTCCTGCGCGGCGATGCGCGCGTGCCGTGTCAGCCGGCGCGCGTCGGGGTGCGCGCCTGCAATCGGGTCCGGATACGCGAACGACGACGCACCGCGTGCACACGCGGCGGAGTCGAACGCAGCAGCCAAAACACTCGCGGGGACGGATGACATGCCCCGCCGGCGCGTGTGCGGCCGCTTCGTGATCGTGGTGATCGTCGCGATCCAGGTTGGAGACGATGGTGCGCCACGGGTATCGCGACCGGAAAATACTAAAAATATTTCCGGGACATACGAAAAAGCTCTGCAGCGGAAATTCCGGCGCCGGGGCCTTTCAGGTAAGGTGCTACGCACAACCATGGACAGATTGCGCCCGGGCGGCACGCCGGGGCCGTGCATCAGAGGTGCGTGTGGCTCACTACACTTTGCGGCAACTGAAATACTTCGTGACGACGGTGGAATCCGGCAGCGTGGCCGAGGCCTCGCGCCAGCTCTTCATCGCGCAGCCGTCGATCTCCAGCGCGATCAAGGGGCTGGAAGAAAGCTTCGGCGTGAAGCTGTTCATCCGCCATCATGCGCAGGGCGTATCGCTGACGCCGGGTGGCACGCGCTTCTACCGGAAAGCGCAGGAGCTGCTGCGCATCGCGCACGAATTCGAACAGAACGCGCTCGCCGACAACGACGTGATCACCGGGCAGATCGACATCGGCTGCTTCGAGACGGTCGCGCCGCTCTACCTGCCGCAACTGATCGCGGGCTTTCGCGAGCGCTACCCGGGCGTGAACATCCGGCTGCGCGACGGTGACCAGCAGGAGCTCGTGCAGGGCTTGACGTCCGGCACGTTCGATCTCGCGCTCATGTACGACCACGATCTCGACGGCACGATCGAGACCGAACCGCTGATGCCGCCGCAGCAGCCGTACGTGCTGCTGCCGGAGAACCACCGGTTCGCGGGCCAGGCGCACGTGTCGTTGCGTGACCTCTGCGTCGAACCGATGATCCTGCTCGACGTGCAGCCGAGCCGCACGTATTTCGTCAGCCTCTTTCACGAACTCGGGCTGACGCCGAACATCGTGTTCGGGTCGCCGTCGATCGAGATGGTGCGCGGGATGGTCGGCCAGGGATTCGGCTTCTCGCTGCTCGTCACGCGCCCGCACTCCGAATACACATACGACGGCCAGCGGGTCGTGACGATCGGCCTCAGCGAAACGGTGAGCCCGTCGGGGCTCGTGAGCGCGCGGTTGAAGCGCGGCCAGCTCACGAAGCAGGCGCAGTCGTTCGTCGACTTCTGCCGCGAGCGGCTCGCGCAGATCGTCGCGGAAACGGCGAGATAAGACGCGCAAACACGCACGCACCGCGCGAGGCGGTGCATGCGTGTTTGCAGTGACGACTTCAGGCGGCCGACGACAAATAGGCGGCCAGACGACCCAGCATCGCGTCGCATCCATGCAGCTGGTCGAGCGTGACGAACTCGTCGGGCTTGTGCCCCTGGTCCATGCTGCCGGGCCCGCATACCACGGCCGGAATCCCGGCCTGCCCGAACAGCCCGCCCTCGGTGCCGAATGCGACCGTGCCGAACGCATCGGAACCGCTCAGCATCGCGAGCAGGCGCGCGGCCTCGCCGTCCGGCGCAGTGGCCAGCCCCGGATACGCGCCCAACGGCTGCAATCGAATATCGGTGTCGGGCCGCACCGCACGCATTCGCGGCAACAGTTCGGATTCCGCATAGTCCTGCAGCTTGCGCGGCACGTCGTGCGCGTCGAAATCCGGCAGTGCTCGCACCTCGAAGTCGAATTCGCATTCGGCCGGCACGATGTTCAGCGCGCGGCCGCCCTTGATCAGCCCCGTCTGCACGGTCGAGAACGGCGGATCGAAACGGCCGTCGTGCCGTTCGGGCCGCGCGAGCGCCGCGCCGATCTCGCCGAGCCGGCCGATCAGCTTCGCCGCATAGTCGATCGCGTTGACGCCCGACGGCGCATACGCCGAATGGCAAGCGGCCCCCTTCACGTGGCAGCGCATCGCGAGCTTGCCCTTGTGGCCGAGCACCGGCTTCAGTTCGGTCGGCTCGCCGATCAGGCACAGGCGCGGCCGGTGCGCACGCGCGGCCAGTACGTCGAGCATCGGCCGCACGCCGAGGCAGCCGACTTCCTCGTCGTACGAGAACGCGAGATGCACGGGCACGCGCAGCGGCCGTGCGACGAACGCCGGCACGGCCGCGAGCGCCGACGCGATGAAGCCCTTCATGTCGGCCGTGCCGCGCCCGTACAGGCGGCCGTCGCGCTCGGTCAGCCGGAACGGCTCGACCGTCCACGCCTGCCCTTCGACCGGCACCACGTCGGTATGGCCCGACAGCGCGATGCCGCCGCGATCGCGCGGACCGATCGTCGCGTACAGGCTCGCCTTCGTCCGTTCCGCGTTGTAGAACAGTTCGCTCTCGACGCCGAAGCCCGCGAGATAGTCGCGGATGAAACCGATCATCTCGAGATTCGAATCGCGGCTGACCGTCGCGAAACCGATCAGCCGCTCGAGCAGTACGCGGCTCGACGTGTCATTCATCGCCCGGTACTCCGTAGCTCGGCGCGGCGGTCGGGTTCAGCGCGCGCGTCTGGTAGTCCTGCATCTGCGGCCGATACGCCCGCCACAGCGCATCGAGCTGCCCGACCGGATCGGCATCGGCCCAGTCGACGCGCAGGTCGACGATCGGCCAGGTCACGTCGCCGGCCACCTTCAGCGCGGCCGAATGCACCGGCCCCGCCTCGCCGCCGGCCGCCATCGCCGCGTGCATCGCGGCGAGCAGGCGATCGGCGAGCAGGCCGGGGGCCTGCTCGAAGGCGCGCGCCATCGCGTCGATCACGTCCGGCGAAGCCAGCAGGTTGCCGGCCGCCACGCACTGTTCGCCGCGCACCGCGTGATGCGTGCCGAGCGCTTCCTTGCCGGTGAAGCACGCCGCCTGTCCCTGCCCGTCGATCACCGTGACCTGCCGGTACTGGCTCCAGCCGTTCGCGCTGAGCGCGCGGTCGAGCGCCGCGGCGGGCGCGAGCTGTTCGTGCTCGATCAGGTCGAGGATCTGCGGGCCGAGCGCCGGCAGCGTGATGTTCTGCGTCGCGACGGCGCCGACGCCCGCGCGCACCCACGGGCAGCGCGCGCCCACCGCGATGCTCGACGAGCTGATCGCGATGCCGAGCTGGCCCGTCTCCGTGCAGCGCCCGACGATGGAAAAAGTCATGTCGCCTCCTATGCGCGGTTCGGCTGCCAGTTGTCCGGAATCACGGCGATCACATCGATTTCCATCAGCCACTGCGGCTGGCCGAGCGCGGACACGACGAGCCCCGTCGAGATCGGATACACGCCCTTCAGCCACTTGCCGACTTCCTGGTACACCGGCTCGCGATAACGCGGGTCGATCAGGTAGGTCGTCGTCTTCACGATGTGCGTGAGGTCGCTGCCGGCTTCCTCCAGCAACTGCCTGACGTTCTTCATCGCCTGCTCGGCCTGCGCGCGCGGGTCGCCGAGGCCGACCAGGTTGCCGTCGAAGTCGGTGCCGACCTGGCCGCGCACGTAGACGGTGTTGCCGGCCCGCACGGCCTGGCACAGGTCGTTGTCGAGCGTCTGGTTCGGGTAGGTATCCTTCGTGTTGAACATGCGGATACGGGTATGGGTCGGTTGGCTCATGGAAATCCTTCAGTCGTCAGGGGGCACGCCGCCGCGCCGGGCGCGAACACCGTCGCGGTGCGGCAGGCGGGCGGCATGGGGTCGGTCAGTTGACCGCGTCGGCGAGCGGCCGCGCGTCGGCCTGCGACGCGGCGCCGCCCGGCTCCGGGCGCGATGCCGAGCGGCGCTGCGATGCGTCGTGGTATTCGAGGTAGGTGCGCTGCGTCGCGATGTGATCGGCGATGTGCCGCGCGTCGTGCCACACGCCCCAGATGAAGCTGGAGCCGCGCCGCGACAGCCATGGCAGCCCGAGGAAATAGATGCCCGGCTCCTTCGACACGCCGCGCTGGTGCTGCGGCTTGCCGTTCGCGTCGAACGCATCGACCTTCAGCCAGCCGTAGTCGACCGCATATCCCGTCGCCCAGACGATCGACGTGACGCCCGCGCCAGCGAGATCGAGCGCGAGGATCGGGTGCGCGACGCAGTCGGGGTTCGGCAGGATGTGGCGGGCGTCGGGTTCGGCCGGCAGGTCGAGGCCGTTGCGGGCCGCATAGGCGTCGGCCGCGTCGAGCAGCGACAGGTAGTTCTCGTCGCCGCGCGCAAGATTGATCGCGAGGTCGCGCTCGAACGTGGCCACGCCGCCGCTGAACGACTTCGTCAGCCCGACGAGCGTCACGCCCTGGTTCGCGAGCTTGCGGAAATCGACCGTATGGCCGCCGCGCGCGCCGCTCACCGCGATCGTCACGTGTTCGCGGCCGGGCGTCGCGACTTCCTTGTCCCATTCGCCGAGCACGCCGAGCCACCAGCAGAAGTCGCGGCCGCGATACGCGCGCGGCGGGCGGTCGTGCGGGCCCACCGACAGGTAGACCCGGCGGCCCGCGCGCTGCAGCTCGTCGGCGATCTGCACGCCCGACGAACCCGCGCCGACCACCAGCACCGCGCCGTCCGGGAGCTGGCCCGGGTTGCGGTAGTCGGCGGAATGAAGCTGCACGAGGCGCGCGTCGTCCGGTGCGATCGGCGGAATCACCGGGCGCTGGAACGGCCCCGTCGCGACGACCACGCGGTTCGCCTCGAACGTGCCGTCGGAGGTCTCGACGACGAAACCCGGCTTGCCCGTATTGCGCACGACCCGCGTCACCTCGACGCCGGTGCGGATCGGCGCGTCGAACTTGCGCGCATACGCTTCGAAGTAGTCCGCGACCTGGTCTTTCGACGCGAACGCGTCGGGGTCGAGGCCGTCGAATTCGAGCCCCGGGAAGCGGTCGTGCCACGCGGGGCCGTTGGCGACCAGCGAATCCCAGCGCCCGGTGCGCCAGCGTTCGGCGATGCGGCTGCGCTCCAGCACGAGATGCGGCACGCCCAGCTTGCCCAGGTGCTCGCTCATGGCCACGCCGGCCTGACCGGCGCCGACGACGAGCGTATCGATTGAGGTTGTTTCGACTGCCACGGCTGTCTCCTTCTGAAGTGCGGCTCGGCGCGACGCGCGTGCTGTCGCTCGAGCTGGAATGGAGACATTCTGCTGACACGCCGCTTGCGGCGAAATGATGATTTTTGTTGGTGTTGATGAGCAAAAAGCTGGGGGGCGCGCGGGCGGCGAGCGGCACGGAACGACGCGCCCGTGTTGCACCGGCGCCCGCCCGGACGGGGGGCGCCGGCTTCAACCGGTCGCGCCGGCTACGCGTTCGTCCATGCGCCGGCGCCCTGCCGATACTGGATCACGCCGCCGTTGATCCGCACCCGCAGGTTGCCGTCCGGCAACGGCACCCAGTTCTGCATGTCGAGGCTCAGCATCAGCGCGGCGAAGAAATCCCGCAGTTGTTGCGACTCGCTGGCCTGCCAGAGATCGATGCGCCCGAGGCAGGTACGCAGGTCGCCGCTCTGCTGCATGATCGTCTCGACCTGCCCGGCCACGTTCGCCGACGGGTCGTACACCTTGGTACCGTCGTCGCTGACGATCGACAGATGGATCGCGCGCACCGACGCCGGCTGGCCCGGCGTCTGCTCGACGAGCGCGATGCAGCTCGTCATCGCGCCGAAATCGATTTCCGCCGCGTCTCCCCAGATGCGCTCGCCAACCGCCAGCGGCGCGGGACCTTGTACGTTCTGAATGTCGTAGGGCATGGGTTCCTCACTTGACTCGATGGGACTGCCGGTGGCGGGGCCGCGACGTGTCCGCGAAAGCGGACACGCGTCGTTCCCGCCGCTCACCTCCCGCGTCGGGCCTGGCGGCCCGGCGGGTCGTGTCGATTGATTCCTGGCCGCCGCGCGCGGTCGCGCGCTACGCCCCCTTCTTGTCCAGCAGCGCCTGATACCGCTGCAGGCTCTCGTCGATCTTGTCGAGCGCGATGCTCGCGGCCTCGCCTTCGATCGCCTCCGCGGCACCCGCGACGACCGCCGCGGTCGCGACGAACAGATCGGTCAACAGCAGGCCCACCGCATCCATCGCCATCCCGCGCACGTTCTCGTCGATGGTCTTCTGCGCCAGGTCCTTCATCAGCACGCTCTTGCCCGCGATCGCCAGCGACGTCGACGCCTCGAAGTAGTTGGCCGCCGCCTGCGCGACCATCCCGCCCGCCTGCGTGATCATCATGTTCGGGCCGACGGCGATCTGCGTCGTCGCGTAGGACGCCGCCTCCGCGTTGATCGCCTGCACGGTCTGCAGCGCCGAACCGCCGCCCCCGGCCGGACCGGCGACCTGGTTCGGCGCTGCAGACCGTG
>NZ_WIXR01000058.1:0-24168 GCF_019425585.1 Burkholderia sp. COPS | reverse complement strand
CGCATTGGCTGCGATCCAGAGCGACAAGTTGGATTCTCGTGTGTGATACACACAACCTAAATTACTGCTTCTTCCAAGATTGGTTGTGCTGCGAAGCCAGCGCAACAACCCTCTTTGCCTGATGACCATAGCGAGTCGGTCCCACCCCTTCCCATCCCGAACAGGACCGTGAAACGACTCTACGCCGATGATAGTGCGGATTCCCGTGTGAAAGTAGGTAATCGTCAGGCTCCCTAAGCCAAGAACCCCCGCCCGAAAGGCGGGGGTTTTTGCATTTCGGCGATGGAAAACCATTTGCGCTTGGAGAAAGCGCACGTCATTCATCCCGTCTACCTGGCGCGCTGGCCCGCTCTCTCAGCTGCCATCCTGTAGTCAAACCTCGCCCCGAAACGAAACCACGCGATTTGATACGATCGAAGTGGCGCCGGCGATTGCACTCGTCGACGTTCATGTTCGAAACCAGGGCTTGATGGAGAGGGCGGGAATGAATATCGGCGATGCGTCGCGCGAATCCGGAGTCAGCGCAAAAATGATCCGGTACTACGAACAGGTTGGCCTGCTTGCGCCGAGCAAACGTACCGACGCCGGCTACCGCATCTACGGTGCGGACGAAATTCATATCCTGCGCTTCATCCGTCAGGCGCGACGCCTTGGCTTTCTCGTCGAGGACATCCGCAAGCTGCTGACACTCTGGCAAGATCGTTCCCGCGCGAGCTCGGAAGTGAAGTCGATTGCGCTCGAGCACGTGGCCGAACTCGACAAGCGCATCGCGGAACTGAGCGACATGCGCGACACGTTGGCCGATCTTGCCGCGCACTGTCATGGTGACGGGCGTCCCGAGTGCCCGATTTTGGCGCGTCTGTCCGACCCCGTCAGTGAACCAAATTAGTGCGCATATTCGAGGTTCGAAACGGGCCTCGATTCGATTTCCATAAAAATCAATAGGTTACGTGAAGTTGATGCACGACCATTCCAAACTGGAATGGTTTCCATGCAAGTATTTCACTAGCATCTTGGTGCGGCATCGCTATAATTCGGGATAACCCTATACGGGAAATCCCTGAATCTCGATTCACCAGGGGTCCCCCTTCCTTGGAGAACGTCATGATCGCCTACATCGTCGAAAAGCTGAGCAACTGGTTCGAATCCGCAGAACGTGAACGCCGTGAGGCTTACCTCGCCACGTCGTCGGACATCGTCCAGCTCGAGAGCCGTATCCGCTCGCTCGAAACCAACGGCTACTCGCTGTAATCGGAGTCACCGTCAGGTGCCACGTGGCACCGAACGATAAGCAAGCCCCGTATTGACGGGGCTTTGTTTTTTTGTGCGCCGGATCTGGCGCAATCATCAGTGCAGCGCTATGGTATGGGCCTGCTTTTCATCCCGAAGGACACGATCATGCGTTTGCGTCTCGATGTGCGTCGCAGTGCCCGCGCGCGTCTCGTTCTCGGCGCGGTGGCGCTTGTCCATGGACTCGCGGCCGCTGCCGCGACATCGTCCAAACCGCTGATTCTCGATACGCAACGCGGTATCCAGGACGGCAAGGGCGGGTTGGTGCTGCAGACGGCGCCGCTGTCTCCCGAGCCGATCGTCGAGCCGGCAGGCATGCGGGCTCCGGCCGGGCAGGCGCCGAACACGTCGGTTCCGCTGTTCGTCGCACCATATATCAATGTCCCCGCGTGGGGTGGACAGCCGGCCAACCAGCCAAGGCTCGCGCCCAGACCGCAGCCGTAACGCACAGTCGCGCGATCAGTTTCCGCGGTGCTCGATCTGGCAGCGGGCGCCGCTATCCTGTCCCAGCATCTCGACCAGATAAGGCAGTGCCTCGTTCATGCTCTGGGCGAGGGTGTACGGCGGATTCAGGATGAACATCCCGCTGCCGTAGAGACCGAGTCCGTCAGTGGGCGGATTCGACACCGTCAGTGTCAGGTGCAGCCAGTTGTTCGGTTGCAGGCGCTTCAACTGCTCGGGGAAACGCTGCGATTCCGTCCGGGTCACCTGCGGGTACCAGACGGCATAGCAGCCCGTCGCGAAACGCTTCAGACACTCCGTCACGCAAGTCACCGTGCGCGCGTAATCCTTCTTGTCCTCGTAGGACGGGTCGATCAGCACGAGTGCGCGTCGCGGCGGCGGCGGCAGCAGCGCCTTGATGCCTTCGAAGCCGTCTCCGGCAAAGATCATCGCGCGTCGCCCCGCATCGCGGAAATTGTGGCGCAGCACGTCGATTTCCGTCGTGTGCATTTCGAACAGCCGCATGCGGTCCTGCTCGCGCATCGATCGCCATGCGATGTACGGGGACCCCGGGTAGAAGCGCAGTTCACCGTCGTCGTTCAGCGCGCGGACCTCATCCACATAGTCGCCCAGCGCTTCCGGCAGGTTCTTTTCGTTCCACAGCCGGCCGATGCCAGTGTCGAATTCCGATGTCTTTGCCGCGTAACCGTCGCGCAGCGAATACACGCCGGCACCTGCATGCGTGTCGATGTACCAGTACGACTTGTCTTTCTTGTTCAGGTAGCGCAGCAACTGGACGACGACGGCGTGCTTGAGCACGTCCGCGTGGTTGCCTGCGTGAAAACCGTGACGATAACTGAGCATGGCGGGCTGCCTGAAACGAAAGGTGAATCGATGAAAGCGCTTGATCGTGCGCGGCCGGCTAGGCGCGGCAGTCAGGCCGGGCGCCGATGCGGGCCGCGTATTGTACGCGAGTGGCCGTGCATCGCCTCATTCGTACGCATCGCCGACCACCTCCTCGATGCATTGCTTCACATCCGGTGTCAGCTTCGCGGCAACGTCGAGCGCGCGCATGTTGTCGCCGATCTGCTCGATCCGCGACGCGCCCGTGATGACCGAGCTCACGTGCGGATTCGTGAGCACCCATGCGATCGCGAGCTGGCCGGTGCTGCAGCCGAGCTCCGTCGCAATTTCGCCGAGCCGTTCGACGATGTCGTTGGCGGCCTGGTCGGTCAGGCGCTCGCGCATCCAGTCGTACCCCTGTAACTGCGCGCGGCTGCCGGGCGGTACGCCGTTACGGTACTTGCCGGTGAGCAGGCCCGATGCCAGCGGGCTCCAGGTCGTGAGGCCGAGACCGTAGTCGTCGTAGAGCCGTGCATATTCCTTTTCGACCCGCGTGCGGTGGAACAGGTTGTACTGCGGCTGCTCGACAACCGGCTTGTGCAGGTGATGCCGTTCGGCGATCTCGCAGGCAGCACGGATCTCGTCGGCGCTCCATTCCGACGTGCCCCAGTACAGCGCCTTGCCGCGCACGATCATGTCGCTCATTGCCCAGACGGTTTCCTCGATCGGCGTGTTCGGATCGGGGCGATGGCAATAGACGAGATCGACGTAGTCGAGCTGCAGCCGGCGCAGTGAGCCGTCGATGGCGTTCAGCAGGTATTTCCGGTTCAGCGTGTGATACTGGTTCGGTGCTTCGGCGAGCCCCCAGAAGAACTTGGTGGACACGATATAGCTGACACGCGGCCAATCGAGCGACTTGAGCGCGTGACCCATGATTTCCTCGGATTTGCCGCCGGCGTACACCTCGGCGTTGTCGAAAAAATTGACGCCTGCGTCGCGTGCTGCGGCAAGGCATTCACGCGCGACCCGCTGGTCGACCTGGTTGCCGTACGTGACCCACGAGCCGAGGGAAAGCGCGCTGATCTGCAGGCCGGAGCGGCCTAGCCGTCGATAGTGCATGCGAATCTCCTGCGTGACAGAACCGACCTTAAGCTTAGACGTTTTGCGCGCGAACGGCGGGGCCGATCGTGCACAATGGCGGCTGGCCCGCCGCATCGATCATGCGATGAATGCCGAGGTGACGGGCACGTACTTTTTCGATCCGACAACGGGAGGAGACGGACATGGCAGCAGATCTGAATGGCAAGACCGCAGTCGTCACGGGCGCCGCGAGCGGCATCGGCAAGGAAATCGCACTCGAGCTCGCGAAAGCGGGCGCGGCCGTCGCGATCGCCGACCTGAACCAGGACGGCGCGAACGCCGTTGCCGACGAGATCGTCAAGGCCGGCGGCAAGGCGATCGGCGTCGCGATGGACGTGACGAACGAGGAAGCCGTGAACAGCGGTATCGACAAGGTGGCCGAAACGTTCGGCTCGGTCGACATCCTCGTGTCGAACGCGGGCATCCAGATCGTCAACCCGATCGAGAACTACTCGTTCTCCGACTGGAAGAAGATGCAGGCGATCCACGTCGACGGCGCATTCCTGACGACCAAGGCCGCGCTCAAGCACATGTACAAGGACGATCGCGGCGGTGTCGTGATCTACATGGGTTCGGTGCACTCGCACGAAGCGTCGCCGCTGAAGTCGGCGTACGTGACGGCCAAGCACGGGCTGCTCGGCCTGGCCCGCGTGCTGGCGAAGGAAGGCGCGAAGCACAACGTGCGCTCGCACGTCGTGTGTCCGGGCTTCGTGCGCACGCCGCTGGTCGACAAGCAGATTCCGGAGCAGGCGAAGGAGCTCGGGATCAGCGAAGAGGAAGTGGTGAAGAAGGTGATGCTCGGCAATACGGTCGACGGCGTGTTCACGACGGTGCAGGACGTCGCGCAGACGGTGCTGTTCCTGTCGGCGTTCCCGAGCGCCGCGCTCACGGGCCAGTCGGTCGTCGTCAGCCACGGCTGGTTCATGCAGTAAAGGCTTCCGGCACGGGCGGTCGCGACACGGGCTGCTCGGGCGACGACTCCCCGGCTAGTCCGGCGAATCGCACAAAAAAACGCGCTCCGGGGAGCGCGTTTTTCGTTTCGGCAGGACGGGCCGGTGATGGCTGCCGTCCGTGGGCGCCGACTTACTTCAGGACAGCTGCAACGGCATTGGCAACCGCGTCGAGGTTGCGCGTGTTCAGCGCGGCGACGCAGATCCGGCCCGTGCCGACCGCGTAGATGCCGAACTCGTCGCGCAGGCGATCGACTTGCGCCGAGGTCAGGCCCGAATACGAGAACATCCCGCGCTGCGCGTTGATGAAGCTGAAGTCGCGATCGACGCCGCTTGCCTTCAGGCGCTCGACGAGACCGTTGCGCATCGCGCGGATGCGGTCGCGCATTTCACCGAGTTCCTGCACCCACGAAGCGTGCAGTTCAGGCGATGCGAGCACCGCTGCGACCACGGCGCCGCCATGGGTCGGCGGGTTCGAGTAGTTCGTGCGGATCACGCGCTTCAGTTGCGACAGCACGCGCGTCGCTTCTTCCTTGCTCGACGTGATGATCGACAGGGCGCCGACGCGCTCGCCGTACAGCGAGAACGACTTCGAGAACGACGACGACACGAATGCGTTCAGGTCGGCCGCGGCAAACAGGCGCACGGCGGCAGCGTCGGCCTCGATGCTCTCGCCGAAGCCCTGGTAGGCCATGTCGAGGAACGGCACGAGGTTGCGTGCCTTCACGACGTCGACGACCTGTTGCCATTGCGCTTCGGTCAGGTCCACGCCGGTCGGGTTGTGGCAGCATGCGTGCAGCACGACGACCGTGCCGGCTTCGTAGCCGTTCAGCGCCGACAGCATGCCTTCGAAGTTCACGCCGTTGGTGGCAGCGTCGTAATACGGGTACGCAACGACTTCGAAGCCGGCTGCTTCGAACAGCGCGCGGTGGTTTTCCCAGCTCGGATCGCTGATCGCGACCTTCACGTTCGGGTTCACGGTGCGCAGGAAATCGGCGCCGATCTTCAGCGCGCCCGTGCCGCCCAGTGCCTGGGCCGTGACCACGCGGCCCGCCGCGATCAGCGGCGAATCGTTGCCGAGCAGCAGCTTCTGCACGGCCGCATCGTAGGCGGCGATGCCGTCGATCGGCAGGTAGCCGCGCGGCAGGCCCGCTTCAACGCGCACCTTCTCTGCTTCGCGAACCGCGCGCAGCAGCGGGATCTTGCCTTCTTCGTTCGTGTACACACCGACGCCGAGGTTGACCTTGGTCGGACGCGCATCGGCGTTGAAGGCTTCGTTCAGGCCCAGGATCGGGTCGCGGGGAGCAAGCTGGACAGCAGAGAAGAGCGACATGATGATTCGGCAGTAGTGAAAAGAGGGTCAGGCTTTCAACGGGCGGGGCGGGCGCGGGGGACCGCGCGCAGGCAGGCACGACGCCGGAAAGCGCAGCAGCCTGACATTGTAGCGAATTCGCGCTGGCGGGGGCGGCGTTTCGGCGGCGAAATTCGGCCGGGAACCGCGATTTCCGGCGGCCGTCGCGCGTCAGGAGCCGACAGCAGTTCGCCCGGCCGCGAAGCGCTAGAATGACTCTTTTGCCCTCGCTCCGGCCGCATTCCATGTCCGAACATCATGCCGAAACCGGCGACGCGCTCGACGAATCGAAATTCGTGACCTTCGAAGGGTCGCCGTTCCAGCTGTACCAACCGTATCCGCCCGCAGGCGACCAGCCGACCGCGATCGACACGCTCGTCGAAGGGGTCGAGGACGGCCTGTCGTTCCAGACGCTGCTCGGCGTGACGGGCTCCGGCAAGACCTTCACGATGGCGAACACGATCGCGCGGCTCGGCCGCCCGGCGATCGTGTTCGCACCGAACAAGACGCTTGCTGCGCAGCTCTATTCGGAATTCCGGGAGTTCTTCCCGCGCAACGCGGTCGAGTATTTCGTCTCTTACTACGACTATTACCAGCCTGAAGCCTACGTGCCGCAGCGCGACCTGTTCATCGAGAAGGACTCGTCGATCAACGAGCACATCGAGCAGATGCGGCTATCGGCGACGAAGAGCCTGATGGAGCGCCGCGACGTCGTGATCGTCGCGACGGTGTCGGCGATCTACGGTATCGGCAATCCGTCCGAATACCACCAGATGATCCTGACGCTGCGCGCCGGCGACAAGCTCGGCCAGCGCGACGTGATCGCGCGGCTGATCGCGATGCAGTACACGCGCAACGAGCAGGATTTCCAGCGCGGCACGTTCCGCGTGCGCGGCGACACGATCGACATCTTCCCGGCCGAGCACGCCGAGCTGGCCGTGCGCGTCGAGCTGTTCGACGACGAGGTCGAGACGCTGCAGCTGTTCGACCCGCTGACCGGCCGCGTGCGGCAGAAGATCCCGCGCTTCACCGTGTATCCGTCGTCGCACTACGTGACGCCGCGCGATACCGTGATGCGCGCGGTCGAGACGATCAAGGACGAACTGCGCGAGCGGCTCGAGTTCTTTCACCGCGACGGCAAGCTCGTCGAGGCGCAGCGCCTCGAGCAGCGCACGCGTTTCGATCTCGAGATGCTGCAGGAGCTCGGCTTCTGCAAGGGCATCGAGAACTACTCGCGGCATTTCTCGGGGGCGGAGCCCGGCGATCCGCCGCCGACGCTCGTCGACTACCTGCCGCCCGACGCGCTGATGCTGCTCGACGAATCGCACGTGCTGATCGGCCAGCTGAACGGCATGTACAACGGCGACCGCGCACGCAAGGAAAACCTCGTCAACTACGGCTTCCGGCTGCCGTCGGCGCTGGACAACCGGCCGCTCAAGTTCCCCGAGTTCGAGCGCAAGATGCGCCAGGTCGTGTTCGTGTCGGCCACGCCGGCCGACTACGAGAAGCGCGTGACCGGGCAGATCGCCGAACAGGTCGTGCGGCCGACGGGGCTCGTCGATCCGGAAATCGAAGTGCGGCCGGCGAGCTCGCAGGTCGACGACGTGCTCGCCGAGATCAACGCGCGCGTGAAAGCCGAGGAGCGCGTGCTGATCACCGTGCTGACGAAGCGCATGGCCGAACAGCTCACCGAGTTCCTGGCCGACCACGGGGTCAAGGTGCGTTACCTGCACAGCGACATCGACACGGTCGAGCGTGTCGAAATCATCCGTGACCTGCGGCTCGGCACGTTCGACGTGCTGGTCGGGATCAACCTGCTGCGCGAAGGGCTCGACATTCCCGAGGTGTCGCTGGTCGCGATCCTCGACGCGGACAAGGAAGGCTTCCTGCGCGCGGAGCGCTCGCTGATCCAGACGATCGGCCGGGCCGCGCGGAACGTGAACGGCAAGGCGATCCTCTACGCGGACAACATGACCGAGTCGATGAAACGCGCGATCGGCGAGACCGAGCGGCGCCGCGCGAAGCAGATTGCCTACAACGAGCAGATGGGCATCACGCCGCGCGGTGTCGTGAAGCGCATCAAGGACATCATCGACGGCGTCTACAACGCGGACGAGGCACGCGCCGAGCTGAAGGAAGCGCAGCAGCGTGCGAAATTCGAGGACATGTCGGAAAAGCAGCTCGCGAAGGAAATCAAGCGCCTCGAGAAGCAGATGGCCGACTACGCGAAAAACCTCGAGTTCGAGAAGGCTGCCGCGACCCGCGACCAGCTTGCGCTGCTGCGTGAGCGCGTGTTCGGCGCGAACGTCGGCGATCACGTCAGCGGCGGCCGGTAAATCTTTCCAAGCGTCACAGAAACCTTGCGGTAACGAGCCTGTAAGCCTTGTCGGATCAGGGGTTTACACGGCTCGTCGTTTGTTCCGGAACAGGTTCGGTGCTAAACTTCGCAATTATTGAGAATTGTTCGCATTAACGTTATTCGTCGCGTTAGTGTTTTCGGCGGGCAGGCCTGGCGGTCGGTCCGCATGGTTCCAGATCAAATAACAAGGAGTGTCCATGTTGGGTTCTTCGTTCATCCGCACGACGGTTGCGGTAGCGGCGGCGCTTGCCGCGATGTCGGCCTCGGCTGCCGAATATCCGATCGGCAAGCAGCAGATCCAGGGCGGCATGGAAATCGGCGCGGTGTACCTGCAGCCGATCACGATGGACCCGGAAGGGATGATGCGCAAGGCGTCGGATTCCGACATCCACCTCGAGGCCGACATCCATGCGGTCAAGAACAACCCGACGGGTTTCGCGGAAGGCGACTGGATGCCGTACCTGCAGGTCACGTACAAGCTGACGAAGCAGGGTGACACTAAGTGGAAGGCCGAAGGCGACCTGATGGGCATGGTCGCGAGCGATGGTCCGCACTACGGCGACAACGTGAAGCTGAACGGCCCGGGCAAGTATCACCTGACGATGGTCGTCAAGCCGCCGATGCAGACGGGCCACATGGCGTTCGGTCGTCACATCGACAAGGAAACGGGCGTGGGCGCATGGTTCAAGCCCATTACCCTCGAATACGACTTCCCGTTCGCCGGTATCGGCAAGAAGGGCGGTTACTGATCGGTGGCATCACGGACGGCGCGCTTCGGCGCGCCGTCGGCGTAGAGAATCCAGAATGAAAATTCCCCAGAAAATCGTTGCCGCAGCCGCTGCGTTGTGGCTCGCCGGCGCAGCGTACGCTGCCGATCTGCCGACGTTCAAGCTCGAAATGGCGGACGGCAAGCTGACTCCCGCCCGCATCGAAGTGCCGGCCGGCCAGCGTTTCAAGATCGAGATCAAGAACACCGGCAAGGGCGCAGCCGAATTCGAGAGCGTGCAGCTGCGCAAGGAGAAGGTGCTTGCGCCGGGTGCCGATTCGTTCGTGGTCGTCGCGCCGCTGTCGCCGGGCGAATACAAGTTTTTCGACGATTTCCACCAGCAGGCGCAGGGCGTGATCGTCGCGAAGTAACACGTTTTATCTGCGCGCGGGCTCACCAACCCGGTGTTCTGCGCGTCAGGAGGTATCGATGGGTCAGATCTTGTTCATCGTCTGGCGGGAGAGCGTCGAAGCGCTGCTCGTCGTCGGCATTCTCTATGCATGGCTGAAAAACGGCGACGACGACGCGCGCCGCGGCCTGCCTTTCCTGTGGGCCGGCGTCGGTGTCGGCTTGCTGATGGCCGTGGGCCTCGGCGCCGCGCTGGTCGGTTTCACCGAAGTGCTGTCCGGCGACGCGCAGGACTACTTCCAGACTGCGATGGTGCTGATCGCATGCGTGCTGATCGTGCAGATGGTGCTGTGGATGCGCCGGCATGGCCGCACGCTGAAGCGCGACATGGAGCAATCGCTTCAGCAGAGCACGCGCGATTCGAACTGGTGGGGCGTCGCGGTGCTGGTCGCGCTCGCGATCGCGCGCGAGGGCAGCGAGACGGTGATCTTCCTGTACGGTCTCGGTTTCGGCCAGTCGGGCCACGTCGACGGCAGCCAGATGCTCGCGGTCGTGATCGGCCTCGGCCTTGCGTTCTTCACGTTCTATCTGCTGCAGCTCGGCGGCAAGTACTTCTCGTGGCGGCATTTCTTCCGCGTCACCGAAGTGATGCTGCTGTTCCTCGGCGCAGGCCTGTTCCAGACCGGCGTCGACAAGCTGATCGACAAGGAAATCCTGCCGCTCGGCATTTCGCAGGTGTGGGACACGTCCGCGATCCTCGATGATTCGGGCACGTTCGGCTCGCTCGTCGCGACGCTGACCGGTTATCGCGCGCACCCGGCACTGACCAACCTGGTTGCGTACGCGGTGTACTGGGCGGTGGTCTGGCTGCTGATGAAGCGTGCGAGCCGTCGCCCGGCCGTCGCTGCGGGTCGCGCGGCATGAGCGTTGCCGCCGCAGCCAAGCCGGGCTGGCTCGCGCAGGCGGGCCAGTGGATGCAGCGCCACGGCGCGCTGATCCGCGGCATCCAGTGGGCCGTCGTCGCCGTCTATGCATTCCTGATCATCGTGCCGGCGGTGTTGCCGCTGCCGGACGACTCCGCGCACCTGTGGAGCAACCTCACGCTGATCGCGCAATTCACGTTCTGGGGCATCTGGTGGCCGTTCGTGCTGCTGTCGATGGTGATGCTCGGCCGTGTCTGGTGCGGCGTGCTGTGTCCGGAGGGCGCGCTCACCGAATTCGCGAGCAAGTTCGGCCGGGGCGGCCCGATTCCGCGCTGGATCCGGTGGGGGGGCTGGCCGTTCGTCGCGTTCGGGCTCACGACGATCTACGGGCAGATGGTGAGCGTGTACCAGTACCCGCTCGCGGTGCTGTTCGTGCTCGGCGGCTCGACCGTCGGCGCGATCGTGATCGGCGTGCTGTACGGCCGCGAGAAGCGCGTGTGGTGCAAGTACCTGTGCCCGGTCAACGGCGTGTTCGGGTTGCTCGCGCGGCTGGCGCCGATGCGCTACAAGGTCGACGAGGAGGCATGGCGCCGTTCGTACAAGAACGGCGAGCATGGCCATCGCGTGATTCCGATCAACTGCGCACCGCTCGTGCCGTTGCGCAACATGCAGGGCGCGGCGGACTGCCATATGTGCGGCCGCTGCAGCGGGCACCGGGATGCGATCTCGCTGTCGTTGCGCTCGCCGTCCGACGAAGTCGTGAACCTCGGCGCGCAAAAGGCGAACCCGTGGGACACCGCGCTGATCCTGTACGGCCTGCTCGGCGTTGCGATTGGTGCGTTCCACTGGACCGTCAGCCCGTGGTTCGTGCAGATCAAGCAATGGCTCGCGGGCTGGCTGATCGACCATGACATCACGTGGCCGCTCGAAACCAATGCACCGTGGTTCCTGCTCACGCATTATCCGGATCGCAACGACGTCTTCTCCTGGCTCGACGGCGGGCTGGTCGTCAGCTACATCGTCGGCACGGGGCTCGTGTACGGCACGGCGCTGCTGGTGCTGCTGGCCGGCGCCACGCTGATGCTCGGCCGCTTCGAGCGCGTGCGGCTGCATCATCTCGCGCAGGCATTGATCCCGATCGCGGGCGCGGGCGTGTTTCTTGGCCTGTCGGCCACGACGCTGTCGCTGCTTCGTGCCGAGCATGTACCGCTCGGATGGGCAACCGATGTACGCATCGCGATCCTGGTCGGCGCCAACACATGGAGTGCGTGGCTCGCGTGGAAAGTGACGGGGCGTTATGCGGCCTTGCCGCGCCGGCTTGCGGCATTCGCGTGGTTCGCTGTCGCGCTTGCCGTCATCGACAGCGCATGGTGGCTGATGTTCTGGGGTTTCTGAAGCGGCTCGTGCGCCGCTTCGGCGGTCATGCACTCACGCGGTAACGAATCTCGGGAACCCGCTTCGCGCATTGGCCGCCCAAATAAAAAAGCGACACGTCGAAGGACGTGTCGCTTTTTTCTTCCTTGTGCGAGAACCAAAAAAAGTGGCTTGGCTTGCTGCAACGGCTGCTTGAGTGTGTTTGCACGAAGGGGTCTAGATCTCGCGTGCAAGCCGTTACGCTGGCTAATGCCCAACACCTCTCAGGGAGGTGGTCCCCACAATACTCTGTCGTTACTTCGTCAGGATCAGTTTGCCGAGCCGTGTGGCGCGCAACTGATAGGTCTCTCCGTTATGCGCGATGCTGACGTGGCTTTGGCCTTGCAGCAGCGCATCGCTGCTGACGACCCGCGTGCCTGCATCGCGGTTGCCGGCGGGCTTCGCCGGCGTGGTGACCGCTGCCGTCTTCTGGCGGCTGCTGCCTGCGGTGCCGCTCGGGCGGCGCAAGGTCAGCGTGGTCGGGCGCATGGTGTCGGTCATTCGGTTGATCGGTGACTGTCGATACGATGGAATGAATTCTAAATGATAACTATTCCCATTTACAAAAACTCTTTATCGATCGGAAATGGGAATCTGATAGCTTGAATCAAAGGGGCGGCCCGCAGGCCGCCGCCGGGTTCAGTGCAGCGGATCGGGATCCTTGCGGCCCTGCGCGTACTCGCGGATCAGGCGAACCGTGTCGATATCCGACGTGCGGTATGCCTCCTTGACGATCCCGTGCGTCTGGCGCGCGTCTTCGCTGTCGTCGGTGACGACCAGCGTCGTGCGGTATTCGAAACGCAGGAACAGCTCGTGGTCGTCGCGTTCCTCGATCGTCATCGTCAGCGAGCCGCCGATCTCGCCGTCGGCGGCGCGGATGTCGTAGCGGACCTGCTGATTCGGCGTGAACGTGACGTGGTCGCGCACGGTCGCGTGACCGTAGTGCAGTTCACGCTCGAGCGTCGTCTCCGTCCGTTCATGGACGACGCAGCTGTCGAGACCGAGCACGAACAGTTGCGGTTGTTCGGCGCGCAGCACGAGACCTTCCCAGAGCTGGTCGCGGGTGAGGGTGGGCACGGCCGGATCGTCGGAGTTGATCTGGATCAGATGTTCGAAGTTCAAGGGGACGGGTTCCTTCTGGTGGCGGGCGGCCACATGGCTCAAGAAGTCATTGTGACGCAAAACGGGCGGTTTCGCGGCACCTGCCCGGGCGTCCATGCGTCATGCCTCGATACGGCCCATGCGCCCCGTCTGGTAGTCGACGACAGCCTGCCGGATCTCTTCCTCGGTATTCATCACGAACGGGCCGTAGCGGACGATCGGCTCGTTGAGCGGTACGCCGCCGATCAGCAGCAGGTCGAGCGGCGTGTCGCCGGCAGCGAACGTGACCGTGTCGCCGTCGTCGCCATACACGACCATGTGCCTTGCGTCGACTGCCTGCCTGTCGGGCCCGTAGAGGCCCGTTCCGTCGATCGGATAGGCGAATACACGATAGCCTGCCGGGACGGGCTGCGTGACCGTTGCACCGGGCTGCAGCGTGTAATGCTGGTAGAGGATCGGCGTGCGTGTCTCGATCGCCGCCCGGACGCCGAACGCTTCGCCGGCGATCACGCGCACGCGCGCGAGACCGTCCGGCGACGTGGCGCTCGGGATGCGATCGGCCGGGATCTCCTGGTAGCGCGGCGCGATCAGCTTGTCGCGCCGCGGCAGGTTGACCCACAGCTGGAAGCCGTGGGAGCGGCCGCCTGCCTGCGCGAATTCAGGATCCGGCATCTCGCTGTGCACGACGCCGGCGCCCGCCGTCATCCATTGCACGTCGCCCGGGCCGAGCGTGCCGGCATGGCCGGACGAATCGCGATGACGGAAGCGCCCGTCGAGTGCGTAGGTCACGGTCTCGAAGCCGCGATGCGGATGGTCGGGGGCGCCCTTGGCTTCGCCGGGCGCGTAGTCGACGGGGCCCATTTCGTCGAGCAGCAGGAACGGATCGAAATCCATCAGCAGCCGGGTCGGGAACGGGCGGTGAACCACGAAGCCGCCGCCTTCGGTCGTGCGAAGGGCGGGGTACGTGCGGTCAAGCGAGCGAGCGGTCGTCATGCGGATACCCTCGAAATCATCGGAATAGCGTTATTTTTGAAACATAGAGCTATTATATTGGGCGTTTTACCGTTCGATTCGCGACGGTTCGCAATGGATTGTTCTGAAATTGGAACGATGAGATGAATATCGATGCACACAACCTGAACGACCTCATGTACTTTTCGCAGGTCGTCGAACATGGCGGTTTCTCGGCGGCGGAGCGCGTGCTGGGCATCTCGAAATCGCGCCTGTCGCGGCGCCTGACCGAACTCGAGGCGGCGCTCGGCGTGCGCCTGTTGCAGCGCTCCACACGCAAGCTCGCGCTGACCGAGGCGGGGGAACTGTTCTACCAGCACTGCCAGGCGATGCTGGCCGAAGCGCAGGCTGCGATGAACGCGGTCCAGCAGTTGCGTGCATCGCCGCGCGGCTCGGTGCGAGTCAGTGTGCCCGTGACGCTGTCGCAGACGATGCTGTCGCGCATCCTGCCCGAATTCCTGCGCCGTTATCCCGAGGTGAAGGTGCACGTCCGCGTGACGAATCGCGTGATCGACCTGTTCGAGGATTCGATCGACGTCGCGCTGCGTGTGCGCTCGGAGCCGCCGCAGAACGCGAATATCGTCGTGCGGCCGCTGTGGCGCACCGAGCAGATGCTGGTCGGCGCGCCGAGCCTGCTGAGCCAGAATGCGCCGCCGCTGGTACCGGACGACCTGAGCGGATTCGAAACGCTCGATACGCCGAGCGTCGACGGGCGGCACGTGTTCAACCTGATCGCGCCGGACGGTACGCGTCACGTGCACGAACACGACCCGCGGCTGGTGACGGCCGACCTGATGACGATCCGCGAAGCCGTGCTCGATGGCCTCGGCATCGCGGCGCTGCCGGAGATGATGTACGGCAACGCGCTGCGCGCGGGGCAACTGTCGCCGGTGATGCCGGGCTGGACGCTGCCCGTGCCGCAACTGTACGCGGTGTTCGTGTCGCGGCAGGGGATGCCGCCCGCTGTGCGTGCGTTTGTCGACTATCTGGTCGAGAAGCTCGATCACGGCGCCTACAAGGAACCGGGGTGTCCCGAGCGTGCGAAGAAGGAAGCGGCGGCCGATGTTTCGGCGACCTGAACACGACGTGCACGGCGACGCAAATTTGTTTTGTCATTGAAGCGTCGCCTGCAATCGCAAGTTTCAATCGCCGGAACCTTGAATGCGCGTGCGTGCGAGCCTATATTGAAATCCCATTTCGTGAAGGAAGTTCTGAGCGAAATCAGGTGGCCGCATATATTGTGAGCCAGATAGGGCAGAACGCGCAGTCCGTGCAGACCACGGCAGAGTCGCATTTGCGTTGCTCGAGGCGTAACCGATACCGCCAAAGAGCCCGCCGCCCGAAGGCGCCCGCGTGCGCATGAAAAAAGGCCTTCATCTGGCGATGAAGGCCTTTTACTTTGTGTGCGGCCGGCGAGGTGCGGCCGGCGAGGCGCGGCCGGCTAGGTGCGGCCGATTGTGCGCCGCCGGCGAGCGCCTGATTGCGCGTGCGTTACTTCGCTTTTGCGGTCGGCTCGGTCACGAAGCCGAGCTTCGTCAAGCCGCCGGCCTGCGCATCCGACATCACTTCGGCGACGTGTTCGTAGGCAACCTTGCGGTCCGCACGCAGGTGCAACTCCGGCTGCGGCGTGCGTTTTGCCGCTTCCGCGATGCGTTCCTGCAATTGTTCGCGCGTGACCGTATGGTCGTCCCACAGGATCGTGCCGTCGCCCTGGATCGCGACGTCGACCGTCTGCGGTTTCTCGTCGACAGGCTGGCTGCTGGCATGCGGCAGGTCGATCTTCACCGCGTGCTGCATCGCCGGGATCGTCACGAGGAAAATGATCAGGAGTACGAGCATGACGTCGACGAGCGGCGTCATGTTGATCTCGCTCATCACGGCATCGTCGTCATCGTCGCTGAAACCGGTGTTCATTGCCATGCTTCACCCCGTCTCAGTTGGCGCGCGTCGCGAGACGCAGGCCGTCGCGCGTCGACGACGATGCAAGGCTCGCGCCCGTCACGAAATACGCGTGCAGGCCGTGCGCGAAGCGACGCAGCTTGCTGACCACGCCCTTGTTCGCACGGGTGAGTGCGTTGTAGCCGAGCACGGCCGGGATCGCGACGAACAGGCCGAATGCGGTCATGATCAGCGATTCGCCGACCGGGCCCGCGACCTGGTCGATCGACGTCTGGCCGGATGCGCCGATCGCGAGCAGTGCGTGGTAGATCCCCCAGACCGTACCGAACAGGCCGACGAACGGCGCCGTGCTGCCGACCGACGCGAGGATCGCGAGGCCGCTTTGCATGCGCGAGATGCCTTCGTCCATCGTGTCCTTCAGGCAGCGCGTGACCCAGTCCGACACGTCCATGCGGTCGTGCAGGTGCGGTTGCGTCTGATGGTGGTGATCGGCGGCTTCCTTGCCCGACAGCGCGAGCGCGAGGAACGGATTGTCGTTCGGCGTCGAGGCGGCGAGCCCGAGCTTCTTGATGCCGTCGTCGAAGTTGTCCGAATGCCAGAACGCCTGTTCGGCGTTCTTCGTCAGGCGGTTCAGGCGGATCACGTTCCAGCCCTTGATGACGATCACGATCCACGACAGGATCGACATCACGAGCAGCGTGATCGCGATGGCGCGCGTGACGAAATCACCTTGCGCCCAGACGTGCGCGATACCGTAGCTTTGCATTTTCTTGTTTCCTTTGAATCTACCGAATATGACGGGTTAGTCGTCGAGCGTGAAGTTGAAGGGCAGCGTATGGGCGGCGCGGATCGCCTGGCCGTTCTCGATATATGGCGGACAGGTGCTGGCGCGCGTCGCCTCGAGCGCGGCTTCGTCGAGACGCGGGTAGCCGCTGCTCTTCTGCAGCTGGACGCTTTCGATCTTGCCCGTCACGCCGATGACGAAGTGAACATAAGCCGTGCCCGTTTCGCCGCGACGCTTCGACATCGTCGGATAGGCGGGCTTCACGAAATTGCAGCTGAGCGCCGTGACGTTCTTCGGCGCGCTGACCTGCATCGTCTCGCGGGCCGGGCCGGGGGCTGCAGCCGGAGCGGCAGGCGCCGGCGCGGCGGGAGCCGGTGTCGGATCGACCGCTGCCGGCGCGGGCGTCGGCGACGGTGCCTGCGCGACCGGCTGAGGCGTCGGGACGGCTTTCTGTACCGGCTTCGGCTCGACCTTCGGCTTCACGCGCGGCGCGGGCTTGGGCGGCGTGGGCTGCTGCGCGGCCGACTGGACCGCGACCGGCTGGGCAGGGGGCGCGGGCGCAATGAGCTGTGCGGTGATCGACTGAACCTCGATCTCCTTTGCCGGCGGCGGCGCGTTGCGATGGAGCCAGGCGGCCGTCAGCATGATCGCATGTGCGGCAAGCACACCGACCGCGACGACGATCACTCGGGGATTCATACGTGGTGCGGCCGGCAAGATGCCGGCGGGAGTGGAATGCGAAGCCTGCATGTTAGCTTGAAAGAACGATGTCGCACCCGGGGCGCGGCGGGTGAATCGGCATCACTTGCGGAAGATCAGCAGCGAGATGCAAACGGTGGTCACAAATCCGATCAGCAATTCCATGACAGGCTCCTTGGCAGGTAAGCCGCTGGCTCGCGTAGACGGTGGCTTGCTGACGGTCAAAACAAAAATGCGGCCTGGGCCGCATGTATACACCCGGCGCCGGTCAGGCCGCCTTGCGTTCGTAGAACGTGACCGGGATCGGATGAGCGTGGTGCTCGACACCGCACTGGCTCGCGCAGACGCCTTGTTCGGCCATGAGGTCGCGTACGGACTCCTCGCACTTGCCGCAGCACGTGGCCACGCCGAGCTCGAACTGGAGTTCATCGAAAGAGTTCACGCCCTCTGCGAGGGACGCGCGAATCTTGCGATCGGAAACAGACTTGCACACGCAGACGATCATGGTGAGTTGCGATAGCTAACGTTAATGCGAATTATTATCATTAATTTTGCGGACGTTGACAAGCGCGGGCCGGGCTTTTTTAAGGTCATCAGACCCTTGAAGCGGTGGGGGCGGCGGAGCGGCACGCGGAAGCGGGCGTGCCGGCTCGTGTCAGGCAGTCGCGCAGGCGCGCGCGTTCGGCGAGGAAATGGTGACGGATTCGACCGGGGCGGCGAGGCCGAGCAGCGTCGACGCGAGTACCTGCAACTGGCGGCCGTCGCTGGTCGAGCAGAAGCGGGGTGGCGCCGCGCGCGTGCCGGCCGGTGCACGCAGGTTGCGCTCGTCGAGAATCCGGGCGAGCTGGCGCGCGATTGCGTCGCTCGTGTCGACGATCGTCAGGCGATCGCCCACAAGGTCACGAATCGTTTCCGTGAAGAACGGGTAATGCGTGCAGCCGAGTACCAGCGTATCGGCGCCGTCGTCGAGCATCGGCTGCAGATAGCTGTCGAGCAACGCGCGCAAGGCGGGCGAATTCGTGTCGCCGCGCTCGATGGCCTCGACGAGCCCGTGGCCGGGCTGGCAGATGAAGCGGCGGCCGGCGCCGTAGCGGTCGAGCAGCGCCTGGAAGCGCGGGCTGTTCAGCGTCGACTGCGTGGCGAGGACGCCCGCGACGCCGCTCGCGGACACGGCGACCGCCGGCTTGATGCCCGGCTCGACGCCGACGAGCGGCATCGGCAGGTGTTCGCGGATTGCGGCGATCGCGCGTGCGGTTGCGGTGTTGCAGGCGATGACGAGCGCCTTCGCCCCTTCGCGGGCCAGCCACTCGCCGATTGCCAGCGTGCGTTCCGTAATGAACGCCTCATCGCGCGGACCATAAGGTGCGTGGTGCGAATCGGCGACGTAGATGAACGATTCGTCGGGCAGCTGCGCGCGCGCGGCGCGCAGTACCGACAGGCCACCCAGCCCTGAATCGAAGATGCCGATGGGGGCAACGGTCGTGGACGTCGCGGCGATAACGGAAGGTGTCGACATGAAAGGGCGGGTGGCGATGGCGGGAAGGGCGGAGCGCGCTTACTCCGGCGAACCCATCATCGTTTGCTGGTAGTTCTGCAGGCCGACCTTGCCGATCAGGTCGATCTGCGTTTCCAGCCAGTCGATGTGTTCTTCGGTGTCGTCGAGGATCTTTTCGAAGATCTCGCGCGACACGTAGTCACGAACCGATTCGCAATAGGCGATCGCTTCCTTGCAGGTGGACTGCGAGATCTGCTCGAGCTTCAGGTCGCACTTCAGGATCTCTTCGGTTTCCTCGCCGACGAGCAGCTTGTGCAGGTCCTGCAGGTTCGGCAGGCCGTCGAGCATGAATACGCGCTCGATCAGCCAGTCTGCGTGCTTCATTTCGCCGATCGACTCGTCGTACTCGTGCTTGCCCAGTTTCTCGAGGCCCCAGTGCTTGTACATGCGCGCATGCAGGAAGTACTGGTTGATCGCCGTGAGTTCATTCTTCAACTGGGCGTTCAGATATTCGATGACTTTCTTGTCGCCTTGCATGGCTTGTTCCTTGTTCAGTGGGGCTTCAGAAACCGAAAGATAATCGCTCGTACGAGAAAAGCCAAGCCTCAAAGCCTTGCCGGGCCTGCCTTTTGCATGTAATGAGAATCAGCCTCGAATAACCGGCCGCACACAATAATGAGAACGAGAAGCAAAAAGGCCGGACTCGCGTCCGGCCTTGCATTCGATCGCGCTTAAGCAGTTGCGACCGGGATCTTGCCGATCTTCGCCTGCCACTCCTTCGGGCCGGTTCGGTGCACCGACGTGCCCGACGAATCGACGGCGACCGTCACCGGCATGTCCTGCACGTCGAACTCGTAGATCGCTTCCATGCCGAGGTCTTCGAACGCGAGCACCTTCGCGCCGCGGATCGCCTTCGACACGAGGTATGCGGCGCCGCCGACGGCCATCAGGTAGGCCGCCTTGTGCTTCTTGATCGCGTCGATCGCGACCGGGCCGCGCTCGGCCTTGCCGACCATCGAGATCAGGCCGGTTTGCGCGAGCATCGTCTCGGTGAACTTGTCCATGCGCGTGGCCGTCGTCGGGCCTGCCGGGCCGACCACTTCGTCGCGCACCGGATCGACCGGGCCGACGTAGTAGATCACGCGGTTGGTGAAGTCGACCGGCAGCTTCTCGCCCTTCGCGAGCATGTCGGCGATGCGCTTGTGCGCAGCGTCGCGGCCGGTGAGCATCTTGCCCGACAGCAGCAGCGTCTGGCCCGGCGTCCAGCTGGCGACTTCTTCCGGCGTCAGCGTGTTCAGGTCGACGCGCTTGCTGGTTTCCGTGTTCGGTTCCCACTGGACCTTCGGCCATGCGTCGAGCGACGGTGCTTCAAGCTTGGCCGGGCCCGAGCCGTCGAGCACGAAGTGCGCGTGGCGCGTGGCCGCGCAGTTCGGGATCAGCGCGACCGGCTTCGATGCCGCGTGCGTCGGTGCAGCCATGATCTTCACGTCGAGCACGGTGGCCAGGCCGCCGAGGCCCTGTGCGCCGATGCCGAGCGCGTTGACCTTCTCGTGCAGCTCGACGCGCAGTTCCTCGACCCAGTCCTTCGGGCCGCGCGCGATGATTTCCTGGATGTCGATCGGCTCCATCAGCGATTCCTTCGCCATCAGCATCGCCTTCTCGGCGGTGCCGCCGATACCGATCCCGAGCATGCCGGGCGGGCACCAGCCCGCGCCCATCGTCGGGACCGTCTTCAGCACCCAGTCGACGATCGAGTCGGACGGGTTCAGCATCACGAACTTCGACTTGTTCTCCGAGCCGCCGCCCTTCGCCGCGACCTGCACGTCGACCTTGTCGCCCGGCACGATCTCGTAGTGGATCACGGCCGGCGTGTTGTCCTTCGTGTTCTTGCGGGCGCCTTCCGGCGGATTGACGATCGACGCGCGCAGCACGTTGTCCGGGTGCGTGTAACCGCGGCGCACGCCTTCGTTGATCATGTCGGTGAGGCCCATCGTCGCGCCGTCCCAGCGCACGTCCATGCCGACCTTCACGAAGATCGTGACGATGCCGGTGTCCTGGCAGATCGGGCGCTTGCCTTCCGCGCACATGCGGCTGTTCGTGAGGATCTGCGCGATCGCATCCTTCGCGGCCGGGCTTTCTTCCAGTTCGTACGCGCGGCCGAGGGCCTGGATGTAGTCGAGCGGGTGGTAGTAGCTGATGTACTGCAGCGAATCCGCGATGCTCTGGATCAGGTCTTCCTGTTTGATGACGGTCATGGCTGAGACTCTGTGGGGACAGTGGGGAATGCGTTTATGCGTTGGCGGCCGCTTCGGCCGGCTTGCGGGGCTCGTTCGCTGCAGGCGCGTGCCCGTCGTGGGCGTGCGTCTCGTGGAAATGGGCCGGGTGCGTGTGCGTCGTCAGGCGGTCGACCCACGCCATCACGAGCGCCGACACCAGGAACGACACGTGGATGATCACCTGCCACATGATCGCGTGCATCGTGTGCTGGTCGGGGTTGATGAACGTCTTCAGCAGGTGGATCGACGAAATGCTGATCAGCGCCATCGACAGCTTGACCTTCAGCACGCCCGCATTCACGTGGTCGAGCCATTCGGGCTCGTCGGGGTGGCCCTCGATGCCGAGGCGCGACACGAACGTTTCGTAACCGCCGACGATCACCATGATCAGCAGGTTCGAGATCATCACCACGTCGATCAGGCCGAGCACCGCGAGCATCACGCTGATTTCGTCGAGGCTGGTCGCATGCGACAGCAGGTGCCAGACTTCCTTCAGGAACAGGAACACATAGACGGCCTGCGCGACGATCAGGCCGAGATAAAGCGGAACCTGGAGCCAGCGGCTCATGAAAATCAGCGCGGGAAGCGGGCGAAGCGGGCGACGCGCGGGGCGGCCGGGCGAATGCGGGGCGGACATGGTGGAGACTCGGGCGCGGTGCGCAGGTATCGGGGGTAATCTTGAAAAGGCGCGCTATTGTAACGCGTCGGCCGGCGCGGCTGCAGTGACGCGCCGGCACGGCCAGGGACGGATCAGGACGCGGCGGCGGGCACGCGTTTCACGCGCAGGCTCGCGAGCACGATGCCGGTGACGACGCACGCGAGCGCGATGCCGTGGGCGAGGGTGGGGCGCTCGCCGAGGAACACGATGCCATACGCGGCCGCGGCGACCGGCAGCACCGCGCTGAACACGCCGGCGAGGCTGCCCGGCACGTGCCGGATGCCCTTCATCCACAGCCAGAACGAGAAGATGCTGGCCGACAGGCCGTACCAGACGACGAGCGCCCAGGTGCCGGCCGGCACGCTCGCGTAATCGAAATGCCACATGGCCGTCGCGCCGAGCGGCAGCATCAGGCACAGGCCGAACAGGTGCGTGTACGCGCAGATGTCGATCGGCGCGAGCGTCTGCGTGAGGCGGCGCGACAGGATCACGTAGATCGATTCGCAGCACACCGCGCCGAGGATCAGCAGGTTGCCGGTGAGCGACGACGATGCGCCGTGCCCGGCGGCGCTGCCGTTCGCGAGGTTGATCGTCACGACGCCGGCGATCGCGAGCGCGATCGACACGAGCGCACGGCCGTTCGGTTTTTCACGCAGGATCAGCCACGCGAACAGCGCGACGATCGCCGGAATCGTGCTGGTGATCACGCCGGCCGCGACAGCGCTCGTGCGCTGCACGCCGTTCAGCATCAGCAGCGTGAACATGAAGGTGCCGAAGAACGCCTGCAGGAACAGGTTCAGCCATTCGCCGCGCTTGACGGTGCGCATCTTCACCGGGCTGAACAGCGGCCACAGCACGGCGATCGCAATCACGAAGCGCAGTGTGGCGAGGATGGCGACGGGAACGAAGGCGACGATCGATTTGCCGATACCGACATTGCTGCCGACGAACAGCATCGACAGAACGAGAAAGAAAGCATAGCGATTCAAGCTGGAATCCGGAAGGCGAGTTCAGTTAGGATTGTAGGGTCGCGCTCGTTACAGCGTAAAGCTGCAGGCGGCGCCGCCCGGCGGGCGAAACGGCCGTGCCGCGTAAGTGACGGGTAAGTTGGAGCGCTTATTGTGGACACTGTCGGGTCGCCCGGTCGCCATCGTGCGACGTGGTGCGGCGCAGCATCGCGCAGCGGCCTTCGGGCCGTGCGCGGGTGGTGGGTAGGAGACAGCGGCGCGCATGCGCCGGCCAAGACGCGCGGCGCGCACGATCGCGCCGCCATGCAGAGGATTCATGTTCACCAAGGGGTTGTCGATGTCTGCGATTGAATCGGTTCTTCACGAAACCCGCCAGTTTGCGCCGCCCGCGGCGCTCGAGCAGGCGGCGACCATTTCCGGCATGCCGGCCTATCGGGCGCTCGTCGCCGAGGCCGAGCGCGATTACGAAGGCTTCTGGGCGCGCCTCGCGCGCGAGGGCCTCGCGTGGCACAAGCCGTTCACCAAAGTGCTCGACGAGTCCAACGCACCGTTCTACAAGTGGTTCGACGACGGCGAGCTGAACGCGTCGTACAACTGCCTCGACCGTCACGTCGAAGCCGGCAACGGCGAGCGCGTCGCGGTAATCTTCGAAGCCGACGACGGCACCGTCACGCGCGTCACCTATGCGGATCTCCTCGCCCGCGTGTCGCGTTTCGCGAATGCGTTGAAGAAGCGCGGCATCGGCAAGGGCGACCGCGTCGTCATCTATATCCCGATGTCGATCGAAGGCATCGTCGCGATGCAGGCCTGCGCCCGCATCGGCGCGACGCACTCGGTCGTGTTCGGCGGCTTCTCCGCGAAGTCGCTGAACGAGCGGCTCGTCGACGTCGGCGCGACGGCGCTGATCACGGCCGACGAGCAGGCGCGCGGCGGCAAGACGCTGCCGCTCAAGAGCATCGCCGACGAGGCGCTCGCGCTGGGCGGCTGCGAAGCGGTGAAGAGCGTGATCGTCTATCGCCGCACCGGCGGCAAGATCGACTGGCATGCCGACCGCGACCTGTGGATGCACGAACTGACGGCCGGCGAGTCCGACACGTGCGAGCCGGAATGGGTGAGCGCCGAGCATCCGCTGTTCATCCTGTACACGTCGGGCTCGACCGGCAAGCCGAAGGGTGTGCAACACAGCACCGGCGGCTACCTGCTGTGGGCCGCGCAGACGATGAAGTGGACCTTCGACTGGAAACCCACCGACGTGTTCTGGTGCACGGCCGACATCGGCTGGGTCACCGGCCACACGTACATCACGTACGGCCCGCTCGCCTGCGGCGGCACGCAGGTCGTGTTCGAGGGCGTGCCGACCTACCCGGACGCCGGCCGCTTCTGGAAGATGATCGGCGACCACAAGGTCAGCGTGTTCTACACCGCGCCGACCGCGATCCGTTCGCTGATCAAG
>NZ_WIXR01000057.1:0-23545 GCF_019425585.1 Burkholderia sp. COPS | reverse complement strand
CAGCGACACGACTTCGCGCACGCCGTCCGCGCCCACCACGGCCGCGACGAATCGCCGTTCGATCCGCAACTGCCCGACGCCGTCGTGTTCGCGCACAGCGCGGACGACGTGCGCGAAGTCGTGTCGCTGTGCTCGCTGTACAGCGTCCCGCTGATCCCGTACGGCGCCGGTTCGTCGCTCGAAGGCCACCTGCTCGCGGTGCGCGGCGGCATCTCGCTCGACCTGTCGGAAATGAACCGCGTGCTGTCGATCAACGCCGAAGACCTGACCGTGACGGTCGAGCCGGGCATCACACGCAAGGCGCTCAACGAGGCGCTGCGCGACACCGGCCTGTTCTTCCCGATCGACCCGGGCGCCGACGCCAGCATCGGCGGGATGACCGCCACGCGTGCGTCGGGCACCAATGCCGTGCGCTACGGCACGATGCGCGAGAACGTGCTCGGCCTGACCGCGGTGCTCGCCGACGGCCGTGTGGTGAAGACCGGCTCGCGCGCCCGCAAGTCGTCGGCCGGCTACGACCTCACGCGCCTGTTCGTCGGCTCCGAAGGCACGCTCGGCGTGATCACCGAGATCACGCTGCGCCTGCATCCGCTGCCCGAAGCCGTATCGGCCGCGATCTGCACGTTCCCGTCGATGGGCGACGCGGTGCGCACCGTGATCGAGACGATCCAGATCGGCGTGCCGATCGCGCGTGTCGAATTCGTCGATGCGCTCGCCGTGCGCTCGATCAACCGCCATTCGAACCTGACGCTCACCGAAGCGCCGACGCTGTTCTTCGAGTTCCACGGCACCGAGGCCGGCGTGAAGGAACAGGCGGAGCTCGTGCAGGCGCTCGCGGGCCAGAACAACGGCCAGGGTTTCGAATGGGCAACCCGCCCCGAAGACCGCACGCGCCTCTGGGCCGCACGCCACAACGCATATTTCGCGATGCTGCAATTGAAACCCGGCTGCCGCGCGGTGACCACCGACGTCTGCGTGCCGATCTCGCAGCTCGCCGCGTGCGTCGAGGAAACCGAAGTCGACCTGCGCGCCTCGTCGCTGCCCTGCCCGATCGTCGGCCACGTCGGCGACGGCAATTTCCACGTCGCGATCCTGATCGACCCCGACAAGCCCGAGGAGATCGCGGAAGCCGAGCACATCAACGACCGGATCGTCGAGCGCGCGCTGCGCCTCGGCGGCACCTGCACGGGCGAGCACGGCGTCGGGCTGCACAAGATGCGCTTCCTGCCGAAGGAGCACGGCGACAACGCGATCGACACGATGCGTGCGATCAAGCTCGCGCTCGATCCGCGCAACCTGATGAATCCGGGCAAGATTTTCACGTGCTGACACGGCGGCGCGACGCCGCGCCACCCGCTGCAGGAGACCCAATGAACGCTCCCGTCGAACTGTCGAGCGCGGCACGCGCGCAGCGCCAGCGCGAAGTCGTGCAGGCGCTGATGGCCGTGCTGCCGACGCACTGCCTGCTGTACCGCGACGAAGACACGGCGCCGTACGAATGCGACGGCCTGTCCGCGTACCGCCGCCTGCCGCTCGCGGTCGCGCTGCCCGAAACGGAATCGCAGGTGCAGCGGATCGTGCAGATCTGCCGCCGCATGGAGGTGCCGATCGTGCCGCGCGGCGCAGGCACGAGCCTGTCGGGCGGCGCGTTGCCGATCGCGCTCGGCGTCGTGCTGTCGCTTGCGCGCTTCACGCGCATCGTCGAAGTCGATCCATACGCGCGCACGGCGACCGTGCAGCCCGGCGTGCGCAACCTCGCGATCTCGGAGGCCGCCGCGCCGTACGGCCTGTACTACGCGCCCGATCCGTCGTCGCAGATCGCGTGCACGATCGGCGGCAACGTCGCGGAAAATTCCGGCGGCGTCCATTGCCTGAAATACGGGCTGACCGTGCACAACGTGATGCGCGTGCGCGCGGTGACGATCGACGGCGAGATCGTCGAATTCGGTTCGCTTGCGCTCGACATGCCGGGCCTCGACCTGCTCGCCGTGATGATCGGCAGCGAAGGGATGTTCGCGATCGTCACCGAGGTCACGGTGAAGCTGATCCCGAAGCCGCAGACGGCCCAGCTCGTGATGGCGAGCTTCGACGACGTCGTGAAGGGCGGCGAGGCCGTCGCGGCGATCATCGCGTCGGGGATCATCCCGGCCGGGCTCGAAATGATGGACAAGCCGGCCACGCAGGCCGTCGAGGCGTTCACGCACGCGGGCTACGATCTCGAGGCGAAGGCGATCCTGCTGTGCGAATCGGACGGCACGCCGGAAGAAGTCGCGGAAGAAATCGTGCGGATGACGGCCGTGCTGCGCGAGCATGGCGCGACCCGCATCCAGGTATCGCGCAACGAGCACGAGCGGCTGCGCTTCTGGTCGGGCCGCAAGAACGCGTTCCCGGCCGCCGGCCGCATTTCGGCCGACTACTACTGCATGGACGGCACCGTGCCGCGCCGCGCGATCGGCCCGCTGCTCGCGCGCATCGAACAGCTCGAGACGCGCTACGGGCTGCGCTGCATCAACGTGTTCCACGCGGGCGACGGCAACATGCATCCGCTGATCCTCTACAACGCGAACGATCCGGACGAACTGCACCGCGCCGAGCAGTTCGGCGCGGAAATCCTCGAGTGCTGCGTGGAATTCGGCGGCAGCGTGACGGGCGAGCACGGCGTCGGCATCGAGAAGCTCAATTCGATGTGCGTACAGTTCTCGCCGCAGGAGCGCGACGCGTTCTTCGCGGTCAAGCGCGCGTTCGATCCGGCCGGGCTGCTGAACCCGGACAAGGGCATCCCGACCCGCGCGCGCTGCGCCGAATACGGTCGCCAGCACGTGCGCGGCGGGCTGCTGCCGCACCCCGACCTGCCGCGCTTCTGAGCGGCCCGTGCGGGTCGCGGCCGGTGCCCGCGGCCGGGCCGCGGCGTTCGACCGTGCCCGCGCGGCCCGTCCATGCGGCGACGCGGGCAGACGGCCCGCGATACCGGGCTTAGGGATAGTCGCGATGTGGAATCGCGCCACCCCGGTACAATCGACCGAACAACAAGTCGAGGCAGCAACAGAACATGGAAGAGGACGACATCGTCGCCGGATGGGCCGACCGCGTCCGCGCCGCCAGCGCCGACGGCCGGCCGCTGCGGATTCGCGGCGGCGGCACCAAGGACTGGTACGGCCAGGCGCTCGAGGGCGAAATTCTCGACACGCGCGCGTTTCAGGGCGTCGTGTCGTACGACCCGGCCGAACTCGTCGTCACGGTCCGCGCGGGCACGCCGCTCGCGCAGCTTGAAACCGTCCTCGCCGAGTGCGGCCAGATGCTGCCGTTCGAGCCGCCGCACTTCGGCCGCGCGGCCACCGTCGGCGGCTGCGTCGCGGCCGGCCTCGCGGGCCCGCGGCGGGCCACCTGCGGTGCGCCCCGCGATTTCATGCTCGGTGTCACGCTGATGAACGGCCGCGGCGAACTGCTGCGCTTCGGCGGCCAGGTCGTGAAGAACGTCGCCGGCTACGACGTGTCGCGGCTGATGGCCGGCGCGCTCGGCACGCTCGGGCTGATGCTCGACCTGTCGCTCAAGGTGCTGCCGATGCCCGTCGCCGAAGTCACGCTGAAGTTCGAGATGACCGCGACCGACGCGGTGCGCAAGCTCAACGAATGGGGCGGCCATCCGCTGCCCGTCAGCGCGAGCGGATGGCGCAACGGCACGCTCGTCCTGCGCCTGTCGGGCGCCGAAGCGGCCGTGAAATCCGCGAAGACGCTGCTCGGCGGCGAAGTCGTCGACGCGGTCGAGGCCGAGCGCTTCTGGGCCGGCCTGCGCGAGCATACCGACCCGTTCTTCCACGGCATCCCGCCCGGCTATGCGCTGTGGCGTCTCGCGCTGCCGTCGATCACCGAACCGATGCACCTGCCCGGCACCCAGTTGATGGAATGGGGCGGCGCGCAGCGCTGGTGGATCACCGACGCCGATGCGCAGACCGTGCGGATGAGCGCCAAGCAGGCCGGCGGCCACGCGACGCTGTTCCGCGCGGGCGACGCGTACGACCGCAGCGCGGGCGTGTTCACGCCGCTCCCCGCCCCGATGATGAAAATCCACCGCGGGTTGAAAGCCGCGTTCGATCCCGCGCGCATCTTCAACCGCGGCCGGCTCTACCCGGATCTTTAGGGTCTGTTTACCTATGGAACGTACATGCGAATGCCCGAAATCGCTCGCAGGGCAAGAAGTGAGGAGCGCCGTTTGGCCGAGCCAAACAAGGGACGAGCGACGCCGCCATGCGGGCGATTTCGGGCATTCCCGTGACATGGATTTTTTAAATTGGGGTTGCCACGAGAACGGCCGCTCGCCGCGTTGCGCTCCTTGCGAATACGTCAGTATTCGCTGCGTCACGCGCCTCGCGAGCGGCCGTTCTCGTGGCAACGCATGCGCGCTCCATAGGTAAACAGACCCTAAATGCAGACGAACCTCGCCGATTTCATCCGCAATACGCCCGACGGCGACGAAGCCGACGCGATATTGCGCAAGTGCGTGCATTGCGGGTTCTGCACCGCGACCTGCCCGACCTACCAGCTGCTCGGCGACGAACTCGACGGCCCGCGCGGCCGCATCTACCTGATCAAGCAGATGGTCGAAGGCGCGCCCGTCACGCGCAGCACGCAGCAGCACCTCGACCGCTGCCTCACGTGCCGCAGTTGCGAGACGACCTGCCCGTCCGGCGTCCAGTACGGCCGGCTCGTCGAGATCGGCCGCAAGCACGTCGAGGCACAGGTTCAGCGCCCCGTGCAGCAGCGTCTCGTGCGCCGCGTGCTCGCGAGCCTCGTGCCGAACGCCGCGCTGTTCTCGCCGGTGATGCGGCTCGGCCAGCACGTCCGTCCGCTGCTGCCGAAGCGGCTGCGCGACAAGGTGCCGCCGCGCACGCGGCTGCTCGAATGGCCGCACCTGACGCACACGCGCAAGATGCTGATGCTCGGCGGCTGCGTGCAGCCGTCGATGCTGCCGAACATCAATATCGCGACCGCGCGCGTGCTCGACGCGCTCGGCATCGAGACCGTCGTCGCGCCCGATGCCGGCTGCTGCGGCGCGATCCGCCTGCACCTGAACTATCACGACGAAGCGCTCGACGACGCGCGCCGCAACATCGACGCGTGGTGGCCTCATGTCGAACAGGGTGTCGAGGCGATCGTGATGAACGCGTCGGGCTGCGGCGCGACGGTGCTCGAATACGCGCACCTGCTGCGCGACGACCCGGCCTACGCGGAGAAGGCGCAGCGCATCGTGTCGCTGACGCGCGACATCTCCGACGTGCTGCTCGCGTTCGAGGCCGAGCTCGCGACGCTCGCGCGCCGCCGCGCGGTCCATACGGTCGCGTACCACCCGCCGTGCACGCTGCAGCACGGCCAGCAGTCGCGCGGCAAGGTCGAACGCCTGCTCGAGACCCTCGGCATCGACGTGCGGCTGCCGGCCGACAGCCATCTGTGCTGCGGCTCGGCCGGCACCTATTCGCTGACGCAGCCGTCGCTGTCGTACCGGTTGCGCAAGCAGAAGCTGCTGAAGCTGCAGGCGCTCGAACCGCAGATGATCGTCTCCGGCAACGTCGGCTGCATCGCCCACCTGCAGAGCGGCACGCAGATTCCGGTGGCCCACTGGATCCAGCTCGTCGAGCACCTGCTGTATGGCTAGGGCCTGTTCATACGAATGACGGGCGGGCCCTGGGCCTCGCGCCCGGCGTCCGTATAATGGGCGGATCGATGCGCCGCGTGCCGCGGCGCATCCGCTACATGCCTGCTTCCGTGCCTGCTTTCGTGCCCGTCATGTCCGATCTCGCCGCCCGCCTCGAATCCGTTCATCGCCGCATCGCCGACGCCGCCCGCGCGGCCGGCCGCGATCCCGCCACCGTATCGCTGCTCGCCGTCTCGAAGACGTTTCCCGCCGCCGACGTGCGCGCCGCGCATGCGGCCGGGCAGCGCGCATTCGGCGAAAACTACGTGCAGGAATCGATCGACAAGATCGACGCGCTCGCCGACTTGCGCGCGAGCCTCGAATGGCATTTCATCGGGCCGCTGCAATCGAACAAGACGCGCCCGGTTGCCGAACGCTTCGACTGGGTCCATTCGGTCGACCGGCTGAAGATCGCGCAGCGCCTGTCGGAACAGCGCCCCGCGCACCTGCCGCCGCTCAACGTGTGCGTGCAGGTGAACATCAGCGGCGAGGCGTCGAAGAGCGGCGTCGCACCGGCCGACGTGGCCGAGGTCGCGCGCGCGGTCGCCGCGCTGCCGTCGCTGCGGCTGCGCGGCCTGATGGCGATTCCCGAACCGGCCGGCGACACCGACGCGCAACGCGTGCCGCATCGCGCGCTGCGCGCGCTGTTCGACGCATTGCGCGCCGACGGCCTGCCACTCGACACGCTGTCGATGGGCATGTCCGCCGATCTCGACGCGGCCGTGCTCGAAGGCGCGACGATCGTGCGCGTCGGCACCGCGATCTTCGGCGCGCGCGATTACTCGCACTGAACGCCGCGCCCTTTCCGCCCTCCCGTTCACTCACTCGCTCAATCGAACATCATGAAAATCGCATTCATCGGCGGCGGCAACATGGCCGCGGCCCTGATCGGCGGCCTGATCAAGCGCGGCGTCGCCGCTGACGGCCTGTATGCCATCGACGTCAACGAAGAAGTGCGCGCACGCGCCGCGCAGCAATTCGGCATCCGCACCGGCGCGGCCGTCGACGCAACGCTCGCCGACTACGACGCGATCGTGCTCGCGGTGAAGCCGCAGGTGCTGAAGGACGTCGCGCAGGCGCTCGCGCCGCACCTGAAGACACAGCTGGTGATCAGCATCGCGGCCGGCATCCGCGGCAGCGATCTCGCGCGCTGGCTCGGCGACTACGCACGCGTCGTGCGCACGATGCCGAACACGCCCGCACTCGTCGGCATGGGCGTGACGGGCCTCGCCGCACTGCCGGGCGTCGATGCGGCGGGCCGCGAACTCGCGTCGAACGTGCTCGGCGCGGTCGGCGAGACCGTGTGGTTCGACGACGAGTCGAAGCTCGATGCCGTCACGGCCATTTCGGGCAGCGGCCCCGCGTACGTGTTCTATTTCATCGAAGCGCTGCAGGAAGCCGCGCGCCAGCTCGGCATGAACGACGAACAGGGCCGCGCGCTCGCGGTCGCGACGTTCACGGGCGCCGCGCAACTCGCCGCCCAATCGGGCGAGCCGGCGAGCGTGCTGCGCGAGCGCGTGACGTCGAAGGGCGGCACGACGGCCGCCGCACTCGCATCGTTCGACGCGCAGGGCGTGAAGGACGCGATCGTGCGCGGCGCGCTCGCGGCCGAAGCGCGTGCGAAGGAAATGGGCGACGAGCTCGGTCGCGCGTAAGCGCGGCGCCCGCTCCGGGCCTCCCCCCGGGCACCGGCAACAAAAAAGCGGCCTCGGCCGCTTTTTTGTTGGCATCGCGCATCGCGTCGCGCGCCGGCGCGCGGCCGCTTCAGTTGGCCGCCGGACCCGCCAGCAGGTAATGCGCGGCGATCCCCGCGAACAGCACGCCGCCGAGCCAGTTGTTGTGCCGGAACGCGGCGAAGCACGGCATCCGCTCGCGACCCTTGATCAGCGTGTAGTGATACAGCGCGCAGCCGACCGCCGCCGCCCAGCCGGCCCAGTACGCGAGGCCGAAGCCGAGCGTCACGCCGATCCACACGTAGATGCCGAGCGTCGCCGCATAACACGCCATCACGGCCGCGACGTCGAAGCGGCCGAACGTCAGCGCCGACGTGCGGATCCCGATCTTGATGTCGTCGTCGCGATCGACCATCGCGTATTCGGTGTCGTACGCGACCGACCAGAAAATGTTCGCGACCAGCATCACCCATGCGATCGTCGGCACCGTGTCCTGCACGGCCGCGAACGCCATCGGAATGCCGAAGCCGAACGCGATGCCGAGATACGCCTGCGGAATCGCGAAGAAACGCTTCATGAACGGATACGAACCCGCGACGAACAGCGCGACGACGGACAGTTCCTTCGTCAGCGTGTTGAGCGGCAGGATCAGCAGGAACGAGATGAATGCGAGCCCAACGGCGATCGCAACGGCTTCCCACGCACGGATCTTGCCCGACGTCAGCGGCCGGTCGGCCGTGCGCTTCACGTGGCGGTCGAAATCGCGGTCGGCGTAGTCGTTCATCGCGCAGCCGGCCGAGCGCATCAGCAGCGTGCCGAGCGAGAAGATCACGAGCAGCGGCCAGCGCGGATGGCCGTCGGACGCGATCCACAGCGCGTTGAGCGTCGGCCACAGCAGCAGCAGGCTGCCGATCGGCTTGTCCATCCGGACGAGCCGCAGATACAGGGGAAAGCGGGCAAGCATGGCGAGGCACCGGGAAGATAACCCCGGCATTTTAGAGCCGAGCGGTGCTTCGCGTCATGTCGGGGCGGCCCGCGGCGGCAGCCGCCCGGCGCGCCCGGGCCGCCCGGGCCCGCTGCGCATGGCCGGGCCCCGCTTTGCGCCAATCAAGGGACGGATTCGATCGCTCCGGATCGGGCGAGTCAGCGCGCCCTCCCCGGCCGCATCGCACTTACGCGAGCAACGAGCGCAGCATCCACGCGGTTTTTCATGCGTCCGCAGGTCGGCGGTGGGCTCGCCGCGTCGGCGATCGGAAAAATCGCGCGCGCGGGTTCGCACGACGGCCTCGTGCCCTTCGACGAGCTCGCGGATCATGTCTTCCGCCGCCCGCACGCCCTTCGCTTCCGGCACCGACGACAGTTTCGCGAAATCGCCGAGGGTACGCGTTCCTGTCCTTCCCGATTCGACGCTACGCGCCGAACCGGATCGCGCCGTTCTCGATGGCAGCCTGGCTGCCGTATTGCCAGGTGATGTTGCGGTGTTCATGGCCGATCGGCAGACCCGAGTAGATCGGCAGGCCGAAGCCGCCCAGCACGTCGACAAGCATCTGCTCGAGCGTGAAATCCGCGCCGTCCGGGATCGGGCAGCGCGTGAATTGCCCGAGCACGAACGCACGCGCTCCGTCGAACGCGCCGCTCAGACGCAGTTGCGTCAGGCTGCGGTCGAGCCGGTAGCCGAACTCCGTCACGTCCTCCAGCAGTACGATCGCGTCGCGTGAGCGAAGCGACCAGCGCGTACCCGCGACGCTTGCGAGTACCGTCACGTTGCCGCCGCACAGACGTCCCCGCACGGCACCAGCGGCGCCGGACAAATGCCGCAGACTCAGCGCGTCGCGTTCGTCGCCGGTCAGCACAGCGCGAATGTCGGCGCGCGTCGCGTCGTCGACCTTGGTCGCCAGACTGTGAAATGTCGGGCCATGCAGCAAACGCACGCCGGGCCGATCCGCGAGGGCGCAGAACAGTGACGTCGCGTCGGAAAAGCCGATGATCGTCTTCGGCGTTGCGATCTCGTCGGGCAAGTGCTCGAGCAAATGCGCGCAACCGAATCCCCCGCGCGCGAGCCACACGATATCGATCGACGGATCCATCAGGGTGCGCCGCAGGTCGTCCGCGCGCTCCTCGGCGGTACCGGCGAAATAGCGGTACCGGCTGCCGAGATGCGCACCCGCCCTGACCTCGAAGCCCCAGCTTTCGACGAGCGCAATGCCACGCGCGATGCCTTCCGGATCGGGCACACCCGCAGGCGCGACCACGCCCACTGCCTTGCGTCGTGATTCCATTGAATGCCTACCTGGATGATGGAGAACCTGCCGAATATATCCGACACCGCTTGCTGACGGCTCGGCCTTGTCACGCAGCGTCGTGCGCGCGGGGATGACGATCGCCTGCGTCCGCGAAACCGCCGTGTTGCCGGCGCCGCTTGAGAATCGCCATCGCGGCAAAATCGCCGACCGATCGATGTGGATCCCGTTCGATCGACGAACCAGGCAGCACGTCGAGCGGATGCACCTCGGAGCCGCCGGCGTTGCGGGCCCTTCCCGGCGTCAACGCGTCGGCCGGTACCGCGGCGATCGCATCGCTGTCGAATCCGCGAAAACGACGACAGCGCACGCTTCATCGCAAGCGCCTCGACCGGACCGTTTCCGGCGCTCACTTTTCCAAAGCATGATGAGCACGTTTGGATTGACGGAGCCAGTCAGCCATGTCGAACGCAGCGAATCGTACCCATCCCCATCGGACGTACGCGCAAGCATTCAGGCAGCAGGTGATCAGGGAGACATTGACGCCCGGCATGTCGGTGTCGATTGTTGCGCGCCGGCACGACATCAACGTCAATGTGGTGTCCGGATGGCGCAAGCAATATCGTCAGGACACCCTCAACCGGGTAGATCCGGATGGATCGCGGGTCTTCGTGGACATGCTACGGACTCCTCACTCAATCGACCGGAACCATTCAAGCGAATCTGTTGCCCTGCATGCCGACATCGCACCACCCGTATGACTCGCCACTGCAGCGTGGCGTACGCCCCGCCGCGCTCAGGCGGCGGCGATCGCGTGCAGCGCCTGCGACACCAGTTCGGCCGCACCGCCGACGACGATCGCGAATCCGACTACGTACCGCGCGATCTCGGCCGGCGCCCGCACCTTCGGTGCAGCCAGCGCGGCGCGCATGTTCAGCATCATTTGCGTCATGATCGTCACTCCTTCAATGAAATCCAGGATCGGGACGAAACGGCCGGCCGGACGACCGGCCGTTTCCCGTTACTGCCTCACCGTGCTACTGCACGGCAACGCTCACGCGAGGTCGAAGCGGTCGAGGTTCATCACCTTGTTCCAGGCCGCGACGAAGTCGCGCGCGAACTTCTCCTTCGCATCCGCGCTGCCGTACACCTCGGCCAGCGCACGCAGCTGCGCATGCGAGCCGAAGATCAGGTCGACGCGCGTGCCGGTCCACTTCACCTTGCCCGTTGCGCGATCGCGCCCTTCGAACACGTCGTTCGCGGCCGACACCGGCTTCCATTCCGTGCCCATGTCGAGCAGGTTCACGAAGAAGTCGTTCGTCAGCGCTTCCGGACGGTCGGTGAACACGCCATGCTTCGCTTCGCCGGCGTTCGCACCGAGCACGCGCAGGCCACCGACGAGCACCGTCATCTCGGGCGCGCTCAGCGTCAGCAGTTGCGCCTTGTCGACCAGCAGCGCCTCGGCCGGCGTCTTGTACGCGTGCTTCAGGTAGTTGCGGAAGCCGTCCGCGACCGGCTCGAGCACGGCCATCGCTTCGACATCGGTCTCTTCCTGCGATGCATCCGCACGGCCCGGTGCGAACGGCACCGTCACCGCGACGCCCGCGTTCTTCGCGGCCTGCTCGACGCCGGCCGCACCGGCCAGCACGATCAGGTCGGCGAGCGACACCTTCTTGCCGCCCGTCTGGGCGTCGTTGAACGCCTTCTGCACGCCTTCGAGCGTCGCGAGCACCTTCGCGAGTTCAGCCGGACGGTTCACTTCCCAGTCCTTCTGCGGCGCCAGGCGGATACGCGCACCGTTCGCGCCGCCGCGCTTGTCCGATCCGCGGAACGTCGCGGCCGACGCCCATGCCGTCGACACGAGCTGCGACACCGACAGGCCCGTTGCCAGCACCTTCACCTTCAGCGCGGCAACGTCGGCGTCGTCGATCAGCGGGTGGTCGACTGCCGGGATCGGGTCCTGCCACAGCAGGTGTTCCGCCGGCACTTCCGGGCCGAGATAACGGGAGCGCGGGCCCATGTCGCGGTGCGTGAGCTTGAACCACGCACGCGCGAACGCATCGGCGAAATCGGCCGGGTTCTCGTAGAAACGGCGCGAGATCTTTTCGTAGGCCGGGTCGAAACGCAGCGACAGGTCGGTCGTCAGCATCGTCGGGCGATGCTTCTTCGACGCGTCGAACGCATCGGGAATCACTTCGCCGGCGTCCTTCGCGACCCACTGGTGCGCGCCGGCCGGGCTCTTCGTGAGCTCCCACTCGTAGCTGAACAGGTGCTTGAAGAAGTCGTTGCTCCACTGCGTCGGCGTCGACGTCCACGTGACTTCGAGGCCGCTCGTGATCGCGTCCTTGCCCTTGCCCGTGCCGAACGTGCTCTTCCAGCCGAGACCCTGCTCCTCGAGGCCCGCGGCTTCCGGCTCGGGGCCGACGTTCGACGCCGGACCGGCACCGTGCGTCTTGCCGAACGTGTGGCCGCCCGCGATCAGCGCGACCGTCTCTTCGTCGTTCATCGCCATCCGCGCGAACGTCTCGCGGATGTCATGCGCGGCGGCGACCGGGTCGGGGTTGCCGTCCGGGCCTTCCGGGTTCACGTAGATGAGGCCCATCTGCACGGCAGCGAGCGGGCTTTCGAGCTCACGCTTGCCCGAGTAGCGGCTGTTCGGGCCGCCGCTCAGTTCCAGCCAGATCTTTTCCGAGCCCCAGTAGACGTCGTCCGGTTCCCACGTGTCGACGCGGCCGCCGGCATAACCGAAGGTCTTGAAGCCCATCGATTCGAGCGCGACGTTGCCGGTCAGGATCAGCAGGTCGGCCCACGAGATGTTGCGGCCGTACTTCTGCTTGATCGGCCACAGCAGCCGGCGAGCCTTGTCGAGGCTGACGTTGTCCGGCCAGCTGTTGAGCGGCGCGAAGCGCTGCTGCCCGCCGCCCGCGCCGCCGCGGCCGTCGGCCGTGCGGTACGTGCCGGCGCTGTGCCAGGCCATGCGGATGAACAGGCCGCCATAGTGGCCGAAGTCGGCCGGCCACCAGTCCTGCGACATCGTCATCAGTGCGTGCAGGTCCTTCTTCACCGCCGCGAGGTCCAGCTTGCTGAACGCTTCCGCGTAGTCGAAATCCTTGTCCATCGGATCGGACAGCGCCGAATGGCGGTGCAGGATGTTCAGGTTGAGCTGATTCGGCCACCAGTCCTTGTTCGTCGTGCCGCCACCAGCGGTGTGGTTGAACGGGCACTTCGTTTCGTTCGACATGCGATTTCTCCTTGGCTTGCTCGTATGACTCCGCCGGTTCGCTCCGGCGGCATGCCGGGTGCGGTTGGTGGAGTGTCATTGCGGGGATGGGAAACGGAACAGGTTGATTCTCCTGTCGTACTACGGGATATCGCGCGGGGCCTGTGACGCGCGTTCCCGCTGCGCCGCGCCGCGGGCGGCACGCTCGGGGAACCGGCTGCCGGCAGGCGTCGTGACGACGCTGCGGGCGGAATTCCAGCTTTCGGACATGCGATGCTCCCTCATGGCTTGATGGCGGGTGAATCGGGGGAACACTGAACCGGCGCGCGGCGGCGTTCAACCGCCGTACACACGGTCCGCGAGGTACGCGAACGCAATCGGACGCAGGCTGCGAACCGCCGCCCTGGCGCGATGTACGACCGCGTCGCGCGACGGGATGTTCCGCTGCGCGTGCTGCAATACCGACCGCATCATGACATCCTCCTTTGACGCTTGCACTCAACGTGCAGACCGGTCGTCGACAGGACGCCGATCCATGGAAAGGATTCTATATAAGTCTATCGATTACTTGAATTTGATTAATTTCATCTATGCGATAGAGAAAAATAAACGGGGTCGTAAGACCCCGTTCATCGGGCTGCCACACGCGCATGCCGCAGCGTGCTCAGTTCATCGTCGCCGGCATGTCGAGCTTCGCGACACCCGGCAGCTCGCAGGCGGAAATCGCGTCGCTGATCGCGTCGATCGCGGGCATCCGCGTGAAGCTCTTGCGCCACACGAGCACCACGCGGCGGTCGGGTACCGGCTCGTTGAACGGCACGTACGACAGCAGTTCGGCATCGGGGCCGTTCGCGCGCGGGCCGACCTCGGCAACCGACATTCGCGGCAGCACCGTAATGCCGACGCCGCTCGCGACCATGTGGCGGATCGTCTCGAGCGACGAGCCCTCGAAGGTCTTCTGGATGCCGTCGGCCGTCTGCGAGAAGCGCATCAGCTCCGGACACACGCCGAGCACGTGATCGCGGAAGCAGTGACCGTTGCCGAGCAGCAGCATGGTTTCCTGCTTCAGGTCCTCGGCGTCGATTTCGTCGCGCTTCTCCCACGGATGGCCGGCCGGCAGCGCGACAACGAACGGTTCGTCGTACAGCGGGCGCACCATCAGGCCGGTTTCCGGAAACGGCAGCGCCATGATCGCGGCGTCGATCTCGCCCTGCTTCAGCAGTTCGAGCAGCTTGAGCGTGTAGTTTTCCTGCAGCATCAGCGGCATCTGCGGGACACGCTGGATCATCTGCTTGACGAGCGTCGGCAGCAGGTACGGCCCGATCGTGTAGATCACGCCAAGGCGGAACGGGCCGACCAGCGGATCCTTGCCCTGCTTCGCGATCTCCTTGATCGCGAAAGTCTGCTCGAGTACGCGCTGCGCCTGCGTGACGATCTGGTCACCGATCGGCGTCACGCTTACTTCGCTCGCGCCGCGCTCGAAAATCTGCACGTTCAGCTCGTCTTCGAGCTTCTTGATCGCCACCGACAGCGTCGGCTGGCTCACGAAGCAGGCTTCGGCCGCACGGCCGAAATGCCGTTCGCGCGCGACCGCGACGATGTATTTCAATTCAGTCAGCGTCATTGTGGGTCAATCAGAGATATACAGGCGATAGGTTTAATTTATACACCCTGTGACACCGGTTCGCCAAGTTTCTCTGCATCGGGATGCGTCGAACCGCGATTCCGGATCCGGCCCCAACGGGCGGATCAGGCCTTCAGATACTGCTCCCGCGCGCCAAGCCAGCGTGCGAGATGCTGCGTGACGATTTCGGGATACGCGGCAATCAGCCGCGTCGCCGCTTCGCGGGCCGGATCGATCAGCCAGCCGTCGGTCTCGAGGTTCGCGAAGCGCAGCATCGCTGCGCCCGACTGGCGGGCGCCGAGGAATTCGCCGGGGCCGCGGATCTCGAGGTCGCGCCGCGCGATCTCGAAGCCGTCGGTCGTCTCGCGCATCGTCTTCAGCCGCTCGCGGCCGGTGAGCGACAGCGGCCCCGTGTACAGCAGCACGCACACCGACGCCGCGGTGCCGCGCCCGACCCGGCCGCGCAACTGGTGCAGCTGCGCGAGGCCGAAGCGCTCCGCGTGCTCGATCACCATCAGCGACGCGTTCGGCACGTCGACGCCGACCTCGATCACGGTCGTCGCGACGAGCAGCTGCACTTCGTTGCGCGTGAACGCTTCCATCACGGCCGCCTTGTCGGCCGGCGACAGCCGGCCGTGCACGAGCCCGACCTTCAGCTCCGGGAGTGCGGCGGCGAGCGTCTCGTAAGTCTCGACGGCCGTCTGCAGCTGCAGCGTCTCGCTCTCCTCGATCAGCGGGCACACCCAGTACACCTGGCGCCCGGTCAGCGCGGCCTCGCGCACGCGGGCGATCACCTCCTCGCGCCGCGCATCGCCGACGAGGCGCGTCAGCACCGGCGTGCGGCCCGGCGGCAGCTCGTCGATCGTCGAGACCTCGAGGTCCGCGTAATACGTCATCGCGAGCGTGCGCGGAATCGGCGTGGCCGACATCATCAACTGGTGCGGCTGGAAGTCGCGCGCGCCGTTGGCCGCGTTCGCGGCCTTCGCCCGCAGCGCGAGCCGCTGCTCGACGCCGAAGCGGTGCTGCTCGTCGACGATCACGAGGCCGAGCCGGGCGAATTCGACCGTGTCCTGGATGATCGCGTGCGTGCCGATCACGAGCTGCGCGGTGCCGAGCGCGGCCGCCTCGATCGCCGCGCGTTTCTCTTTCGCCTTCAGGCTGCCCGCGAGCCACGCCACCGTGACGCCGAGCGGCTCGAGCCACGCGCGCAGCTTGCGCGCATGTTGCTCGGCGAGGATTTCGGTGGGCGCCATCAGCGCGGCCTGGTAGCCGGCGTCGATCGCCTGCGTGGCGGCCAGCGCCGCGACCACCGTCTTGCCGCTGCCGACGTCGCCCTGCAGCAGGCGCTGCATCGGGTGCGCGAGCGTGAGGTCGCGCGCGATCTCGTCGACGACGCGCGCCTGCGCGCCCGTCAGCGTGAACGGCAGCGCGGCATAGAGCCGGGTCGTCAGCGCATCGGCATCGCTCGCGGTGCGACGCGGCATCGCGGGCGCCGCGCGCGTGCGGCGCTCCTCGTGCGCGCGCTTGAGCGACAGCTGCTGCGCGAGCAGTTCCTCGAACTTGATGCGGGTCCACGCCGGATGCGAGCCGTCCATCAGCGCGGCTTCGTCGGAATCGACGCGCGGGTGATGCAGGATGCGCACGGCCTGCTCGAGCGTCGGCACGTCGAGCGGCTTCAGGTAGTCGCGCTGGATCTCGGGCGGCAGCAGCTCGGGCAGCGGCGTGCGCTCCACCGCGTTCTCGATCGCCTTGCGCAGGTACGCCTGCGACACGCCGGCCGTGCTCGGATAGACGGGCGTGAGCACCTGCGGCAGCGGCGCATCGGCTTCGACGACGCGCACGGCCGGATGCACCATCTCCATCCCGAAAAAGCCGCCGCGCACGTCGCCGCGCACGCGCAGCCGCTGGCCGACGGCCATCTGCTTGACCTGCGAGCCGTAGAAATTGAGGAAGCGCAGCACGAGCTGCTCGCCGTCGTCGTCCTGGATCTTCACGACGAGCTGGCGGCGCGGGCGATACGCGACCTCGTTGTCGAACACGACCCCCTCGGTCTGCGCGATGCCGCCCGGCAGCAGCTCGCCGATCGGCGTGAGCGTGGTTTCGTCCTCGTAGCGCATCGGCAGATGCAGCACGAGATCGATCGAGCGCGTGAGGCCGAGCTTCGCGAGCTTGTCGGCGGTCTTCACGGGCTTGTCGGCGGCCGGCTTCTTCTTGCGCTTCGTGCCGGATGCGCCGGCCTCGCCCGCTGCATCGCCCGCGGCGGCGCCGTCGGCATCGGGCGCGGCGGCGGCGGGCTGCGCGAGCCTGCCGTCGGCGCCGCGCTTCGGGCCGGCACGGCGCGGCACGGTGCGCGCCGCCGTGTCTTGCACGGGCGGCGCGGCATCCTCCGCGTCGAACGGATCGGCGGAATCGGCAACGGCAGCGGAGGAACGGCGTGGTGACACAGGCATCGGATCGTCTGGGTGCTTCGCAAGGCAAGTACAATAGCGGCTTTCACGTCGTCCGAACGAACGACGCCGGCCAGGCCGCGCATCCCGTCATCATAGCGGCTCGCGCGCCCCATTTACGCGTTTCCGCCCTGCCGGCAACGCTCGCCGGCCGTTTCGAACCAGCCCGCATGTTCACGCTTTCCGATTTCGATTTCAATCTGCCGCCCGAGCTGATTGCGCAAACCGCGCTGCCCGACCGCACCGCGAGCCGCCTGCTCGAGGTCGACGGCACCGTCGAGCCCGCGCGCCTCGTCGACCGCCGCTTCGCCGAGCTGCCGTCGTGCATCGCACCCGGCGACCTGCTCGTCTTCAACGATACCAAGGTGCTGAAGGCGCGGTTCTTCGGCCAGAAGGCCAGCGGCGGCAAGATCGAGGTGCTGGTCGAGCGCGTGACCGGCACGCACACGGCGCTCGCGCAGATCCGCGCAAGCAAGTCGCCGGGGGCCGGCACGACGCTGCGTCTCGCCGATGCGTTCGACGTGACCGTCGGCGAGCGCGTCGAGCCGTTCTTCACGCTGGTCTTCCCCGAACCGTGCCTCGACCTGATCGAGCAATACGGCCGCCTGCCGCTGCCGCCCTATATCGAGCACGATCCCGACGCGACCGACGAGACGCGCTACCAGACCGTCTACGCGAGCAATCCGGGGGCGGTCGCCGCACCCACGGCCGGCCTGCACTTCGACCAGCCGATGCTCGACCGGCTCGACGCGATGGGCGTCGAGCGCGCGACACTAACGCTGCACGTCGGTGCCGGCACGTTCCAGCCGGTGCGCGTCGACAACATCGCCGAGCACAAGATGCACAGCGAGTGGTACGAGCTGCCGCAGTCGCTCGTCGACAAAATCGCCGCGACCCGCGCGCGCGGCGGCAGCGTGATCGCGGTCGGCACGACGTCGATGCGCGCGCTCGAAGCCGCGGCGCGCGCGGCCGACGAAGCGGGCCGCCCGCTCGCGGCGACGCAGGCCGAGACCGACATCTTCATCACGCCGGGCTATCGTTTCCGCGTGGTCGACCGGCTCGTGACGAATTTCCACCTGCCGAAGTCGACGCTGCTGATGCTGGTGTCCGCTTTCGCGGGCGTCGAGACGATCCGGGCCGCGTACCGTCACGCGATCGAACAACGCTACCGCTTCTTCAGCTACGGCGACGCGATGCTGCTCACGCGGCGCGACACGCCGGAGACGCCGCGCGCGTAGCACGACAGGCGCGAAAAGCGGCCCGCGATTGCGCAGCGGCCGTTGCGCTTCGCGCTGCCGCAAGCCGCGTGGGTGGCTCCGCGCTGTTGCCCCCGCTGTTGCCCCGCGGTTACCCCTTTTCCCGCGGTACGCGCTACGATGGCGCGCACCTGTTTTTCCCCGCCGCCGGCCTGCCGGCGGCGTTTCCAACATGCGCCGGACTGTTCTCCGGTGGCAAGGAGAATAAAGCGATGACCGAAGGTTCATCCCACGATACGCACGATGCGCACGCCCCCGTGCAGGACCGCCCCGCAAACGGGCTCGAATTCGAACTGCTGACGACCGACGGCCATGCGCGCCGCGGCCGCGTGAAGCTCAATCACGGCGTGGTCGAGACGCCGATCTTCATGCCGGTCGGCACGTACGGCACCGTGAAGGCGATCCAGCCGCGCGAGCTGCACGAGATCAAGGCCCAGATCATTCTCGGCAACACGTTCCACCTGTGGCTGCGCCCGGGCCTCGACACGATCGACGCGCACGGCGGCCTGCACGGCTTCATGGGCTGGAACAAGCCGATCCTGACCGACTCGGGCGGCTTCCAGGTGTTCTCGCTCGGCGACCTGCGCAAGATCACCGAAGACGGCGTCACGTTCGCGTCGCCGATCAACGGCGACAAGCTGTTCCTGTCGCCGGAAGTGTCGATGCAGATCCAGAAGGTGCTGAACTCCGACGTCGTGATGCAGTTCGACGAGTGCACGCCGTACGCAACCAACGGCGTGCCGACCACGCACAAGGAAGCGGCCGACTCGATGCGCATGTCGCTGCGCTGGGCGAAACGCTCGCTCGACGAATTCAACCGGCTCGGCAACCCGAACGCGCTGTTCGGGATCGTCCAGGGCGGCATGTTCGAGGACCTGCGCGACGAATCGCTCGCGGGCCTCGCGGAACTCGGCTTCCACGGCCTCGCGATCGGCGGGCTGTCGGTCGGCGAACCGAAGGAAGACATGATGCGCGTGCTGCGCCACGTGGGCCCGAAGCTGCCGGCCAACAAGCCGCACTACCTGATGGGCGTCGGCACGCCGGAGGACCTGGTCGAGGGCGTCGCAAACGGCGTCGACATGTTCGACTGCGTGATGCCGACCCGCAACGCGCGCAACGGCTGGCTCTTCACGCGCTTCGGCGACGTGAAGATCCGCAACGCGACGCACAAGAACTCGCTGAAGCCGCTCGACGCGAGCTGCACGTGCTACACGTGCCAGAACTTCTCGCGCGGCTACCTGCATCACCTGCACCGCGTCGGCGAGATCCTCGGCGCGCAGCTCAACACGATCCACAACCTGCACTACTACCTGCAGCTGATGAGCGAGATCCGCGACGCGATCGAGACCCATACGTTCGACGCGTTCCGCCAGCGCTTCGCGGAGGATCGCGCGAGAGGGGTCGACTGACGGGCCGGCTGCCCGCGCCGCGGCCCGTCACATAGGACGTGTACTAAATAATGCGTCCCGACGGTCGAATCCGGCCGCCAAACATTACAATTGCCTTTCCAAACGAGTCGCAACGGTACCGGTTCGCGCTTTAACAGCTTGATCCGAAAGCGCATTTGCCGAGCCGTTTGCGCATGGGGCCGGTGGTAGAATAACCGGCTTATTTTTCGATCTTCCCCTACGGAGAGACCAACGTGCCGTTCATTTCCAACGCGTTCGCCCAAGGTGCCGGTGGCGCCGAATCGAGCCTGATGAGCTTCCTGCCGCTCATCCTGATGTTTGCCGTGCTCTACTTCATCATGATCCGTCCGCAGATGAAGCGTCAGAAGGAGCACCGCAACATGCTCGCGGCCATGGCCAAGGGCGACGAAGTCGTCACGAGCGGCGGCCTCGTGGGCAAGGTGACGAAGGTCACCGAAGGCTACATCGGCGTCGAGATCGCCGAAGGCACCGAAATCACCGTGCAGAAGGCCGCGGTCACGACCATTCTGCCGAAGGGCACGATCAAGTCGCTGTAAGCCCTTCACCGAGCGTCCGGCTTCCCGCGCCGTGCCCGCCTGAGAGAGCGGGCCGCCGCGGCGCCGGACGCGACGCTTTCACGCCAACCACCCGTTCGGCTCCCTCATGAATCGTTATCCACTCTGGAAATATGTCGTGATGGTCGTGGCGCTCGCCATCGGCCTTCTGTACACATTGCCCAACTTCTTCGGCGAAGCGCCGGCGGTGCAGGTGTCGAGCGGCAAGGCCACGGTCAAGCTCGACTCGACCACGCTGACCCAGGTCGAATCGGCGCTCGCCGCCGCGCAGATCACGCCGGACGACGTCACCTTCGAGAACACGGCGACGAACGCGAACATCCGCGTGCGCCTGAAGGACACCGACACGCAGCTGCGCGTCAAGGACCTGCTGCAGAAGTCGCTGAACGCCGACCCGAACGATCCGCAGTACGTCGTCGCGCTGAACCTGCAGAGCGCGTCGCCGCGCTGGCTGACCGCGCTGCACGCGCTGCCGATGTATCTGGGCCTCGACCTGCGTGGCGGCGTCCACTTCCTGCTCCAGGTCGACATGACGGGCGCGCTCACGAAGAAGCTCGATTCCGACGCGTCCGACGCGCGCACGCTGCTGCGCGACAAGAACATCCGCGACGGCGGCGTGAGCCGCGTCGACCAGTCCGTGGTCGTCAATTTCAGCGATGCGCAGACGGCGGAAGACGCCCGCAAGGTGCTCGCGCTGTCGATCACCGAACTGCAATGGGCGACCCAGCCCGGCGGCGGCGGCACGCAGGTCGTCGGCACGTTTACGCCGGCCGTGCAGAAGTCCGTCGAGGACGCCGCGCTCAAGCAGAACCTGACGACGCTCCACAACCGCGTGAACGAACTCGGCGTGTCGGAGCCGATCCTGCAGCAGCAGGGCAGCGACCGTATCGTCGTCGAGCTGCCGGGCGTGCAGGACACCGCGAAGGCGAAGGACATCATCGGCCGCACCGCGACGCTCGAAGCGCGCCTCGCCGACCCGATCAACACGCACCCGAACCCGAACGACCCGGTGCCGCCGGGTGAAGAACTGTTCACGCAGGGCAACCAGGCGCCCGTGCTGCTGAAGAAGGAAGTGATCTTCACGGGTGACCGCATCATCGATGCATCGGCCGGTTTCGACGATCACCAGCGTCCGTCGGTCAACATCCGCCTCGATTCGGCGGGCGGCCGCTCGGTGCGCGCGGTGTCGCGCGAGAACATCGGCAAGCCGATGGCGATGGTGCTGTTCGAGAAGGGCAAGGGCGAGGTGCTGACGGTCGCGACGATCCAGTCGGAGCTCGGCGACCGCTTCCAGATCACGGGCCAGCCGACGCCGCAGGCCGCGGCCGACCTCGCGCTGCTGCTGCGCGCCGGTTCGCTCGCGGCGCCGATGGACATCATCGAGGAACGCACGATCGGCCCGAGCCTCGGCGCCGACAACATCAAGATGGGCGTCCACTCGGTGATCTGGGGCTTCTGCGCGATCGCCGTGTTCATGATCGCGTACTACATGCTGTTCGGCGTGATCTCGGTGATCGGCCTGTCGGTAAACCTGCTGCTGCTCGTCGCCGTGCTGTCGCTGATGCAGGCCACGCTGACGCTGCCCGGTATCGCCGCTATCGCGCTCGCGCTCGGTATGGCGATCGACTCGAACGTGCTGATCAACGAGCGCGTGCGTGAGGAACTGCGCGCGGGCCAGCCGCCGCAGCTCGCGATCCAGTCGGGCTACGCGCACGCATGGGCGACGATTCTCGACTCGAACGTCACGACGCTGATCGCCGGCCTCGCGCTGCTCGCGTTCGGCTCGGGCCCGGTTCGCGCGTTCGCGATCGTGCACTGCCTCGGTATCCTGACGTCGATGTTCTCCGCGGTGTTCTTCTCGCGCGGGATCGTCAACCTCTGGTACGGCGGCCGCAAGAAGCTGAAGTCGCTCGCGATCGGCCAGGTGTGGAAGCCGGAAGGCGCCGCTGCCGCCGCACCGTTCGCCGAGGCGGACGATGCGACCGACACCGCGCGTGCCGCGAAGCTCGCCGCGCCCGCGAAGGGCAACGCGCCGCGCACCGGCAAGCCGCAGCTGCGCAACCGCGCGCAGCAAGGCGTGTCGCCGAAGAAACCGGGCTCGACCCAATAAGGCCCCGGAGAAGACCATGGAATTTTTCCGCATCCGTAAAGACATTCCGTTCATGCGGCACGCGCTGGTGTTCAACGTGATCTCGCTGGTCACGTTCCTCGCCGCCGTGTTCTTCCTGTTCCACCGCGGGCTGCACCTGTCCGTCGAATTCACCGGCGGGACGGTGATCGAGGTGCAGTACCAGCAGGCCGCCGAACTCGAACCCGTGCGCGCGACGCTCGGCAAGCTCGGCTACGCCGACGCGCAGGTGCAGAATTTCGGCACGTCGCGCAACGTGCTGATCCGGCTGCAGCTGAAGGAAGGCCTCACGTCCGCCCAGCAGAGCGACCAGGTGATGAGCGCGCTGAAGGCACAGAGCCCGGACGTCACGCTGCAACGCGTCGAATTCGTCGGCCCGCAGGTCGGCCGCGAACTCGCGACCGACGGCCTGCTCGCGCTCGCGTGCGTCGTGATCGGCATCGTGATCTACCTGTCGTTCCGCTTCGAGTGGAAGTACGCGGTGGCCGGCATCATCGCCAACCTGCACGACGTCGTGATCATTCTCGGCTTCTTCGCGTTCTTCCAGTGGGAGTTCTCGCTGGCGGTGCTCGCGGCCATCCTCGCGGTGCTCGGCTACTCGGTCAACGAGTCGGTCGTCATCTTCGACCGGATCCGCGAAACGTTCCGCCGCGAACGCAAAATGACCGTGCAGGAAGTGATCAACCACGCGATCACGACCACGATGTCGCGTACGATCATCACGCACACGTCGACCGAAATGATGGTGCTGTCGATGTTCTTCTTCGGCGGCCCGACGCTGCACTACTTCGCCCTCGCGCTGACGGTCGGCATCATGTTCGGCATCTACTCGTCGGTGTTCGTCGCGGGCTCGCTCGCGATGTGGCTCGGCATCAAGCGCGAAGACCCGATCAAGGAAAAGAAGACCGCGCACGATCCGGACGATCCCAACGCAGGCGCGCAGGTTTAAGCGCCACGCTGCTTCGGCACAGACGAAAAACCGGCCCGGTTGGGCCGGTTTTTTTTCGCCCGTATTTTCGCCCGTCCCGCCGGCGTGGAGCGCGCGGCCCGCTCGCCCCGCCCGGTCACTCGCGTCGGCTACAATCGTGACCGTCCCGCCGCGCCGCCCGCCGGCCATGCGCCGGCGGGACAGCACCTTCGCCCTCCGTTCCAACGTGCGGTCCCGATGATGCCTTCCACGCGTACCGTCCTTCGCCTTGCCGTTTGCGCAGCCGTCACGGCCGCGTTCCTGCCGTGCGCGTCACCGGTCGGTGCGCAACAACCGGCGCCCGCCCCGCCCGCCTC